>CADCTD010000092.1 GCA_902805545.1 uncultured Craurococcus sp. | reverse complement strand
CGCCGCCGGCGCGAGCCGCCGGAACATGATGCACGCCATCGCGGCGTGCATCATGGCCTCCCCCACCTCGGGTGGGCGCTCGAAGCCGCGCGCGAGGCGCGGCGCTTGGCCGAGCCGAGCGAAGGTGCTCTCCCCGGCCGCTCTGCGCGGGATCACCTGGAAGCCGCGCAATTCGTCTTCCGAGCCGGACCGCCAGAGCTGCGCGCAGTGGCGCGGCCGCGGCACCTCGACGCGCCAGCCGCGCTCGGGCTCCAGCTAGAGCAATCCGCGGGTCACTTGGGACGGCCGTAGCCTGCGTGGCGGAAGAAGCCTGACGCGTCTCGGGCGGTGACGCTGTCGAGGGCGGGACCGAGCGCCCGGTGCAGCGCCTCCGCCGTGCGGGCGCCGACGCGGCGCAGTTCGGATTTGACCTTGGCCCAAGCGGGTTCGATCGGGTTCATGTCCGGCGAGTAGGACGGCAGGTAGCGGTAGGCGAAGCCCGAGCGGTCGAGCAGGTCGCGCACCTCGGGCGTCTTGTGGGCGCCGAGGTTGTCCAGCACCAGCACCGCGTCCGGCTTGGTGCGTCGCAACTTGGGCAGCAGAACCCGGTCGAGCCAAGCGTGTAACACGGCGCCGTCCGTCGCCGCTTCCACGGCCATGGCGGCCACCATGCCGCCGCTCCCGAGCGCGCCCAAGACGGTCAGCCGCGTCCAGTGCCCGCAAGGGACCGTGCCGCAGGCCCGTGTGCCGCGCGGGCTGCGGCCCCACAGCCGGGCCATGTCGGTCAGCACGCCGCATTCGTCGAGGAACACCAGCCGCTCCGGCGCGATCCCGTCCGTCTCCACCCGCCAAGCCCGGTGCGCAGCCGCCACATCCGCGCGCCCCTGCTCGGCCGCGCGCAGCGTCCGCTTCTTTCACGTCCAGCCGATCCGCCGCAGCGCCCGGCCCACCGTCCAGGGGTGGACGCGCACGCCCGCCTCCGCCGCGAGCCGGTCGCGGCACTCCGCCAGGGTCAGGTGGTTCTTGCCTTCCAGCATGCGCCGCAGCGCCGCCTCGGCCGCACCCGTGATGGCGGGCCCGGGGCCGCCGCCCATCGGCTTGGCTTCGCGCCGCCCTTCGTCCCGCGCCGCCGCGACCCAGCGGTACGCCGTCGAGCGCCCCACCGCGAAGCGCAGGGCCGCCGCGTCCGGGCTCTCGCCCGCCTCGATCGCCGCCAGCACCCGCCTCCGCAGGTCCGTCGATTACGCTCCAGCCATCAGCACCTCCGCCCACCCATGTGGGCGCAGGCGTCCCAACCTTCCTGCGGTTCGCTCTAACACGCGGAGGGCCCGCCGCAGGCGCCGCCCGCCCAGACCCCCCATGCGCGACAGCTCGGACGTGAGCGTCCGGTTTGGCACGCCTTCAAGGGCGGTGGGTCGCAGGCGGAGGGTGGGTCCGTGGCGGACATGCACGGTCACGAGCCCGGAAGGTCGCCTGACCCCTCGGGTTGGTTGAGGGCGAGGACCACTTCGCGGGCGCCTTTACCGTGCGTTTCTGCGGGGCCGCCGTTCAAGAACGCTCCTACCCCGGACGGGCAGGATGAGCGCATGGTCCCACCATGCAGCCAAAACCCTATCCAGCCTGCCCTAAAAGCGAAG
>CADCTD010000091.1:1270-1650 GCA_902805545.1 uncultured Craurococcus sp. | reverse complement strand
TGGTTCCATCACAAACCCGTCACTCGGGGCCGACTCTCTGGCCGCGCCGATCACGGGCCGCTTTACATCCAGCAGTATTCGCACCCGCCTGGGCGGCAACATCATGCAACGAGTGTTGTCCAGTGGGCGCTCCGACGCCGGTTTCGGCTCCGGACGCTGCGCGGTTCACGCCCTCATCGTTGAGCAGACTGTCCGGGAACAGCAGCCCCCGACGCCGATCAGCAGGTATTCAGCGAAGGCCAGCGGGCACGCGCCGAACTCCCGCCAGATGTTGGGTGTGTTGTCGCCTCCTGCCAGCGGCACCGGCAAGGCCGCTCAGTGGACGAAGAGGAGCAGCAGCCACGCGAGGAGGAGACGAGGAACCCGGCGGCCGTCAGGCC
>CADCTD010000091.1:0-1260 GCA_902805545.1 uncultured Craurococcus sp. | reverse complement strand
CGGAGAGGTGGGTGACGCGGCGTCGAACGGCGCCCTGACCGTCACGCCTCGTCGATGCCCCAGCCTCTCCCCTCCCGCTCCCCGCTCCGGACGGCCTCCATGTTGTCCCGGTCCCGCTCGCGCTCCCCGGCGCCGCGGCGTTCGGTCGCGCCGGGGTCCAGCGCGCCCTCGATCTCCATGGCCGCCGCCCGCAGCCGCGCCGCGACTTGGCCCGGCACGCCGCTCCGGTCGGCCATGTCCACCAGCGGCCGGAGCCTCGCAAGCATCCCGGTCAGGTGACCGCGGAGATCGTCGTCCATCGGCGTGGCCTCGTCGCTGCTGGCGTCCACCCCAACGCGCAGGGCAGGGGGCGGATCGCCGCGACGGGCTCCTCCTGGCCGTGCACGGAAGCCGAACCCGGCCCGACCGTGCCAGCGGCACCGGCAAGGCCGCTCAGTGGACGAAGAGGAGCAGCAGCCACGCGAGGAGGAGACGAGGAACCCGGCGGCCGTCAGGCCCGTCATCCACTCGCAGAACCGGAGGGGGATCGGCGACCGGCCCGCGACCCTCCGCCAAACGGGAGTGGACGCCTTGCGCTTCCGGGCCTTCAAGTGGTCCGTGTACGGGCTGCTGGCCCTGAACTTCGGCCTGTTCCTGCTCTTCGAGACCCTGGTCGAGGCGCTGGACTCGCTGGGCTGGCTCGTGCTGCTCGGCGTGCTCGAACGGGAGACCGGCACCCTGGGCAGGCCCAGGTCGGCGCGCGAGACGGCCGCGCTGTGGATCGCGCAGGGGGTAGGCTACGCCGTCGTGGTCCTGGCCTGGGCGGGGTACGCGCGCGAGGGGATGTGGCTGGACTTCGCCAATGCCTCCCTGTGGCTCGGCGTGGTGCTGATCCTGGCCGTCGATGTCCGGTCCCCGCCGGACGGCGCCGCGCACCTGCGCGCCCACCGAGCGCGGCAAGCGGTCAGGGGCGTGCTGTACGCGGGGCTGGTCGCCCTGGCGCTGTGGTGGGCGGCCGCGGGCGAACCACTGAACGGCTTCGACGCCGCGCTCTGGCTGCTGTGCTTCTTCGCCGTCGAAGGCAACATCCTGAGGCACGGGAACGCGGAGGCTGCCCCGCGAGGGTGACCGGAAGGGGCCGTGGACTCGCCCGCGAGGCGGGCGTGCGCGGGACCGGGTTCCGTCCGCGCTCCGGTGCGGCAAAGCGTTCGGCCGCCGCACGCTCGGCCGTTGGATCGAGGCCGCCGTCGACACACCTCCACTGTGGATCCGTAGGGCAAC
>CADCTD010000090.1 GCA_902805545.1 uncultured Craurococcus sp. | reverse complement strand
TCGAGGTCCCTCACCATCCGCCGGATCACCTGGAGCTGCTGCCAGTCCTTCTCGCCGAAGGCGGCGACCTGCGCGCCGGTCTGCAGGAAGAGCTTGGCGCAGACCGTGGCGACGCCGCGGAAATGGCCGGGCCGCGCCGCGCCTTCCCAGCCCTCGGCCGGACCCTCGACATGGATCGTGGTGGCCCGGCCCGGCGGGTACATCGCCTCGACGCTTGGCAGCCAGGCAAGGTCGCAGCCGGCCTCGCGCAGCATCGCCAGGTCGGCCTCCTCCTGCCGCGGGTAGCGGGCGAGATCCTCGCCCGGCCCGAACTGCAGCGGGTTGACGAAGATGGAGGCGACGACGGCGCCGCCCGGCCCCACCGCCTGCCGCGCCGCCGCCAGCAGGGAGAGGTGCCCGGCATGCAGCGCCCCCATGGTCGGCACCAGCGCGACGGGTCCTAGCCCGGTGAGGGTGTCGCGCAGGCTCGGCGGGTCTCGGGCGACGTGCATGGCGAAGGCTGGTCCCCCGCTCGGCAAGCCTCGGGCTATCGCGCCTGCGCTGCCTTCTTGCGGCGCTCCACCGTATGCGGAATCTCGAGCGCCGCAAGCGCGCGGTTGAGCTCCGGCAGGTCCGCATCCTCGGGCAGCCGCGCCAGCAGCAGGGCCAGCATCTCCGCCTGGAGTTCCGGCGGGATGTTCTGCAGGTACTCGCCGGCGAGCATCGCCTGGCTCTCGCCGCGGAGGCCGGCGGCGACGGGGAAGACGAACCCCGCTTCCGGGACGATCTCGTTCAGCGCCTTGCCGCTGGCCAGAGGCAGGCCGGTCTGCGTCTGGTCGGATATGGTGTTGTCGGCCTTGAGGAAGGTCGCCCGGTTCTGCGGCGTCAGCAGCGTCCTGGCCGGGCGGTCGAGCTGCCGCGTGAAGAACGGGAAGGTGTTGCGGAAGACCGGCGGCAGCCGGATGCGGACGAAGCCGCGCACCTCGAAATTCGGCACGGTCAGCGGCGTCATCTCAATCGGGTCGATCATGCCGAAGGCGCTCGGCAGCACCGCGACGAGGGCGGTGCCCCCAGCAGGCACCGTGATCAGCCGGTCGCCGGCGGCGGGGAAGGGCAAAGGGCTCGGCACCGGGAAGCGCGGCGTGAAGACACTGGAGGCCAGCGACCCGTTCAGCGTGCCGAAGCGGTTATCCGTCCCGCCGGTATCGACGATGCAGAGGGTGTTGCCGGCGAGGCTGCGGAACTCTCGGTCCGTCGTGCCGGCCGGTGGCGGGAAGATGACAAACTCAAGCGCGTAGCGCAGCGGCACCGGCTCGAGATTGGTGATCTCGAGGAAGTATCCCTGCAGGACCCGGTCCACTGCCATGGTCCCGCTCGGGTTCGCCGGCGACTGCGGCTTCAGCAGCAATTCGAAATTCGAGATTTCCATGATGGCCTCCCGGTGCGGCGGGAGCGGCTCTGCCTCCCGGGCTCGGTCGGCCATGCATCCGCCCCTGTGCCTTTCGACATCGCAGTGACCGCGGCCGGGAAATCAATGCCGATGCGGGGTCGTGACGGCGATGTGCAGGAGGCCGGGCGAGGGCACCATCCGGTGAGATTCATGGGCATGCCCAAAGGGGCACGTCTGGCGGCAAACCGCATGGACTCGCGCCCGCCGTGGCGGCATGGTCCGCCGCCTCATGCCGCATCCGCTCATCCGCCTGCTGCCCGGCCGCGACCGCCGGGTCAAAACCGGCCACCCCTGGGCCTTCTCCAACGAGATCGCCATGACGCCGGCGGCGAAGGCGCTGCCGCCCGGCGCCGTCGTGCGGCTGGAGGGGGATGACGGCCAGCGCCAGGGAACCTGGCTGTTCAACCCGCACAGCCTGATCGCCGCCCGGCGGCTCGACCGGGACCCGGAGGCGGCGATCGATGCCGCCTGGCTGCGCGGCCGGCTCGGCGCGGCGCTCGCGCTGCGCGAGCGGCTGTTCGACGCGCCGCATTACCGCCTGGTCCATGCCGAGGCGGATGGGCTGCCCGGCCTCGTCATCGACCGCTACGGCGATGCGCTGGCGCTGCAGGCCAATACCGCGGGGATGGAGGCGCTGACCCCGGCGCTGGTGGAGGCGCTGCAGGGCCTGCTGGACCCGCGCCTCATCGTCGCCCGCAACGACGCCTCGGTGCGCGGGTTGGAAGGGCTGGCGCAGGAGACGCGGCTGCTGCTCGGCGAGGCAGGGCCGGTGCATGCCGAGGAGGGCGGCCTCCGCTTCGCCGTCGACCTGCTCGGCGGGCAGAAGACAGGCTGGTTCTTCGACCAGCGCGAGCACCGCGCCCGCGTCGCGCGCCTCGCCGCCGGCGGGACGATGCTGGATGCCTTCTGCCATACCGGCGGCTTCGGCCTCAGCGCCGCCGCGGCCGGCGCGGCGCAAGTGACGTTGCTCGATCGTAGCGCCCATGCCCTCGACCTCGCCATGGCGAGCGCGGCGGAGAACGGGCTCGCGGCGCGCGTCACGGCCGAGCGTGGCGAGGCGATGGAGGCGCTGGAGCGGTTGGGCCAGGCGGGCACGCGCTTCGACATGGTGGTCGCCGATCCGCCGGCCTTCGCCAAGAGCCGAAAGGACCAGCCGGCGGCGCTGCGGGCCTATGGCAAGCTGGCCCGGCTGGCGGCGGGGCTGGTGGCGCCGGGCGGGTTCCTGTTCATCGCCAGCTGCAGCCATCATGTCGCATCGGGCGAGTTCGCCGATGCGGCGATCTGGGGCATCGGGCGGGCGTCGCGCCAGGGGCGCGCGGGACAAGGGCGGGAAGGGCGCCTGCTCTTCCAGGGCGGGGCGGGGCCCGACCACCCGGTGCATCCCCTGCTGCCGGAGAGCGCCTACCTGAAGGCCATGCTCTTCCAGCTGGCATGACCTCCGGGCTGATCGCCGCCTATCGCCGCACGACCTATGAGGCCGCTGGCGCCTGCGCCCGCATCGGCCGGCGCAGCGCCGCCGTCGATGCGCTGCTTGCGCGGCTCGGCGCGGGGGAGGGGGCTTTCGTCACCGCCTGGAACCCCTTCAGCCGGAGGATGCCGCGCGGCTGGAACGACCGCATGCTCGCCCGGCTGCGCTATGCGGCGCGGCGCCTGCCGCGGGCCGAGGGCGTTGGCGGCGCCGGGGGCTGGGAGGAGCGGCACCTGCTGATCGGCGGCGACCCGCGCCGCATCGTGGTGCTCGGCCGGCGCTTCCGGCAGGTGGCGGTCGTCGCGGTGCGGCGCGGGCGGCCGGCGCGGCTCGTCCTCCTCCAGCCTCAGAGGTAGCGCTGGATGTCGAGCGTGCTTTCCTTGCCGAGCGTGTCGAAATGCTGCGCAAGGAACCGGTCCGCCGCCTCCCGCCCGTAGCGGCGGAGGATCTGGAGGAATTCCCAGTCGCCGTTGAGCTTGGTCGAGAGCTTGAACTCCCGCATCCGCTCCTCGTCCTCGATGACATGGAGGAAGATGCGGCGGTAGCGCGGCTGCTCCAGCCGCCCGGAATCGAGCAGGCGCTGGACGAAGTCGATCGCCCGCATCTCCGCCATCAGCGAGGCATTGAAGTTGATCTCGTTCAGCCGGTTCATGATGTCCGTGGCGCTGGTCGGCAGCTCGTCCCGCATGATGGCGTTGATCTGCACCAGCACGATGTCGGGCGCGCCCCGCTCGTAATAGAGCGGCCAGAGCGCCGGATTGCCGACATAGCCGCCGTCCCAGAAGGCCTCGCCATCGATCTCGACGGCGCGGAAGACATTCGGCAGGCAGGCCGAGGCCAGCACCACATCGGTGCTGATTTCCGCCCGGGAGAAGACCCGCGGCTTGCCCGTCCGCACATTGGTCGCCGAGATGAACAGGCGCACGGCCTTCGGGTCCTGCCGCAGCCGCCGCCAGTCCAGGTTGTCGTCCAGCACCTGCCGCAGCGGGTTGAACTCCATCGGGAAAGGATTGAACTGGTAGGGGGAGAAGACGCGGGTCAGCGTCTCGAAGGTCTGGTAGGCGACGGAATAGGTCAGGTCGAAGCCCCAGAGCGCCTTCTCGAAGGGCGTGTTGCGCAGCGGGCTGACGGCGAGCCGCGCCGCCACGTCGCGCCACATGCGGTCGAGGGCGGTGATCGCCCCCTGCCGGCCGCCATCCGCCAGGCCCTGGACCAGCACCGCGGCGTTGATCGCCCCGGCCGAGGCGCCGGAGACGCCGTCGATCGCCAGCCTCTCGTCCTCCAGCAGCCGGTCCAGCACGCCCCAGGTGAAGGCACCATGGGTGCCGCCGCCCTGGAGCGCCAGATTGATCTTCTTGAGCGCCGGCGGCTTCGCCACCGCCGGCGCCGGTACCGCTCCGGGAGTCTCCTCGTCCATCAGGCCGCCAGCCAGCCGCCATCGATGGAGAGGGCGGCGCCGTTCACCCCGCCGCTGCCCGGGCCGACCAGGTAGAGCGCCATCTGCGCCACCTCATCCACTTCGATCCAGCGCTTGGAGGGCTGCTTGTCGAGCAGGTACTCCTCGAGCGCCTGCTGCTCCGAGACGCCGTGCTGCTTGGCCAGCGGCCCGACCTGCGCCTCGGCGAGCGGCGTGCGGACGAAGCCGGGGCAGATGGCGTTGCAGGTGATCGGCAGCTTGGCGACCTCGAGCGCCACGGTCTTGGTCATGCCGACCACCGCATGCTTGGCCGAGACATAGGCCACCTTGTTGGGCGAGGCGACCAGGCCATGCGCCGAGGCGACGTTGACGATCCGCCCCCAGCTGCGCGCCTTCATCCCCGGCAGCACCGCCTTGATGGCGTGGAAGTTGGAGGCGAAGTTGATGGCGATGATCGCGTCGAACCTGTCGTCCGGGAATTCGTCGATCGGGGCGACGAACTGGATGCCGGCATTGTTGACCAGGATGTCGACCTTGCCGAGCGCCGCCTCGGCCTCGGCGACCATCTGCCGCACCGCTTCGGGCTTCGAGAGGTCGGCCGCCGAATAGGCCGCGTCCCCGCCGCCCTGCAGGGCGCCGATCTCGGCGCGGGCCTGGGCGATCTCCTCCGGCTTGCCGAAGCCGTTCAGCATCACGCGCGCCCCGGCCTCGGCATAGATCCTGGCGATGCCAAGGCCGATGCCACTGGTGCTGCCGGTGACGAGGGCGGTGCGTCCCGCGAGAACCTGATCCATGGTGTGAGCTCCTGTTGCCCGGTGGCGGCATGAATGCCTAAGGCAGATGTTTCAGCAAGCCGACCAGACGTTTCGTGAAGGGTGAGAGAAGCTTCGGCGCGTAATAATCGCCGGCGGCGCGCTTCGCCGCCTCGGCGAGGGTGGGGTAGGGGAGGACCATGCCGGCGAGTGCCGAGAGCGGCAGGCGGCGGCCGATCATCAGCCCGAACATCCCGGCCATCTCCCCGGCATGCGGCGCCAGCACCCCGGCGCCGAGCAGCCGCCCGCCCTTGCCGACCACCAGCTTGACGAGGCCATCCGTCAGCCCCTCCGCCACGGCCCGGTCATTCTCCGCCACCGGCCAGCGGAAGATGCCGAGCTCCTCATGGCCCGCCTCCCGCGCCTCCGCCTCGGTCAGGCCGATCTGCACCAGCTCCGGGTCCGTATAAGTGACGCGGGGGAGGGCGGCGTAGCTCACCTTGGTGAAGGGCAGGCGGAACAGCATCGAGCGGACGAGGATGCCGGCATGCTGGCTCGCCACATGGGTGAAGGCGCGCGGGCCGATCCCTTGCGGGTCGGCGATGTCGCCCACGGCCCAGACCCGCTTGTTGGAGACGGAGCGAAGATCCGGCCCGGTCACGATTCCGCGCGGCCCGGCCTCGACACCCGCCGTCACCAGGTCGAGCCCGGCGAGGCGCGGCGCCCGGCCGATGGCGAGCAGCAGATGCGTGCCCGCGATCCGGCTGCCATCCTCGAGCACGGCGACGACGCCGGCTTGGGCGGCGAGGCTGTCCGGCTCGAGCTGCTCGACCCGCGTGACCTTCGATCCCTCGCGGAATTCGACGCCGTCGCGGATCAGCGCGGCCTTGAGGCCCTCGGCCAGCTCGGGATCCTCGCGGCTGGCGATCCGCGGCCCCCGCTCGATCACGGTGACGAGGCAGCCGAGCCGGGCATGGGCCTGCGCCATCTCGAGGCCGATCGGCCCGCCGCCGAGAATCAGCAGGTGGCCCGGCGGCTCCTCCAGGTCGAAGAGCGTCTCGTTGGTCAGCCAGGGCACGCCGTCGAGGCCGGGGAGGTCCGGCACGATGGCGCTGCTGCCGGCGGCGATGACGGCGCGGCGGAAGGTGAGGCTGCGCCCCCCCGCCCCGATGGTGTCGGGTGCGGTGAAATGCGCCGAGGCCTCGATCACCTCGACGCCCATGCCGCGGAAGCGGGCGACGCTGTCATTCGGCGCGATGCGGGCGATGGCGCCCTGGACATGGGCGCGCACCCCGGCCCAGTCGATCTCCGGCGCAGGCAGGCGGATGCCGAAGCGCCCCGCCTGCCGGGCCGAGGCGGCGGCATGGGCGGCCGCGAGCAGCGCCTTGGAGGGAACGCAGCCGTAGTTGAGACAGTCGCCGCCCATCCGCCCCCGCTCGATCAGCGCGACCCTGAGGCCGAGCCCGGCCGAGATGGACGCGACCGACAGCCCGGCCGCGCCGGCGCCGATGACAACCACGTCGAAATCCGGCATGCGCTACCCCTTGCCCAGGAGAGAGGTTGGAGGGCCGGGGTTACGCCAGCGCGCCCTGCAGCGCCAGAGCGCCGCCCGCGATTGACGGCGCCCCCATCCCCTCCCTATACCTGCCCGCCTTCGCCGGGACCCAGCCGCAGGGTCGCCGGCCGTCCGCGCAATGACGGACACAGCCTGTTCGGAGATCGATCGTGAAGCGTACCTACCAGCCCTCCAAGCTCGTCCGGAAGCGCCGTCATGGCTTCCGCACCCGCATGGCGACCGTCGGCGGCCGCAAGGTGCTGGCCAACCGCCGCGCCAAGGGCCGCGCCAAGCTCAGCGCCTGACGGGCCGCGGGGGGAATGCCGCATGCCGGGCCGCCTTCCCCGGCTGACCAGGCGCCGCGAGTTCCTCCGGGTCGCAGGCCGGGGCCGGAAGGCTGCGCGCCCCTCCCTGGTGCTGCAGGCCCTGCCGCAGCCCGAGGGAGGGCTGCGCCTCGGCTTCACCGCCACCAAGAAGATCGGCAATGCCGTCGCCCGCAACCGCGCCAAGCGCCGGCTGCGGGAGGCGGCCCGGCTGACCCTGGCAAGCCTGGCCCTGGGCGAGGCCCCGCCGCCGGGCTGGGATCTGGTGCTTGTCGCCCGCGAAGGGACCGGCGCCCGCCCCTGGGACAAGCTGCTCTCCGATCTGCGGGGCGCCCTTCGCCAGGCCGGCGTGCTGCCCGAATGAGCGTCGCCGGCACCGCGCTGAAGGGCGCCGTCCTCGCCTATCAATGGACCCTGCGGCCGGTCCTCGGCTGCAACTGCCGCTTCTATCCCTCCTGCAGCGATTATGCGCTGGAGGCGCTCGGCACCCATGGCGCGCTGCGCGGCGCCTGGCTGGCCACGGGGCGCGTCCTCCGCTGCAACCCCTGGCATCCGGGCGGCTACGACCCGGTGCCGCCCCCGACCTTGCCGAGAGGCTGAAGCTTTTCCATGGACCAGAAGCGCCTCTTCGTGGCGATCGCCATCTCGATCGGCATCCTGCTGGCATTCGATGCCCTGAACCGCCCGGCGCGGGAGGCGCAACGCGTGCAGCAGCAGCAGGCGGCCGAGGCGCAGCAGCCGGCGCCGACGCCCGGCCCGGCCGGGCCGCTCCGCGCGCCGACCGATGCCTCGCCCGCCTCCGGCACGCCGACGACGCCCGCCGCGCGCCTGCCCGTCGAGGGGCCACGCGTGCAGGGCACGCTCTCCCTCCGCGGCGCCCGGCTGGATGACCTGGTGCTGCGCGGCTACCGCGAGACGGTCGACCAGAATTCGTCGCTCGTCCGGCTGCTGGCGCCGCGCGAGGGCGGCGCGCCCTATTTCGCGCAATGGGGCTGGACCGCGGCGGACGGCCGCACCCGCGTCCCGGCCAGCGACACCGACTGGACGGCCGAGGGCAGCGCGCTGACGCCGGCCTCGCCGGTGACGCTGCGCTGGGACAATGGCGGGGGCCAGGTCTTCGAGATCGCGCTCTCGCTCGACGAGAATTACATGCTCACCGCCGAGCAGCGCGTGCGCAACAACGGCGCCGAGCCGGTGCAGGTGCTGCCCTGGTCACGCATCCGCCGCGAGAGCACGCCGCCGACCCAGGGCTTCTACATCCTGCATGAGGGCTTCGTCGGCGTGCTCGATGGGCGGCTGCGGGAGGAGACCTACAGCGATGCCAAGAGCGAGGCGGCCAAGCGCAACGGCATTGCCCTCGAGCAGGAGACCGGCGCCGGCTGGGCGGGCATCACCGACAAGTACTGGCTGACCGCCCTCTCGCCGGTCGACCCGGCGCAGCGCCACCGCGCCGCCTATCGCCACACGACGGAGCCCGGCCCGCGCGGGCCGGAGGACCGCTGGCAGGTCGATTTCAGCCCCATGGCGCCGCAAAGCGTCGCCCCCGGCGCCACCGGCACCAACGGCATCCGTCTCTTCGCCGGCGCCAAGGAGGTGCGGCTGCTCGACAGCTACGGCGAGCGGCTCGGCATCCCGGATTTCGACAAAGCGGTGGATTTCGGCTGGTTCTACTTCCTGACCAAGCCCTTCTTCTACGCGCTGGACTGGCTCTTCACCATCTTCGGCAACTTCGGCGTCGCCATCCTGGTCTTCACCCTGGCGCTGAAGGCGGCCTTCTTCCCGCTGGCCAACAAGGCCTACAAGTCGATGAGCCGGATGAAGATCCTCGGCCCGAAGATGCAGGAGATCCGCGAGCGGCATAAGGAGGACCCGGCCAAGGCCCAGTCCGAGATGATGGCGCTCTACCGGACCGAGAAGATCAACCCGGCCTCCGGCTGCCTGCCCATCCTGATCCAGATCCCGGTCTTCTTCGCGCTCTACAAGGTGCTCTTCGTCACCATCGAGATGCGGCACGCGCCCTTCTTCGGCTGGATCAAGGACCTCTCGGCGCCCGATCCGACCAACCTGTTCAACCTGTTCGGGCTCCTCCCCTACGACCCGATGGAGCTGACGCACTACCTGCACATGCCGGCCTGGGCGCTGATCATGGGCGCCACGATGTACTTCCAGCAGAAGCTGAACCCGCAGCCGCCGGACCCGATCCAGGCCAAGATCTTCCAGTGGATGCCGGTGATCTTCACCTTCATGCTGGCGAGCTTCCCGGCCGGCCTGGTCATCTACTGGTCCTGGAACAACCTGCTCTCCATCCTGCAGCAGCGCTACATCATGGCGCTGGAGACGAAGCGGGGCGGCAAGCCGGGCCTCGCCGTTCCGGCCGTGGCGAAGAAGGGCTGATGGCGGAGCACACGCTCCCCGCCAACGCCGCCATCCTGGCGGGCGGCCTCAGCGAGGCGAAGACCGAGGCGGAGCGCGCCGCGCTGATCGAGGCGGGGCGGCAGCTCTTCACCAAGCCCTGCACCTTCTTCTACGCCTCGCAAAAGATCGACCAGCTGCCGCCCGCCGAGGGGCCGGAGATCGCCTTCTGCGGGCGATCCAATGTCGGCAAGTCCTCGCTGGTGAACGCGCTGACCGGGCAGAATGCGCTGGCCCGCGTCTCGCACACGCCGGGGCGGACCAAGCAGCTCAACTTCTTCAACCTCGGCGACCAGCTCACCCTGGTCGACATGCCGGGCTATGGCTATGCCCAAGCGTCGAAGAGCGTGAAGGCCGACTGGCAGGGGCTGATGTTCGACTTCCTGCGCGGCCGGCCCACCCTGCGGCGCGTCCTGCTGCTGCTCGATGCGCGGATCGAGACCAAGGCCGGCGACCGGGTGGCGATGAGCCTGCTGACCGAGGCGGCCGTGCCCTTCCAGATCGTCCTCACCAAGGCCGATGACGCCAAGCCCTGGTGGCTGAAGCAGCGCCTTGCCGAGGCTGAGGCGCTGGCCCGCGGCGAGACCGCCGGCCACCCGCTGGTGCTCGTGACCAGCAGCCGGACGGGGGAGGGGATTCCCGAAATGCGGGCCGAGATGGCCTCTCTCGCGCGCACCGCTTGACCGGCTGCGGCCGCCCCCCTACAGCCCGGCCGCCAGCACCGGAGAGCCCCGGCCGATGACCGACGACACGCCCGACCCGATGAAGATCCTGGCCGGCGCTCTGCCCTTCCTGAAGCGCTACGACGACCAGATCATCGTCGTGAAGTATGGCGGCCACGCCATGGGCGAGGAGGAGACGGCGCTGCGCTTCGGCCGCGACATCGCGCTGCTGGAGCAGGTGGGCGTGAACCCCGTCGTGGTGCATGGCGGCGGGCCGCAGATCAACGCCATGCTGAAGCGGCTGAACGTGCAGTCCACCTTCATCCAGGGCCTGCGCGTCACCGACGAGGCGATGCTCGACGTGGTCGAGATGGTCCTGGCCGGGCCGGTCAACAAGCAGGTGGCGGAGGCGATCACCCGGGCAGGGGCGCTTGCCGTCGGCATCTCCGGCAAGGATGGTGGGCTGGTCACGGCGCGCAAGCTCCTGCGGACGGTGCGCGACCCCGGCTCCCATATCGAGCAGGTGCTGGACCTCGGTTTCGTCGGCGAGCCGGCTTGGGTCGACACCAAGGTGCTGCGGCTGCTCATCGGCGCCGATATCGTCCCGGTCGTCGCCCCGGTCGGCGTCGGTGAGGATGGGCAGACCTACAACATCAATGCCGACACGGTGGCGGGCGCCATCGCCGGCGCGCTTGGCGCCGAGCGACTGCTGATGCTGACCGATGTGCGCGGCGTGCTCGGGCCTGACAGGCAGCTCATCCCCGAGATGACGGTGGCCGAGGTGCAGGCCGGCATCGCCGCCGGCTGGATCTCCGCCGGCATGATCCCGAAGGTCGAGACCTGCATCTACGCCATCGAGCGCGGCGTGAAGGGCGCCGTCATCCTCGACGGCCGCGTGCCGCATGCGGTGCTGCGCGAGCTCTTCACCGATAGCGGGGCCGGGACGCTCATCAAGCCATAACGATGCAGGGGCGCGCGGGTCACGCCCTGACCATCGGCTCGGCCAGCAGCTCGATCTGCCAGAGCATCTCGGCGGTCGAGAGGGGCCAGTCCCCATCCGGCCCCGGCACCAGAGCCGCGCCCGGAGCGAGCTGGCCGAGCACGCTCTGGGCCAGCATGGCGCAGCGCAGGCCGAAGCCCGCCTGCCAGCAGAGGCTGACCAGCGCCCGGGCGCTGCGCAGCCGCACCGCCTGTTCCACCAACTGAAGCGTGACGGAGGCTTCCTGCGCCAGGAGGCGGGCCATGGCCGCGTGGTCGCCGCGAAGGGCCGCCGCCTCGAAGCGCGCGCCCACCGGCGGCTCCGCTGCACCTTCGAGCAGCCGGGCCTCCACCCGGTCCTGCAGCCGGCGGGCAAGGTCGGGAGCAAGGTCCGGCCGCGCGGCCAGCACCTCCAGCAGGTGACCGGCGACGCAGAGGGCGAGCGCCCGCTGCGCCCGCGGCGGCAGGGAGGGCCGGCGCACCAGGCTCTCCTGCCAGCGGATGCGGGTCGCCGCCTGGAGGATCAGCCCGTCCAGCGTCTGCTCGCGGATGGCGGCCGAGGGGTTGGCGAGCAGGGCGCCGATCGCCGCCTCATCCGCCGAGGCCGCGATGGCGTCGGAGAGGCACTCGCTGAGCGCCGGCCTGCGGGCCACGGCGCTCAGCGTATCCGGCACGGGCGGCGCGGCAACCAGCCCCAGCAGGTCCTCCTCGCTTAGCATGGGTGAGAGGCGGATCACCGGCTCCGCCACTTCCATCGCCACATCGCCGGCGAGGCGGAGGATGAGGTCGTGTGGCGCATCCGGCATCGCCTTCAGCTCCTCGGCGATGACGGCGCGGACATGCATCGCGGTGTCCTCGGCGAGGCTGCAGAGCGCCTGCCAGGCGATCGCGCCGAGCTTGTCCTCCGCGATGGCGAGCGCGGCGGCGCGGGGCGCCAGCTTCCGCCCCAGCATGGCGCGGACCGCCGGGTCCGCATCGCCGGCCAGCAGCCGGTCCGCCTGCGCGGGGGCCGCGGCATTGCCGGCGACCGCGCTCCGCACCGCGGCGCTGCCATCGCCGGCCAGGTAGTAGAGCAGCTCCGGCGGGGTGCCGGGCAGGGTGGCGACTGCCCTCCGCTCCACCTCGGCTCCATCCTGGGCAAGGCGCTTCGCCGCCTCGTAGGAAGACTGGCGGCCCATCACCCCTCCATCGGCCCGGGCGCCAGGCGCCAGCCATTCCGGCCATGCCGCTTCGCCGCATACATGGCGGTATCCGCCCGGGCGATCAGGCTGTCCGGCGTGTCGGAGCCATCGACCGCCCGCATGGCGATACCGATGCTGAAGGTCAGCGGCAGGGCGAAGCCGGGAACCAGCCCAGGCAGGACGGTGACGGCGGTGCGGCAGATCGTCTCCGCCCGCATGGCGGCTGCGGCGCTGTCGGCGCCTTCGAGCCAGGCGGCGAATTCATCGCCGCCGAGCCGGGCCACCAGGTCGGTCGGGCGGACGATGTCGCGCAGCAACCGGCCGACCGCGATCAGCGCGGAATCGCCCGCTTCATGGCCCATGCGGTCGTTCAGCGGCTTGAAATTGTCGAGGTCGAGGAAGAGCAGCGCGCCGCGCTCCTCGGCCTTTGGCGCCATGCCCATCCGGTCGAGCCGGCGGTTGAGGTCCTCGAGGAAGGCGCGGCGGTTCAGCAGGCCGGTCAGCCCGTCGGTCCGGGCCTGGACCTCCAGCTCCTGCTGAAGCAACTGGTTGCCGAGGGCGACGAAGAGCAGGTCGGCGGCGGCCGCGAGCAGATGCGCGTCATCCTCGTCGAAGGGCCGGGCCCCGGCCTGGCGCCAGGCGAGCAGCGCATGGCGCGGGATGACGCGATGGGGATGCGGCAGCAGCGCCAGCGGCTCGCCCGCCGGGCCGGTGCCGAAGGCGGGGACGATCACCTCCAGCATCGGAGCGAGGGCAGTGAAGAGCGCGGCGGGCTCGGCGCCATGCCGGTGGAGCGTCCTGATCTGCCCGTTCGCGCCGATCTCCAGCACGGCGGCGCTGGAGCAGCCAAGGGCCGGGCCCAGGGCTTCCAGCGTCGAGGTCAGCATGCGTGGCGCCAGCACCTGGCGGCGCACCCGGCGCACCAGCGTCTCCAACGCCTTGGCGCGGCGCAGGGCGGCGGCCTGTGCCTCCGTCTCCTGAAGATTGGCGGTGACATCCCGGCCGATGCCGCGCAGCCCGGCGAAGCGCCCGGCGGCATCCGAGAGCGGCGCCAATGCGAGGCTGAAGCAGGCGGCCTCCTTCCCCGGCCGGGCGAACCAGGCCCGGAGGCCGCGCGCCGGCTGGCGGGTGAGGAAGGGGTCCGGCTCCGGATGCAGCAGCAGGCGGCGGGCCGGCTGGCCGAGCAGGGATGCCGCCGGCGCCCCGAGCACCCCCTCCGGCCAAAGGAAGGCGAGGTGCCCCGCCGCATCCGTCTCGAAGGCGAGATCCGCGGCGAGGCCGGCGAAGTCCTGCCACCGCTGCCGGGACTCCAGCAGGGCGCCAGGTATCCCGGCACGGGCGAGCGGGGGAGCGGGATCGGCCGGGTCCATGCGCGGCAGCATGCCCCGAAGCGGCTGAACGCCGGGTTAAGACCGGCCCGCGTTGACATTCGCGCGCCCGCATCGGCATGGTCCGCCCGCCTTCCTCCCAGGGACCCTCGCCGATGACCCTCTCCGCCCTCCAGGCCCCGATCGAATCCCTCTGGGAACGCCGCGACACCGTCTCCTCGGCGACGCGCGGCGAGGACCGCGACGTGGTCATGGCCGCGCTCGAGGCGCTGGATGCCGGCCAGGCACGCGTCGCCGAGCCGGACGGCGAGGGCGGCGGCTGGCGGGTGAACCAGTGGCTGAAGCAGGCCGTGCTGCTGTCCTTCCGCCTCACCGATTCGGCGCCGATGGACACCGCCGCCGGGGCCTTCGACAAGGTGCCGCTGAAATTCGCCGACTGGGGGCCGAACCGCTTCAAGGAGGCGGGCTTCCGCGCCGTCCCCGGCGCCGTGGTGCGCAAGTCCGCCCATATCGCGCCGGGCGTCGTGCTGATGCCGAGCTTCGTCAATGTCGGCGCCTATGTCGACCGCAACACCATGGTCGATACCTGGGCGACCGTCGGCTCCTGCGCGCAGATCGGCCGGAACTGCCACATCTCCGGCGGCGTCGGCATCGGCGGCGTGCTGGAGCCGCTGCAGGCCAACCCCGTCGTCATCGAGGACGACTGCTTCATCGGCGCCCGCTCGGAGGTCGCCGAGGGCGTCATCGTCGAGCGCGGCGCGGTGCTGTCCATGGGCGTCTTCCTCGGCGCCTCCACCAAGATCATCGACCGCGCGACGGGCGAGGTGCATGTCGGCCGCGTCCCGGCCTATTCGGTGGTGGTGCCCGGCAGCCTGCCCGGCCGGCCGCTGCCGGACGGCTCGCCCGGCCCCTCGCTCTACTGCGCCGTCATCGTCAAGCGCGTCGATGCGCAGACGCGCGCCAAGACCAGCATCAACGAGTTGCTGCGCGACTGATCCGCCCATGCGCAACGTCCCGACCGACCCGCTGCCGCTCGCCCAGGCGCTGATCCGCTGCCCGAGCGTGACGCCCGCCGATGCCGGCGCGCTCGGCGTGCTGGAGGCGGCGCTGCGCCCGCTCGGCTTCACCTGCTACCGGATGCGCTTCGGCGAGACGGAGAACCTCTTCGCCCGCCGCGGCACGGAGGGGCCGCATTTCTGCTATGCCGGGCACACCGACGTGGTGCCGCCCGGCGCGGGGGGCTGGACCGACGGCCCCTTCGCCGCGACCGTCCGTGATGGCGTGCTCTACGGCCGCGGCGCCTGCGACATGAAGGGCGGGATCGCCGCCTTCGTCGCCGGGCTCACCGACTATCTCGCGGCCAACCCCAACCCGCCCGGCAGCATCAGCCTGCTCATCACCGGCGACGAGGAAGGGCCGGCCAAGGATGGCACCGTGCGCGTGCTGGACTGGCTCGCGGCGCGGGGCGAGATCCCCGACATGGCGCTGGTCGGCGAGCCGACCTCGCGCGCGCGGCTCGGCGACATCGTCAAGGTCGGGCGGCGCGGCAGCATGACGGCGTACCTCACCCTCTTCGGCACGCAGGGCCACAGCGCCTATCCGCAGCGTGCCGACAACCCGATCCATCGCCTGGTCCGCGTGCTGCACCGGCTGACGGCCGAGCCGCTCGACCAGGGCAGCGAGTTCTTCGAGCCGACGACATTGCAGGTCACGGGCTTCGATGTCGGCAATGCGGCGAACAACGTCATCCCCGGCGAGGCGCGGGTGATGCTCAACATCCGCTTCAACGACCGGCACACCAGCGCCGGCCTCACCGAGCACCTGCATGCCGCGCTGCGGGCCGAGGAGGCGCGCTACGAGATGCGCATCGACTGCTCGGGCGAGAGCTTCCTGACCTCGCCCGGCCCCTTCGTCGATGCGCTGAAGCGCGCGGTGGAGCGGCAGACCGGCGAGGCGCCCGCGCTCGATACCGGCGGCGGCACGTCCGATGCGCGCTTCCTCGCGCGCTACTGCCCGGTCGCGGAGCTCGGCGGCGTCGGCAGCACCATGCACAAGGCCGATGAATGCGTGCCGGTGGCCGAGCTGCATGGCCTCGCCGCGCTCTATCGCACCGTGCTCGAGGAGAGCCTCGGCTGACCAACCCGTCCGGCCCCGTCCCGCATCGCCTTGTCATCGAGGCCGGGCTGCGCGGCGCCCTGCTGCTCGGCCGCGGGCGGGTGGATGGGCTGCTGCTGATGGAGGGCTCCGCCGCCGGCGCCGGCCGCAGCTTCTGGGCGGCGGCGATCTGCCTGCCGGCCTTCCTCGCGCTCCGCTTCCTCGCCTGGTCGGAGACGGGCGGGCCGGATCCCGGCCTGCTGCGCGGAGTGGTGGCGGAGCTGATCGGCTATGCCTGCGCCTGGGTCGGCTTCGCCCTGCTCTCCCAGCCGCTGGCGGAGGCGGCGGGGCGGCGGGCGGAATGGCCGCGCTTCCTCGCCGCCTGGAACTGGACGAATGTCGTGCAGTACCTGGTGATGATGGCGGTCACCGTGCCGACGGAGCTCGGCCTGCCGCCGCTGCTGGCGCATGGGCTGGGGCTGGCGGGGATCGGCTATGCGCTCTGGCTCGAATGGTTCGCGGCGCGGAGCGCGCTGCGCATCCCGGGCGGGATGGCGGTGGCCTTCGTGGTGCTCGACCTGGCGCTGGGGCTGGCGGTCGGCGGGATCGTCGGGCGGCTGAGCGGGGGCTAGGTCCAGCCGATCTCCTCGGCATAGCGGACGAAGAGGAAGGCCAGCCCCTCCGGCGGCGCCGTCTGCCCGGCCCGGGCGCGGTCCCGGCTCTCCAGCACGCGGCGCGGCCAGTCCACCCCGCGCTTGCCGAGGCCGACTTCCAGCAGCGTGCCCGCCAGGTTGCGGATCTGGTGATGCAGGAAGCTGCGCGCCTCGGCGAGGATCACCACCTCGTCGCCCTGGCGCATGACGTCCAGCCGCTCCAGCGTCCGCACCGGGGTCTTCGCCTGGCAGGCGGCGGCGCGGTAGGCGGAGAAGTCATGGCGCCCGAGCAGCCCCTGCGCCGCCGCATGCATCGCCCCGGCGTCGAGCGGCACCGGCACATGCCAGACCCGCCCCGCCTCCAGCGCCGGCCGGGCGCGGCGGTTGAGGATGCGGAAGCGATAGCCGCGCCGCACCGCGGAGAAGCGGGCATTCCAGCCCTCCGGCGCCAGCGCGGCCCGCACCACCACCAGCGGGTGCGGCTTCATGTGGAAATTGAGCGCCTCGCGCAGCCGTTCCGGCGCCAATTCCCGCGCGAGGGCGAGCTGCGCCACCTGGCCCTCGGCGTGGACGCCGGCATCGGTGCGCCCGGCGGCGATGGCGAGCGGCATGGCGCCGCCGTCGAGCACGGCGCCCGCCTCCTCCAGCACCTGCTGGACGGAGAGGCCGCTGCCCTGGCGCTGCCAGCCGACGAAGGGGCCGCCGTCATACTCGAGCGTCAAGGCGTAAAGGGGCATCAGGGTAGTTTCCGGACGGGCGGCGATGCCCGGGAGGGGCGGATCGCTCGCGCCGCAAAGCCGCCGGAACGGGGGCCGTGAGCCATGCGAATGGGAGCCGCCCTATCCCAGTACCGTACCGGGCGGCAGCGGGAAGCCGCGGAGGAATTCCAGCGCGGCGAGCGGCCCGCGTCCCGGGCGCTGCAGGCGGGTCAGGCGCAGCGCGCCCTCGCCGCAGGCGACGAGCGCGGCGTCGTCCAGAACCGTGCCGGGCGGGCCGGCGCCCTCGGCGGGTTCGGCGGCGAGCACGCGGATCGCCTCGCCGGAATGGGTGAAGGCGGTGCCCGGCCAGGGATTCAGCGCCCGCACCCGGCGGTCGAGCGTGGCAGCGGCCAGGCGCCAGTCGAGCGGCGCATCCGCCTTGCTGAGCTTCGGCGCATAGGTCGCGCCCTGCTCCGGCTGCGGGATGGCGGGCGGCGACCGGTCGAGCGCCTCCAGCACCAGCCGCGCGCCCATGGCCGACAGCGCGTCATGCAGCTCCGGCGTCGTGCTGCGCGGGCCGAGCGGCACCGTGCCCCTCAGCAGCATCGGGCCGGTATCCAGCCCTTCCTCCATCTGCATGATGGTGACGCCGCTCTCGGCATCGCCGGCGAGGATCGCGGCCTGGATCGGCGCCGCGCCGCGCCAGCGCGGCAGCAGCGAGGCATGGATGTTGAGGCAGCCGCGCCGCGGCGCCTCCAGCATCGGGCGGGGCAGGATCAGCCCGTAGGCGGCGACGACCGCCGCCTCCAGCCCGAGCGCGGCGAAGGCGGCATGCTCGGCCGCATCCTTCCTGAGCCGCGCCGGCGTCCGGACCGGGAGGCCGAGCTCCAGCGCCGCGCGATGCACCGGGCAGGGCTGTTCCTTCTGCCCCCGCCCTGCCGGGCGTGGCGGCTGGCAGTAGACCGCCGCGATCTCGTGCCCCGCCCCGTGCAGCGCCCGGAGTGCCGGCACGGCGAAATCCGGGCTGCCCATGAAGGCGAGCCTCACGGCCGGCCCCGCGCCTTCAGGTCCTTCGCCAGCTTGCGCAGCAGCATGTTCCGCTTCAGGGCGGAGAGGTGGTCGACGAAGAGCACGCCGTCGAGATGGTCGACCTCATGCTGCAGGCAGGTCGCCAGCAGCCCCTCCGCCTCGATCTCGCGCTTCGCCCCCCCGAGGTCCAGGTAGCGCAGCTTCACCCGCGCCGGGCGCGTGACATCGGCATACTGGCCGGGGAGGGAGAGGCAGCCCTCCTCCCTGGTCGAAAGCTCGGTGCTGGCGGCGACGATCTCCGGGTTCACCAGCACGATCGGCGCCGGCTTGTCCTCCGGCTGGAGGTCGACGACGACCAGCCGCAGCAGCTCCCCCACCTGCGGGGCGGCGAGGCCGATGCCGGGCGCCTTGTACATCGCGTCCAGCATCCGGGGCGCCAGCGCCCGGATGGCATCGGCATCGCCCATCCCGACCGGGCGTGCCTTGGCGCGCAGCCGGGGGTCGGGGACGAGCAGGATCGGCAGAAGGACAGGATCGGTGCTGGACATGGGAGCGGGCGATGTAGCCCCCGTGATCCCCCCTTGCAACCGGCCCTGCCATTGACAAAATCCATGACGCAGCCGGGTGCTTCGGGCCCGGCCGCCTGCCCCGCTCCGGATGAGGAGGCTCTGCTCTTGTCGCGTCCATCGGTTTTCGGCTCGCCGCTCTTCCTCGGCTTCGACCATCTCGAGCAGATGCTCGACCGCGTCGCCAAGAATGCCGACGGCTATCCGCCCTACAATATCGAGCAGACCGCCGAGAACCGCTTGCGGATCACCCTCGCCGTCGCGGGCTTCGCGATGGAGGACCTGCAGATCACGCAGGAGGACAACCAGCTCGTCATCCGCGGCCGGCAACGCGACGACTCGGAGGGGCGGATCTTCCTCCACCGCGGCATAGCCGCCCGGCAGTTCCAGCGCGCCTTCGTGCTGGCCGAGGGGATCGAGGTGGAGGGCGCCTGGCTCGACAACGGGCTGCTGCATGTCGACCTGCAGCGGCCGCAGCCGGAGGTGCGGGTCAGGACCATCCAGATCAACGGCAGCGGGGGCCGCGATGGCGCTTCGCAGGGAAGTGCGCCGAACGGGCCGGGCTCCCGCAGCGTTGAGACACGAACGGTCAACGGGGCGTCACTGCCCGTTGTCGAGGGGCGTGCCAGCCGGGGCTGAGCCCCGGCACGGGCGCCGTTGCGCATGGATGCCCGGATGGGGCCATGCCGAAAGGAGAGAGTGCGATGAAGAACGATCAGTTTTCCAACGGTTCGGGCGATGCGAACCAGGCTGCCCTCGCCCTCCGTGAGCTGTCCGTGCAGGACTGGGCGAGCTTCGGCGTGCAGGAGATCGCCTATATCCGCCCGGTCGTGGTGAATGGCGTGAAGG
Source organism: uncultured Craurococcus sp. (assembly GCA_902805545.1). Classification (GTDB taxonomy): domain Bacteria; phylum Pseudomonadota; class Alphaproteobacteria; order Acetobacterales; family Acetobacteraceae; genus Belnapia. Next base: position 36,933 of record CADCTD010000090.1, on the reverse strand, counting down.
CCATGTCGATCCATGCCGCCGACGGCACCCCGATCGGCGCCGCGCCGACCGCGGAGCTCGCGATCGCGGCCATCGAGCAGCACGAGCTGGCCGCCGTCCGCGTCCACTGAGCGCGGCAGCCCCGGGCCGGCCGGCCCGGGGCCCCGGCGCCTTCAGACCGCCTGCGCGTCGATCCAGCCGACGCAGCCATCCGGGCGCCGATAGACCACGGCCAGCGCGCCGGAGCCGCTGTTGCGGAACATCAGCACCGGCGCCTGGGTGAGGTCGAGCCGCATCACCGCCTCGCTCACCGTGAGCCGGGCGATGTCGGTCGGCTGCTCGGCGATGATCGGGCTGTGCTCGCCCTTCGGCTCCGCCTCCTCCTCGGCCTCCTCCGGCTCGGCCTGCAGCACGTATTGCGTCGCCGCCTCGACCGGCCGGTCCTCGGCGAGGCTGCGCGCATGGTCGTTCACCCGCCGGCGGTAGCGGCGGAGGCGCTTGGCCACATGCTCGGCCGCGACCTCGAAGGCCTTGTGCGCATCCACCCCCTCGCCCTCGCCGCGCATGAAGAGGTTGCGGCCGGCCTTGAGGTTGATGTCGCAGGCGAAGAAGGCCCCCATCCGGCCCTTGGCGTCGCGGCGGAAGGTGACGTTCGCCTCCAGCGCATGGTCGAAATACTTGCGGGCGATGACCGCGAGCCCGTCCCGGACATGCGCCTTCAGCGCCTCGCCGGTCTCGACCTGCTTGCCTGCGACGGTGATGTGCATGTGGACAGACCCCCTTCCGTTCGATCGGAAGGGCCGCCCGGCAGGGGCCGGGGGCGCGGGATGCGCCCCGCGGCAGGATCAGGCCGGGACGGCCTTCTCCCGCTTGCGTTGCACGGATGATGGGATGCGCAACGCTTCCCTGTATTTGGCCACCGTTCGCCTGGCGATGTCTACGCCTTCCTGCCTAAGCCGATCGACGATCGCGTCGTCCGACAGGATGGCCTCCGCATCCTCCGCCTCGATCATGGCGCGGATGCGGTGCCGCACCGCCTCGGCGCTGTGGCTCTCGCCGGCCATCGTCCCGGCGATGGCGGTGGTGAAGAAATATTTCAGCTCGAAGGTGCCGCGCGGCGTCGCGATGTACTTGTTGGCGGTGACGCGGGAGACGGTGCTCTCGTGCATCTGCACCTCCTCCGCAACGTCGCGCAGGATGAGCGGGCGGAGATACTCGACGCCGTGGCGGAAGAACCCGTCCTGCCGGCGGACGATCTCGCTCGCCACCTTGAGGATGGTATTGGCCCGCTGCTCCAGGCTCTTCAGCAGCCAGTTGGCGCTCTGCAGCCGCTCGGCGAGGAAGGCCTTCTCCTCCTTGTTGCGCGAGCCGACCTGGCAGCGGGCATGGAAGCCGCGGTTGACCAGCACCCGCGGCAGGGTCTCCGAGTTGAGCTCCAGCAACCAGCCGCCATCCGGCGCGCGGCGCATCAGCACGTCAGGGACGAGGGCGGGGGCCGGGGCGGCGTCGAAACTGGCCCCTGGCTTCGGGTCGAGGCGGCGGAGCTCGGCCATCATCTCGGTCAGGTCCTCGGCGTCGACGCCGCAGACAACCATCAGCGCTGCCCGGTCGCGCCGCGCCATCAGGTCGAGATTGTCGAGCAACGCCTGCATCGCCGGGTCCAGCCGGTTGCGCTCGGCGAGCTGCACGGCCAGGCATTCGGCGAGGCTGCGGCAGAACATGCCGACCGGGTCGAAGCGCTGCATGCGGCCGCGGACATTGGCGATCTCGGCTTCCTGGCAGCCGAGGGCGGCGGCGATCTGCGCGTCCTCCACCGCCAGCCGCCCGGCGGGGTCGACGAGGGCAAGGAGCTGGGCCGCGATCAGCCGCTCCCGCGGATTGTGGAAGGCGATGCGGACCTGTTCGCCGAGATGCTCGCGGAGGCTCCGCGCGCCGGCGGCCAGATCCTCGATGCCGGAGAGATCCTCGCCGAAATCGGCGCGGCCGCCGCGGCCATAGGGGGATTCATAGCCGCCGCCGGCGTCATAGACATTGTCCCATTCGGCATCGAGCGGCCCGGTCGCCTCGCTCGGCAGCGTGTCGGAGACGGCGGCGGCATGGCTGTCGGCGCCCTCGGCGACGATGGGGGAGGTATCGACCCTGTGGCCGGAATCGGGGCCGGCCAGGGTGCGCTCGTCCCGCTCCAGCAGCGGGTTGCGCTCCAGCTCCTCCTCGACGAAGGCGGACACCTCGAGGTTGGAGGATTGCAGGAGCTTGATGGCCTGCCGCAGCTGCGGCGTCATCACCAGCGACTGCGACTGGCGCAGGTCGAGGCGAGGCGCCAGCGACATGCTCAGGCGCTCCGTCCGGCCGAAGGGGGCGAGGCGATGCCGTGCCGCATGAACTAGAGGCTGAACCTTTCGCCGAGATAGACCCGCCGCACGCCCTCATGCGCGACGATGTCGTGCGGCAGCCCCTCCATCAGCACCTGGCCGTCGTGGAGGATATAGGCCCGGTCGATGATCTCGAGCGTCTCGCGCACATTGTGGTCGGTGATGAGCACGCCGATGCCGCGGTTCTTCAGGTGCTTCACCAGGTCGCGGATCTCGCCGACCGCGATCGGGTCGATGCCGGCCAACGGCTCGTCGAGCAGGATGTAGGCGGGGTGCGTCGCAAGGGCCCGGGCGATCTCGCAGCGCCGCCGCTCGCCGCCCGAGAGCGCCAGCGCCGGCGCCCGCCGCAGATGGGCGATGCCGAATTCGGCGAGCAGCGCATCGAGCATCTGCTCGCGCCGGTCGCGCACCGGCTCCACCACCTCGAGCGCGGCGCGGATGTTGTCCTCCACCGAGAGGCCGCGGAAGATCGAGGCCTCCTGCGGCAGGTAGCCGAGGCCGAGCCGGGCGCGGCGGTACATCGGCAGCATCGTCACGTCATGGCCGTCCATGACGACCTTCCCCTCATCCGGCTGGACGAGGCCGGTGATCATGTAGAAGGTCGTCGTCTTGCCGGCGCCGTTCGGCCCGAGCAGCCCGACCGCCTCGCCGCGCTTCAGGTTGATCGAGACGTTCCGCACCACCGGGCGCTTCCGGTACCGCTTGCCGAGCCCGGTCGCCACCAGCCCGCCCTCGCCCTCGATGGCGCGGAGCTTGGGGCCGCCGGCTTCGACGGGAAGCATCGTCTGGTTCATCGGCTGCGGCGCTCCGGCGTGGCGGGTTGGGGCGAGGCGCCGCGGCCAGGGGCCTGGTCGCCGGATCGCTCCGCGTCCTGGTTCGGCATGATCAGCCCCTGCACCCGGGCGCCCGGCGCCGAGACCAGCCGCGCCACATTGGTGCGGAGGTTCACGATCGCTTCCTGCCCGTTGATCTGGTTGTCGGTGCGGGTGATCCGCACATTGCCGAGCAGCCGCGCCATGCCCGTCGCCGCGCTGTAGACGCCGCGATCGCCGCGCACGACATCCGTCGCGGTGCGGATCTCGACATTGCCGAAGGCCTCGACGCGGTCGACCTTGCCCTGGCCGGGTACCGGCCTCTCGCCCGGCTTCGCCGCAACCGGGGGGAGCGCGGGCGCGGCATTGGCCTGTCCCAACCCGTCCAGCATGTAGGAGACGAGGGTATCGCCGGTGATCCGGCGCCCGCCCTCGGCACTGTCGACCACCACGGCATTGCCGCGCGCGACGGCCATCTTCCGCGCCGACCAGTATTCCAGGCTGTCCTTGGCCGTGATGACCTGGCTCGGCGTGGTGAGGGAGAGGTCGCCCCGCCCGGTCAGCACCAGCACCGCCTGGTCGATGTCGTAGACGGCGCGGTCGCCGCGGGCGGTGTCGGTCTCGGTGACGATGCGGACATTGCCCTCCGCCTCGAGGCGCCAGATCTCGTTGGCGCCGCCGCCGAGTGCCTGGTCCGGGCTGCCGGCCGCCGCCGCGGGCTGCACCGCGCGGGACTGCGCCTCGCCCGGGCGTGCCTGGGGCCGGTAGCGGGCCAGCAGCCGGTCGGCATAGACGGTGACATTGCCGCGGATGGCGCGGGCATTGCCGCGGGCGATGACCACCTGCTCGGCCTGGCGCCATTCGATGCCGTCCGAGGCGGTGACATCCACCGGCCCGCCCTGGGACAGGTCGATGCCCTGGGCCATGGCGTGCATGGGCAGCGCCAGCAGGGCGGCGAGCAGCCAATGCCTCATCGCCGGCCGCCCTCCAGCACGGCATGGGCGTGGCCGGTGAAGACCACGACGGCGCCGCGCTCGCGGATGCGGAAGCCGTCCGAGGTGATGGTGCCGAAGCTGCCCTGGGCGGCTACCGGATCATCGCCGCTGGCGGTGCCGGCCTCGGTCTCGACCGCTGCCGTCTCGGTCACCATCATCAGGCCGCTGTCGTGGTAGATCGTCACCTCGCCCCTGAGGTCGAGATGGTTGGCGGCGCGGTCGAACCGCCCGCCATGGGCCTGCAGGTAGACCCAGGCGCCGTCGGAGAGGAGGATGTCCGCCCGCGGCTCGTCGAGGTCGAGCACCTGCTCCGCCCCCGGCTGCTGGCCGGCGCGGGCAGTGACGGTGAAGGGCCTGCTCAGCTCGTCGATCCCCTGGTAGCGCGGGTTGACCACCCGGAGCCCCTCCGCCCGCGGCATCACCATCCGGCGGAAGCTGACGCGGGAGCGATCCTCGTTGCCCTCGATCTCGGGCCAGAACACCACCAGCGCGAGCAGCGCAAGGGCGAGCGCCGGAAGCAGCCGCTTGCTCCAGCGGACGAAGAAGCGGCGGCGCGCCATCTGCCCCTGGCTGAAGCTGCGGCGCTCGCGCGAGAGCGGCAGCATGGCGCGGTCGGCCGGGAGCGGCACGCGCACAGCCAAGGGCCGGGCCGGGGTGGGCCGGTCGGGCTTCACGGGCCCGCCTGCTGCCCGAAAGGGCACGGCCCTGGAATGGTTGTTCGCATCTGCACACCCCATCTATGGGCTGCCGAGGCCCAGGGGTCAACGCATCAGGCAATGACGGACAAGAATCGTGCCAAAAGCCCGGTTCGGCCTTGACAACCGGTTAGTCGTTGCAAATACGGCGAGCAATCAATGCGCGAAGATATCCGGCTCGGCATAGCCAAGGAGGTCCAAAGCCCCCCGCGCCGGCAGGAAGCGGAAGCAAGCCTCCGCCAGATCCAGCCGCCCCTCGCGCCGCAGCAGCCCCTCAAGCTTCGCCCAGAGCGCATGAAGGTGCAGCACGTCGGAGGCCGCATAGGCCAGCTGCTCCGACGACAGCTCCGGCGCGCCCCAGTCCGAGCTCTGCTGCTGCTTCGAGATCTCGACCCCGAGCAGCTCCTTGCAAAGGTCCTTCAGCCCATGCCGGTCGGTGAAGGTACGGACCAGCTTGGCGGCGACCTTGGTGCAGATCACCGGCGCCACCGTCACGCCCAGATGCTGGTGCAGCGCCGCGCAGTCGAAGCGGGCGAAGTGGAAAAGCTTGGTGACCGCCGGATCCTCCAGCAGCCGCCTGAGGTTCGGGCAATCGGCGCCGCGGCCGCCGAGGCTCTCCGGGATGATCTGCACCAGCTCCGCATTGCCGTCGCCTGAGGAGAGCTGCACCAGGCAGAGCCGGTCGCGGTGCGGGTTGAGCCCCATCGTCTCCGTGTCGATGGCGACCATGCTGCCGAAATCGAGCCCATCGGGCAGGTCATGGCGGTGCAGGCGGATCACGGCGGGGCTCCTGGCGGCAGCGTTGCCGCGGCCGGCCGGCTGAGGGGAGAAGAGGGTCGTGCCCAATGCGCGGTCCCCGTGGCGGGGAATGGTGCCCAGGAAAGGACTCGAACCTTCACGACCTTGCGGTCACTGGCACCTGAAGCCAGCGCGTCTACCAATTCCACCACCTGGGCACAGGCTGCGGAGCCGGCGGTGGATTTCCGCCGGGAGCGCGCAAATAGAAGGCCCCGCGCCCGGCGTCAAGCGGCTTTGCCGCGCCGCTTGGCGTTGCACCGCGGCGGACCTATGGTCCGGCCGCCGTCCAGTTGGAGCGCTTCCGCATGCGTCAGTCCACCATTCGTCAGGTCGCTACCGTCTTCGGCGGGGCCGGCTTCATCGGCCGCTATGTGGTGCAGCGGCTGGCGGCGCGTGGCTGGGTGGTGCGCGTCGCGGGGCGGGACCCGGCGCGGGCAAGCTTCCTGCAGACGCAGGGGATGGTCGGGCAGATCGTGCCGCTCGCCGCCAATCTCGGCGATGAGGGCCAGCTCGCCCGCGCCATCGCCGGGGCGGACCTCGTCGTCAACCTTGTCGGCATCCTGGCGGAGCGCGCCTCCGGCGACTTCCAGCGCGTGCAGGCGGAGGGCGCGGAGCGGGTCGCGCGGCTGGCCGCGGCCGGCGGGGTGGTGCGGCTGGTCCATGTCTCGGCGATCGGCGCCGATGCCGCGAGCCCGAGCCGCTACGGCCGCAGCAAGGCGGAGGGCGAGGCGGCCGTCCGCGCCGCCTTCCCGCAGGCGACGATCCTTCGCCCCTCCATCGTCTTCGGGCCGGAGGACCAGTTCTTCAACCGCTTCGCCGGCCTCGCCCGGATGCTGCCGGTGATGCCGGTGGTCGCGGGCAAGACGCGGTTCCAGCCCGTCTATGTCGGCGATGTCGCGGATGCGGTGATCGCTGCCGGCGAGCGCGAGGATGCCCTCGGCAAGACCTATGAGCTGGCCGGGCCGCGCGTGCTCACCTTCCGCGAGCTGCTGCGCTTCATCCTCGACACCACCGGCCACAGGCGTCCGCTGGTCGAGCTGCCGGAGGGGCTGGTGAAGCTGCAGGTCGCGGTCGGCCGCTACCTGCCGAACCCACCGCTGACCGAGGACCAGTTGCTCATGCTGCAACGTGACAATGTCGCGGCACCGGAGATGCCGGGCCTCGCCGATCTCGACATCACCCCCAAGTCGATCGAGTCCGTGGTGCCCGGCTATCTGCGCCGCTTCCGCACCGGCGGCGGGCGCCGGCCACTGCCGGTCGGCTGAAAGATCCGAATCGGACCTACTGACACGGCGAAGGTTTCGCAAATCCTGCCAGGCGGCTTGGTTTCACCGGAATAAGGTCAGCTTGGCTGACCTTTCGGCCAAAAAAGACTCGCGCCACGGCTTGGGGCGCCCTAAAGCTGCGCCTGTCATCAGCCGAGGCGGCTGCGGCGCTGCGCGCCTGCACTGCCCTTGATCGAGAAAGCGGGGACGCCGCCATGGCCGAACGGATGCTGCAATTCGTGCGCCTTTCCCAGGCGCAGCCGGAAAAGCGCGACATCGCCGCCCGCCGTTCCGACTTTGGCGAGATCTACCGGGAGTTCGCCGCCGAGGCCGCCTCGGCCCAGGCCAGCCGCTGCAGCCAGTGCGGCGTGCCCTTCTGCTCCATCCACTGCCCGCTCAACCAGAACATCCCCGACTGGCTGAAGCTGACAGCGGAGGGGCGGCTGGAGGAGGCGCATGAGGTCAACTCGGCGACCAACACCTTCCCCGAGATCTGTGGCCGCATCTGCCCGCAGGACCGGCTCTGCGAGGGCAATTGCGTCATCGAGAAGGGCTTCGAGGCTGTTACCATCGGCGCCGTCGAGAAATACATCAACGACACCGCCTGGGCGAATGGCTGGGTGAAGCCGCCGAGCCCGCGCCAGGAGAAGCCGCACAGCATCGGCATCATCGGCGCCGGCCCGGCGGGCCTCGCCACCGCCGAGCGGCTGCGCAGCCGCGGCTGGCAGGTGCATGTCTACGACCGCTACGACCGCGTCGGCGGGCTGATGATCTACGGCATCCCCAACTTCAAGCTGGAGAAGGAGGTGGTGCTGCGCCGCTGGAAGCAGTTCGAGGCGGGTGGCATCCACTTCCACCTGAATGTCGCGGTCGGCACCGACATCACCATCGACGAGTTGCGGGCGAAGCACGACGCCGTCTTCATCGCCACCGGCGTCTACAAGGCGCGCGACATCGACGTGCCGGGCAGCGACCTCCCCGGAATCGTGCCGGCGCTCGACTACCTGACGGCCTCCAACCGCGACAACCTCGGCGACGACGTCCCTGCCTTCGCTTCCGGTGCGCTGAACGCGAAGGGCAAGCGCGTGGTCGTGCTGGGCGGCGGCGACACGGCGATGGATTGCGTCCGCACCGCCATCCGCCAGGGCGCCTCGGCCGTCACCTGCCTCTACCGCCGCGACAAGGCGAACATGCCGGGCTCGATGCGCGAGGTGAAGAATGCCGAGGAGGAGGGCGTGACCTTCACCTGGCTCGCCGCCCCCGACGCCTTCATCGGCGCCGGCAAGGTGGAGGCGGTGCAGGCGACGCGCATGCATCTCGGCCTGCCGGATGCGACGGGGCGGCAGCAGGTCGCCGCCATCCCCGGCAGCGAGTTCGCCGTGCCCTGCGACCTCGCCATCAAGGCGCTCGGCTTCGATGCCGAGGACCTGCCGGCGATGTTCAACGAGCCGGCGCTGGCCGTGACGCGCTGGGGCACGCTGAAGGTCGACCACCGCACGATGATGACGGCGCTGCCCGGCGTCTTCGCCGGCGGCGACATCGTCCGCGGCGCCTCCCTCGTCGTCTGGGCGATCCGCGACGGGCGCGACGCCGCCGACCAGATCGAGGCTTATGTCACGCAGAAGGCGAGCGCCCTCGCCACCGCGGCGGAGTGAGAGCGATGACCGAGACCGGATCCGACTTCGCCCGCGCCTACCAGGCGAGCGCCGCCCGCCTCCGCGACGAGGCGCATGTCGACACCACCGAGCACGATGCCTGCGGCGTCGGCCTGGTCGCAGCGCTCGACGGCAAGCCCTCGCGCAAGGTGGTGCAGGCCGGCATCGATGCGCTGAAGGCCGTCTGGCACCGCGGCGCCGTCGATGCCGACGGCAAGACCGGCGACGGCGCCGGCATCCATATCGAGATCCCGCAGGACTTCTTCGCCGAGGTGGTGCAGCGCGGCGGCGACCGGCTTCGCCCGGGCCGCATCGCCGTCGGCATGATCTTCCTGCCGAAGAGCGATCTGAGCGCGCAGGAGCGCTGCCGCCAGATCGTCGAGACGGAGATCCTCTCGGCCGGCTACGCCATCTATTCCTGGCGCCAGGTGCCGATCGGCGTCGGCTGCATCGGCGAGAAGGCCAATGCGACGCGGCCCGAGATCGAGCAGATCCTGATCTACGACCCGGAGCTGCGCGACGAGGCGACCTGCGAGCGGGACCTCTACGTCATCCGCCGCCGGATCGAGAAGCAGGCCATCGCGGCGCAGATCGCCGAGCTTTACCTCTGCTCGCTCTCCTGCCGCTCGCTGATCTACAAGGGGATGTTCCTCGCCGAGCACCTGACGGAGTTCTACCCGGACCTCAGCGATCCGCGCTTCGCCTCGCGCTTCGCCATCTACCACCAGCGCTATTCCACCAACACCTTCCCGACCTGGAAGCTGGCCCAGCCCTTCCGCACCCTCGCCCATAACGGCGAGATCAACACGTTGCACGGCAACGCCAACTGGATGAAGAGCCACGAGACGCGGCTCTCCCACCCGCTGCTCGATGCGCATCTCGAGGACATCAAGCCGGTCGTCCAGGCTGGCGGCTCCGACACGGCGACGCTCGACAACGTCTTCGAGCTGCTGGTCCGCGGCGGCCGCGACGCGCCCATGGCGAAGTCGATGCTGATCCCGGAGAGCATCACCAACAACGCGACGATGCCGCAGGCCCACCGCGAGTTCTTCCTTTACTGCAACGCCGTGATGGAGCCCTGGGACGGCCCGGCCGCCATCGCCGCGACGGATGGCCGCTGGGTCATCGCCGGGCTCGACCGCAACGGCCTCCGCCCGCTGCGCTACACCCGGACGGTGGACGGGCTGCTGATCGTCGGCTCCGAGACGGGCATGGTGAAGGTCTCGGAGGACGCCATCGCCGCCAAGGGCCGGGTCGGCCCCGGCCAGTGCATCGGCGTCGACCTCGAGGCCGGCCGCTTCTACCGCGATGCCGAGCTGAAGGACGAGCTCTCGGCCCGCCATCCCTTCGGCAAGTGGACGGAGCGCACAACCCGCATCGACGGCATCGTCCGCGCCGGCGCCGGCGAGCCCGTCGCCTTCCAGGGCGAGGAGCTGAGGCGCCGCCAGCTCGCGGTCGGCTACACGCTGGAGGAGCTGGAGACCATCCTCCACCCGATGGTCGAGGACAGCGCCGAGGCCGTCGGCAGCATGGGCGACGACACGCCGATCGCCGTGCTGTCGGGCCAGTATCGCGGCCTGCACCACTATTTCCGCCAGACCTTCAGCCAGGTCACCAACCCGCCCATCGACAGCCTGCGCGAGACGCGGGTGATGACGCTGAAGACGCGCCTCGGCAATCTCGGGAACATCCTCGACGAGGACCCGACGCAATGCGACATGCTTATGCTGGACAGCCCGGTGCTGTCCAATGCCGAATTCGCGGCCATGCGCGGCTACATGGGCGCGACCGCCTGCGAGGTGGACTGCACCTTCGCCGCCGATGAGGGCGCGGCCGGCCTTCGCCGCGCCATCGACCGCATCCGCCGCGAGGCGGAGGAGGGCGTGCGCTCCGGCTGCGCCCATGTGATCCTGACCGACGAGGCGCAGTCGGCGGGCCGCGCGCCCATCCCGATGATCCTCGCCGTCGGCGGCGTGCACACGCATCTGGTGAAGCATTCGCTCCGTACCTTCACCAGCCTCAATGTCCGCAGCTCGGAATGCGTCGACGTCCACTACTTCGCCGTGCTGATCGGCGCCGGCGCGACGACGGTCAACGCCTACCTCGCGCAGGAGAGCATCGCCGACCGGCACCGCCGCGGCCTCTTCGGCAATGTCTCCTTCGAGGAGTGCGTCGCCCACTACAAGAAGGCCGTCGACAAGGGCCTGCTGAAGATCATGTCCAAGATGGGCATCTCGGTCATCAGCAGCTATCGCGGGGGCATGAATTTCGAGGCGATCGGCCTCTCCCGCGCGCTCGTCGCCGAATTCTTCCCGGGCGTGCCGAGCCGCATCTCCGGCATCGGCCTCCAGGGCATCGCCCGGCGCGTGCTGGCGCTGCACCGCCGCGCCTGGGACGCCGAGGTCATCACGCTGCCCGTCGGCGGCCTCTACAAGCGGCGGCTGCGCGGCGAGAGCCATGCCTTCGACGGCGGCCTGATCCACACGCTGCAGGAGGCGGTGGAGACCGACAGCTACACCAAGTTCAAGCGCTACTCGGAGGCGGTGCGGCGCCAGGCCCCCGTCGCCCTGCGGGACCTGCTCGACTTCCGCATCGAGGGCCGCAGCGCCGTGCCGCTCGAGGAGGTGGAGAGCATCACCGAGATCCGGAAGCGCCTGGTCGCCCCCGGCATCTCGCTCGGCGCCCTCAGCCCGGAGGCGCATGAGACGCTCTCGATCGCCATGAACCGCATCGGCGCCAGGTCCGACAGCGGCGAGGGCGGCGAGGACCCCGAGCGTGCCCGCCCACGCGCCAATGGCGACAATGCCAACAGCGCCATCAAGCAGATCGCCTCCGGCCGCTTCGGCGTGACGGCGGAGTATCTCAACAACTGCCGCGAGATCGAGATCAAGGTTGCGCAGGGCGCGAAGCCCGGCGAGGGCGGCCAGCTGCCCGGCTTCAAGGTCAGCAGCATCATCGCCAGGCTGCGCCATGCGACGCCGGGCGTCACGCTCATCTCGCCGCCGCCGCATCACGACATCTACTCGATCGAGGACCTGGCGCAGCTCATCTACGACCTGAAGCAGATCAACCCGGAAGCGACGGTCTGCGTGAAGCTGGTCAGCCGCTCCGGCATCGGCACCATCGCCGCCGGCGTGGCCAAGGCGAAGGCGGATGCGATCCTGGTCTCCGGCCATTCCGGCGGCACCGGCGCCTCGCCCGTCTCGTCGATCAAGTATGCCGGCCTGCCCTGGGAGATGGGCCTCTCCGAGACGCATCAGGTGCTGCAGCTCAACCGGCTGCGCCACCGGGTGAAGCTCAGGACGGATGGCGGCATCAAGACCGGGCGCGACGTCGTCATCGCCGCCATGCTCGGCGCCGAGGAATTCGGCATCGGCACCGCCTCGCTGGTGGCGATGGGCTGCATCATGGTCCGGCAGTGCCACAGCAACACCTGCCCGGTCGGCGTCTGTACCCAGGACGAGACGCTGCGGAAGAAGTTCACCGGCAGCCCGGAGAAGGTGATCAACCTCTTCTCCTTCGTGGCGGAGGAGGTGCGCGAGATCCTCGCCTCGCTCGGGTTCCGCAAGCTGACCGATGTCATCGGCCGCACCGACCTCCTCAAGCAGGTCAGCCGCGGCTCCGAGGATCTCGACGACCTCGACCTGAACCCGTTGCTGGTCCAGGCCGATGCCGGCGGCCACCCGAGCTACTGCACCCTCGAGGGCCGCAACGAGGTGCCGGAGACGCTGGACGCGGACATGATCCGCGACGCCGCCTCGCTCTTCGAGCGCGGCGAGAAGATGCAGCTGCAGTACAACATCCGGAACACGCACCGCGCGATCGGCACCAAGATCAGCAGCAAGATCGTGCGAAAATTCGGGATGACCGGGCTGCAGCGGGGCCATCTGACGGTCCGGCTGCGCGGCACGGCCGGCCAGTCGCTAGGCGCCTTCGCCGTGCGCGGCCTCAAGCTCGAGGTGCTGGGCGATGCCAATGACTATGTCGGCAAGGGCCTCTCCGGCGCCGCCATCGTCGTGCGGCCGGCGCCGTCCTCGGGCCTCGTCTGGAACGAGAACACCATCATCGGCAACACCTGCCTCTACGGCGCGACGGCGGGCGAGCTCTTCGCCGCGGGCCAGGCGGGGGAGCGCTTCGCCGTCCGCAACAGCGGGGCAACGACGGTAGTCGAGGGGTGCGGCGCCAATGGCTGCGAGTACATGACCGGCGGCACCGTCGTCATCCTCGGCGCGGTCGGCGACAATTTCGGCGCCGGCTTCACCGGCGGCATGGCCTTCATCTACGACCCGGAGGAGAGCTTCGAGCGCCGCGTCAACCCGGACACGCTGCTCTGGTCGCGCCTCGCCTCCAACCATTGGGAGGCGCATCTCCAGGTGCTCATCGGCCGGCATGTGGCGGAGACGGGCAGCCGCCTCGCCGCCCGGCTGCTGAACGACTGGGAGACGGAGCGCGGCCGCTTCTGGCAGGTCGTGCCGAAGGAATACGCGAAGTACCTGCCGGTGCCGATGCAGGACGAGGCGGCGGTGGCGGCCGAATAGGCCGCCCTCAGCCCGCGGGGCGCAGTGCCCGGGTGAACCGGCCCTCGTTGTTGTAGGGCCAGTAGAGGCCCCATTGGCCGTAATAGGCCTTGCAGGCCGCCATGCCGGCCAGATAGGCCGCCTCGCCCTCGCGGAAGGCGGCGAAGCGGGTGTCCGGCTTCACCCCGGGGTGCTGGTGGCCATGCGGCGGGGTGAAGTCGTCCTGCGCGCCGTGCTGGAGCTTGCTCTGGAGCCCGGCATTCAGCAGCCGCACCGCATCCATCGCCTCCTTCGTCCACCGGCCGCGCTCGGCGCCGGAGATCAGGGCGGAGGCGAAGAGCTTGCGGTAGCCGCCCTCCGGCTTCCGTGCCCAGAGGCTCATCATGTCGTAGTCGGAGACGAAGATGTTGCCGCGCTCCGGATGGACGCCGAGGCCGCTCTCGCCCGATTTCACCGGGTTGCCGGCGCTGTCATGCCCGTCCGCCCAGCGCTTCGGCGGCACCACGCCCTGGAAGGCAACGGCGCCCCGCTTCGGGCAGCGCATGATGATCAGCAGGCCGAGGCGCCGCGTCGCCTCGCGGAAGGTCGCCACGTCCTCCGCGCCGATATCGCTCTGCCCGGCGAAGCGGATGTCCTCCGGCTCCGCCCGGCCGCTGGCCCGGCTCAGCCGCTGGAACACCGCCATTTCGGCGATCGAGACCGTGAGCGTCATGGCGCGCGTCCTCCCTGTCGGGGACATTGTTACGCCGAATCCAACCCGCTTCCCAGCGGGAGCTGCGGAACGCCTTCCGCTGTGGCGGCGCGGGTGCCATAAGCCCCTGCCGTGCGAACCCTGTATCACATCCCGCTCTCGCCCTTTTCCCGAAAGGTCCGCCTGGCCCTGGCGGAGAAGCGCATCCCCTTCGAGCTCCGCGTGGAGCGGGTCTGGGAGAGGCGGCCGGATTTCCTGGCGATGAACCCGGCCTGCACCGTGCCCGTACTGCAGGAGGAGAACGGCTTCACCATCGCTGACAGCTACGCCATCTGCGAGTATCTGGACGAAGCCTATCCGGACATGCCGCTCTTCGGCCGGACACTCGGCGAGCGGGCCGAGGTGCGCCGGCTGATCGCCTGGTTCGACCATAAATTCCACACCGAGGTCACTCGCAACCTGCTCTACGAGAAGCAGCTGAAGCGCCTCCTCGGCCGCGGCAACCCGGATGCCGCCGCCATGCGGGCCGGCTACCAGAACATGAAGATGCACATGGAATACATCGGCGACCTGGCCGAGAACCGCGCCTGGCTGGCCGGCTCGCAGATCAGCCTCGCCGATTTCGCCGCCGCGGCGCAGCTCTCGACGCTCGACTATATCGGCGACGTGAAGTGGGAGCTGAGCGAGGCGACGCGCGACTGGTATGCGCGGATGAAGTCGCGCCCCTGCTTCCGCGGCATCCTGGCGGACCGCATCAGCGGCCTCGCCCCGCCCGAGCACTATTCCGACCCGGATTTCTGACGGCCGGGCCGCGCCGCTCAGGCGCGGTTGTCGTTGCTCGGCCCCCTGTCCTCGTTTGGGTCGAGGCGGAACAGGCCGGCCGCCAGCATGCGGCGCGACCTCTGCAGCCGCTCCGGCGCTACGAAGAGGTTGAGGTTGTAGGCCTCCGCCTCGCTCATCCGGGTGAAGCCCGGCAGCGCCGGGGCACCGCCGATGGGTTCTGCCATGCCATGGCGACCCTGGTAATGCCGATCATCCATTGTGTAACGACCTGAAAATGAGTTCCGAGCCGGATGATACTGTTTCGGTATTCGCGCGATCCAGGGAAATCGCGCATGTCTCCCCGGACGGCAGGATGGGGCAGCATGGATCGCGCTGCAGGCGGGGCTGCAGCACGATCGCCGGAGGCTGCAGCGACCGGGGGCGTGGCTCGCGCGGCATGGCGCCGAGCCGGACCATGACCCGCGACCGGGTATTCGCGGATCATGGTCGGTGCGGCTAGGCCAGGGCCTCCGCCGCATCCACCTCCCGCCCGCGCCCGGCCTTGCGCATCACATCGGCCAGATGCGGGCGGATGACGAGCTGATGCCGGTAGATCGCCGCCGCCGCCCGCGGCAGCGCCCCGCCGCGGCCGAGCATCGCATCGCCGAGCTCGAGCATCCGCAGGTTGGGCCAGGTCTTGTCGCGGATGGCGAGGATGCTGCGCAGCACCTCCTCGGCGCTCGCCTCCGGCCGGGCCTGGGCGAGGATCAGGCTCATTGCCGCCGTTGAGCGGGAGATGCCGACATGGCAATGCACCAGCAGCCGCGCGGTCCGCTCTGCCGTGAGACCGCGGCCGAAATCGAGGATCTCCGCCACCTGCTCCGGCCCCGGCGCCACCTGGCCCGGCTGTTCCTCGATGACGTCATGAAAGCGCAGCTCCAGCCGCGCATGCTCACCGAAGCTGCCGAAGGCCTCCGGCTCGGCCCGCTCCGGGTCGAGGATGGAGAGCACGTGGCTGACGCCGGTAGCGCAATGGCCGTCCAGCTCCTCGATGCCGCAGACATGGATGGGGAAGGGGAGGGGGCTGCTGCTCATGCCCGCAGCCTGCGCCGGCCGGACGTCGCGGTCCAGGCTTGCGCCAGGGGCGGCGCTGCTCCATGTTCCTGTTTCGTGCCAATGGAGGTGGCCGCTTGGCCAAGGACCGCGCCCGCTATGTCTGCCAGGCCTGTGGTGCCGTCCACCCGAAATGGCAGGGCCGCTGCGATGCCTGCGGCGAGTGGAACACCTTGCATGAGGAAGCCCCGGCCTCTGCCCGCGGCCCCGGCCCGGCGGCCAAGGTGGCGGGCGGGCGGCGCGTCGAATTCGTCAGCCTCCAGGGCAGTTCCGCCCCCCCGCCGCGCATCCCGACCGGGCTGCCCGAGCTCGACCGCGTTCTCGGCGGCGGCATCGTCCCCGCCTCCGCCGTGCTGGTCGGCGGCGACCCGGGCATCGGCAAATCGACGATCCTGCTCCAGGCCGCGGCCCGCATCGCGGCGGCCGGACACCGTGCCCTCTATGTCAGCGGGGAGGAGGCGGTGGAGCAGGTCCGCCTCCGCGCGCTCCGGCTCGGCCTCGAGACGGCGCCGCTGGCGCTCGCCGCCGCCACCGCGCTGCGCGACATCGTCGCCAGCCTGGAGCAGGAGCAGGACGCCGCGCTGGTGGTGATCGACTCGATCCAGACGCTCTGGCTCGACGCCCTCGATTCCGCGCCCGGCACCGTCGCCCAGGTCCGCGCCTGCGCCGCCGAGCTGATCCGCCTGGCCAAGACCCGCGGCTTCGCCCTTGTCCTGGTCGGCCATGTGACCAAGGAGGGCACGCTCGCCGGCCCGCGGGTGCTGGAGCACATGGTCGATGCCACGCTCTATTTCGAGGGCGACCGCGGCCACCAGTTCCGCATCCTCCGCGCGGTGAAGAACCGCTTCGGCGCGACCGACGAGATCGGCGTCTTCGAGATGACCGAGCGCGGCCTGGTCGAGGTGCCGAACCCCTCCGCCCTCTTCCTCGCCGAGCGGCGCGGCAACGTCTCCGGCTCCGCGGTCTTCGCCGGAATCGAGGGGACGCGGCCGGTGCTGGTGGAGGTACAGGCCCTGCTCGCGCCCTCGGCCGGCGGCAGCCCGCGGCGGCAGGTGGTCGGGTGGGATTCGGGGCGGCTCGCCATGCTGATGGCAGTGCTCGAGGCCCGCTGCGGCATGACCCTCGGCATGAACGACGTGTACCTCAACATCGCCGGGGGCTTGCGCATCGCCGAGCCCGCCGCCGACCTCGCCGTCGCGGCCGCCCTGGTGTCGGCGGCCACCGACCGCCCGACAGACCCGGAGACCGTGTATTTCGGCGAGGTCGGCCTGTCCGGCGAAGTCCGCCAGGTGTCGCAGGCCGAAGCCCGGCTGCGCGAGGCGCAGAAGCTCGGCTTCGCCGCCTCCGTCCTGCCCCGCCGAGTCGCCCGCGGCGGCCGCACCCCGAGCGCGCCGGACGGCCTCCGCCTCACCGAGATCGGCCACCTCGCCGACCTGGTCGCGCCCTTCGCCGGACGCTCGGTGCGGAAGGAGCAGGCCAAGGCCGGGTAATTCGGCCACACCCGTGCCCTGCGCGGCCCAGCCCTACCGCTGGTGCGCGTGGACACCCCCACCCCCCATCGCTATATCCCCGACACGATGACCTGGGTCGATGCTGTGGTCCTGGCGGTGCTGGCCGTTTCGGCGGTGCTCGCTTTTCTGCGCGGACTGGTGCAGGAGGTGCTGGGGGTCGGGGCCTGGATCGGCGCCGCGGCCCTGGCCCTCGTCCTGCGCCCTTCCATCGCGCCCCTGCTCCAGGGCACGGTCGACCCGCCCTGGCTCGCCGATGCGCTGGCGACCGGCGGCGTGTTCCTCGTCGTGCTGATCGTGCTGAAGGTGATCATCGCCTCGATCGCGCGCCTCGTGCAGAATTCCGTCCTCGGCGGTACCGACCGGGCGTTGGGAATGCTTTTCGGCATCGCCCGGGGTGCCTTTCTTGTGATCCTGGCCTATATCCTCGGCGGCATGGTGCTGCCCGCGACCGAGCGCTGGCCGGAACCGGTGCGGGAGGCCCGCTCCCTGCCCCTGGTGATCGACGGCGCGCAATGGCTCGCAGCCCAGCTCCCCGCCGACTACCGCCCCCGCGTGGCCTCCCCACCGGCCCGCCCCATTCCCACGCAGGAAGACTTCGAGCGGCCGCCTGCCCGCAACCGGACGTGAGGACCCTCCCATGACCGAACAGGCCCTGCCACTCGCCACCCCGGATGACGACAAATTCCACGAGGAATGCGGCGTCTTTGGCATCTGGAACACCAATGACGCGGCGGCGCTCACGGCGCTTGGCCTGCACGCGCTGCAGCATCGCGGGCAGGAGGCGGCCGGCATCGTCAGCCTCGACGAGGGCGGGATCTTCCATGCCCATCGGGGCCGAGGCCTGGTCGGCGACACCTTCTCGGACGCCAAGATCATGGCCTCGCTGCGCGGCCGCGCCGCGGTCGGCCACAACCGCTATGCCACGACCGGCGAGACGGCGCTGCGCAACGTCCAGCCGCTCTATGCCGACTTCGCCTTCGGCGGCTTCGCCGTCGCGCACAACGGCAACCTGACCAACGCGCTGGCGCTCCGCCGCAGCCTGGTGAACCGCGGCTGCCTGTTCCAGAGCACGACCGACAGCGAGGTCTTCATCCACCTCATCGCCATCAGCCTCTACTCGACGGTGGTGGACCGGCTGATCGACGCGCTGCGCCAGGTCCAGGGCGCCTACAGCCTCGTCGCCCTGCATGACGGCGCGCTGATCGGCGCGCGGGACGTCTTCGGCGTCCGCCCCCTCGTCCTCGGCCGGATGGGCGGCACCGAGGGGGTGCCGACCTCCTGGGTGCTGTGCAGCGAGACCTGCGCCCTCGACATCGTCGGCGCCGAATTCGTCCGCGACATCGATGCCGGCGAGATCATCATCATCGACGACAAGGGCGTGCACAGCATCAAGCCCTTCGCCAAGCAGCCCGACCGCTTCTGCATCTTCGAGTACATCTACTTCGCCCGGCCCGATTCGGTGGTGGAGGGCACCCCGGTCTACGAGACCCGCAAGCGCATCGGCGCCGAGCTGGCGCGCGAGAGCGGCGTCGAGGCGGATGTCGTCGTCCCGGTGCCCGACAGCGGCGTGCCCGCGGCAATGGGTTACGCGGTCGAGAGCGGCATCCCCTTCGAGCTCGGCATCATCCGCAACCACTATGTCGGCCGCACCTTCATCGAGCCGACCGACCAGATCCGCCATCTCGGCGTGAAGCTGAAGCACAGCGCCAACCGACCGATGCTGGAGGGCAAGCGCGTCATCCTCGTCGACGACAGCATCGTCCGCGGCACCACCAGCAAGAAGATCGTGGAGATGGTCCGCGCCGCCGGCGCGAGCGAGGTGCACATGCGCATCTCCTCCCCGCCCACGACCCATAGCTGCTACTACGGCATCGACACGCCGGAGCGCGGCAAGCTGCTCGCGGCCACGCACGACCTCGAGCAGATGGCGAAGATCATCGGCGTCGACAGCCTCGCCTACATCTCCCTCGACGGCCTCTACCGGGCGCTGGGCAAGCCCGGCCGCGACACCGCGAATCCGGCCTATTGCGACGCCTGCTTCACCGGCGACTATGCCATCCCGCTGAGTGACGCCCAGGCGAACAGCGACCGGCAACTGTCGCTGCTGCAGGTCGGCTGATGGCCGGGCCGCTGGAGGGCTCGGTCGCCCTCGTCACCGGCGCCTCGCGCGGCATCGGCGCCGCGGTGGCGCTGGAGCTGGCGCGGATGGGCGCGCATTGCGTGCTCACCGCCCGCACCCAGGGCGCGCTGGAGGAGCTGGACGACACCATCCGCGGCGAGGGCGGCCAGGCGACGCTCTTCCCGCTCGACCTCGCCAAGGATGCCGAGAAGATCGACATGCTTGGCCCATCGATCGTACATCGCTTCGGCCGTCTCGACATCCTTGTCCATGCCGCCGGGATGCTGGCTAAGCTGACGCCGGTCGCGCACATCATGCCGCCCGACTGGCAGCAGAGCGTTGCCGTGAACCTCACCGCGACCTGGCGGCTGATCCGCACCTGCGACCCGCCGCTGCGCGCGGCGCCGGCCGGCCGGGCCGTCTTCCTCGCCGATGCGGTGGCCGAGGCGCCGCGCGCCTATTGGGGCCTCTACGGCTTCGGCAAGGCGGGGCAGGCGCATCTGGCCCGCTCCTGGGCGGCGGAGGTCGAGAGCACGCCGCTTCGCGTCAAGCTCGTCGATCCGGGGCCGGTGGCGACGCGGCTCCGCGCCGTCGCCATGCCGGGCGAGAACCCGGCGAGCCTCCGCCAGCCGGCCGAGGTGGCCGCCGGCATCGCCGCGCTCTGCCTGCCCTGACCGGCTTTGGCCTAGTCAATGTCCTGGCGGCTGACCAGGATGTTGCGGACGGTGTCGGGCCCGACGGCGCAATCCACAACGGGCTCGGGCACGATGCTGCCGTCATGGTGGATCGACCAGAAGCGGAAGCCCAGTTGCCGCAGCATGCGGACCGTCTCCTCCGCCGTGACGCCCGAGCGCCCCATCATGGCCGGCGCGAACTCCATCATCATCTTCACCGTGCTCGACCGCTCCAGAAGGCGGAGCATGCCGCGGATGGCGCGGCCCTCGAAGCCTTCAACATCCATTTTGATGACGTCAGCGCGGAAGGCGGTATCGGGGAACAGGTCGTCGATCCGCACGACCCTGCAAGGTTGGGCCTCCCGCTCGTGTCCGCCGCCGCCTTCGCCGATATGGCCGCCCCCGGACCAGGCCGGGTCGAAGGAGAGGATGGTCTCCCCCTCGGCGTCGCTGACCGCGACCTGATGCACCTGTGCAAACCCGCCATAGCCATTGATTGCGAGGCTGCCGCGAACCAGCCTCGCCAGCCGGGAATTCGGCTCGAAGGCGTGGATCGCGCCTCGAGGCCCGGCTGCGAGAGCAGCCGCCATGCTGTAGACGCCATGATTGGCGCCGATATCGAGGACGGTATCGTCGGGGCGGATGAGACGCGAGAAGAGCTTCATGTAGCCCTCCTCCCACAACCCGGTTTGCAGGAGGTGGGAGCCGAGGTCCACGCTTCGGGTGTCGACGTAGATGCTCTGGCCGGAGCGAAGCCGCGTCAGCGCCGTCTGGTCGCCGAGATACGTGGACTGCGAATTCGAGATCACTGCGAGATGGTGGGCGAAGTACTGCACAATCTCTTCCAGGCGTTGCTCGATGCGGTCGAGCCTCGCTGGCACCTCTGCGATCTGGCTCCATTGGGAGGGCGATAGGCCGGCAGGAAGCTGCGCTGCCTCCGTGAGCTTGGTCTCGAACCGTTGCCCAAGGAGTTCGAGATGATCGGCCAGAGCCGCCAACCGCTTACCGGCGAACATGATGGATGGAATCTCTCAAAGCACGGTGGAGGAGGTGGCCGACCATATCACGGAAATGCGATTCAACATAGAAAGGCGGCCTATGGCCGGGTCCAGTTCCGATGCAGCGTGGCTCGAATAGAACGCTGGGGGTGAGAGACATGGCCACGATCCGAAGTGTTTTTGTAGTACAACGAAGTTCTTCCGAATGAACTACCGCCACGCCTTCCACGCCGGCAATTTCGCCGATTGCATGAAGCACGCCCTGCTGGCCGCGCTGCTGCGGGCGCTCGCCGCCAAGCCTGCACCCTTCCGCGTGCTCGACACCCATGCCGGTCTCGGCGCCTATGACCTCACCGCGCCCGAGGCCGGGCGCACGGGCGAGGCGGAGCGCGGCATCCTCCGCCTGCTCGATATCGAGGGCGGGCCGCTCTCGGACTTCCTCGACCTGGTCCGGGCCGCGGGCGCCCCGGCCCGGTATCCCGGCTCCCCCGCGCTGATCCGTGCCCTGCTCCGCCCGCAGGACCGGCTCCTCGCCTGCGAACTCCATCCGGAGGACCATGCGGTGCTGCGGGCCCGCTTCCGGCGGGACCCGCAGGTCGCCGTGCACCTGCGCGACGGCTGGGAGGCGCTCCGCGCCCTCACGCCCTTCCCGGAACGCCGCGGACTGGTCCTGGTCGACCCGCCCTTCGAGCAGGAGGGCGAGTTCGAGCGCATGGCCGCCGGCATCGCCCTCGTCGCCCATCGCTTCCGCGCCGCCATCCAGGCCTGCTGGTATCCGATCAAGCACCGCGCCCCGGTCCGCGCCTTCCACACCGCCCTGCAGGAGGGCGGCGTCCGCGACCTGATCGCCGCCGAGCTCTGGCTGCGCGAGCCGACCGATCCGCAGCGGCTCAATGGCTGCGGCCTGCTCATCGCCAACCCGCCCTGGCATTTCGAGGCGGCGGCCGGCGCCATCCTCCCCGCCCTGCTGGAACGCCTCGGCATGCGCGAGCCGGGCGAGGGCTGGGCCATCACCCGCATCGCCGGGGAATAGGAGGGGTGGCCCGCCTCGCCGTCATCGGCGCCGGCGCCTGGGGCACGGCGCTCGCGGTGCAGGCCGCGCGCGCCGGCGGCACCGTGACGCTCTGGGCGCGAGACCCGGCCCGTGCCGCCGTCATCGCCGCGGCGCGGGAGAATGCCCGCCACCTGCCCGGCATCGCGCTCGAACCGAGCATCGCCGTCACCGCCGACCCCGCCGCGCTGGCCGGCGCGGAGGCGGCGATCCTCGCCGTCCCGACGCAGCATCTGCGGGGCCTGCTGGCCCGGCTGCCGGTGCCGCTGCCGCCGTTGATCCTCGCGGCCAAGGGGGTTGAGCAGGGAAGCCTCCGCCTTCCGCTCGAGCTGCTGGAGCAGCTCCGCCCCGGCCATCCGGCCGCCATCCTCTCCGGGCCGAATTTCGCCCATGAGGTCGCCGCCGGCCTGCCCGCCGCCGCCGTGCTCGCCAGCCGCGACCCGGCCTTGCGCGAGGCTGCCATCGGCCTTCTCGCCACCCCCGGCTTTCGTCTCTACGGCAGCGACGACCCGCTCGGCGTGCAGGTCTGCGGCGCGGCGAAGAATGTCATCGCCATCGCCGCCGGGGCGGTGATCGGCGCCGGGCTCGGCGAGAATGCCCGCGCCGCCCTCATCACCCGGGGCCTTGCCGAGCTCTCCCGGCTGGTCGCCGCCCTCGGCGGCCGGACCGAGACCGCAGCCGGCCTCTCCGGCCTCGGCGACCTGCTGCTGACCGCGACCGGCCCGTCCAGCCGCAACACCGCGCTCGGCCTCGCCCTCGGGCGCGGCCTCACCCTCGTGGAGGCCCTGGCCGGCAAGGCCAGCGTCGCGGAGGGCGCCAGCACCGCTCCCGCCCTGCTCGACCGTGCCACGGCCGCCGGGGTGGAACTGCCGGTCTGTGCCGCCGTCACCGCATTGCTGGCGGGCGAGGCGACCGTCGCCGAGGCGATGGCGCAGCTCCTGGCCCGCCCGCGGCGGGACGAGTAGGCAGCACCCCCACCTGCCGGCATTGCCGGATGAGAAGGCACCCCTCGCAGCGCGGCCGCTCGCCGGTGCAGATGGCCTTGCCGAAGGGCACCAGCCGCTCGTTGATCTCGATCCAGTAGCGCTCCGGCAGCACCGCCTCCAGCGCCTGCATCGTCCGCTCCGGCGTTGGCGCCGCGACATAGCCCCAGCGGTTGACGATGCGGTGCACATGGATGTCGACCGAGATGGCGGGCCTGCCGAAGCCGATGCCGAGCGTCAGCGCCGCGATCTTCGGCCCGACGCCGCGCAGCGCCATCAGCCCCTCGAGCGTGTCCGGCACCGACCCGGCCTCCGCGATCCGGCGCGAGAGGGCGAGGATGTCCCGCGCCTTCGGCTCCGGAAAGGTCGCGCCGTTCAGCAGCCCGACGAGCCGCGCCTCCTCCAGCCCCGCCATCGCCGCCGGCGTGTTCGCCACGGCGAAGAGGCGCTCGGAGACGGGCAGGCTCACCTCGTCCCGCGTGCGCG
Organism: uncultured Craurococcus sp.; assembly: GCA_902805545.1. GTDB lineage: Bacteria > Pseudomonadota > Alphaproteobacteria > Acetobacterales > Acetobacteraceae > Belnapia. The sequence continues at coordinate 13,457 of CADCTD010000090.1, read as the reverse complement.
CCGAGATCAGCGCCGCCACCAGCTGCTCGAAGGGCGAGCCATGGCCGCGGTCGCGCAACTCGAACATCGCCGCCTTGGGCAGCCTCGCCACCGTCTCCCGCAGCAGGCGGAAGACCAGGTCGACATCGAAGGGATCCTTGCCGGCGTCCATCCCGCCTCAACGCGGCGGGGGCAGGATGGTCACGGCCGGCCGATCGCCACCCGCGTCGCCGCCGCCAGCTCCTCCAGCCGGTAGGGCTTGGGCAGCAGCGCGATGCCCTCGGCCTCGGCGGCGCGCCGAGCCGCCTCGGCATAGGCGGTGGTCAGCACCACCGGCAGGCCCGGCCGCCGGCGCCGGACCTCGCGCGCCAGCTCGACGCCGTTCATCCCGCCCGGCATCATCACGTCGGAGAAGACGAGGTCGATCCCCCGCCCATCCGCCAGCGCCCCGAGCGCCGCCGCCGCGCTCGCCGCCCGGGTCGCCTCGAAGCCAAGCGCGACCAGCATCTCGCCGACCAGCGCCGCCACCTCGTCGTCGTCCTCGACCAGCAGCACATGGCCGATCGGGGTCTCCGACGGCCGCTCGACCCGCAGGTCGATCAGGTGCCGCTCCGCCGCAACGGGAGCGCGGATGGAGCGCGGCAGCAGCAGCAGGATGGTCGTCCCCCGCCCGAGCGCCGTGTCGATCCGCACCGTGCCGCCCGATTGCTGGGCGAAGCCATAGACCTGCGCCAGGCCGAGCCCGGAGCCCTTGCCGATGTCCTTCGTCGTGAAGAAGGGCTCGAAGACCCGCTCCAGCACCTCGGGCGGCATGCCGGTTCCGGTATCGACGATGGAGAGGGCGACGAAATCCCCGCGCAGCCCGTGCGCCTCGAGCCCGGGCCGGTTCTCGCCGCGGATGACGATGGTGCCGCCCTCCGGCATCGCGTCCCGGGCATTCACCGCGAGGTTCAGCACGACGAGCTCCAGCTCGCCCGGGTCGACCTCCACCGGCCAGAGCCCCGGCGCGAAGTCGAGCGTCACGTGCACGTCGCCGCGGAGGCTGCGGTCCAGCAGCTCCCGCATGCCGCCGATCTGCCGGGCGAGGTCGACCGCCTCCGCGTTCAGCGCCTGCCGCCGCGAGAAGGCGAGAAGCTGGCGGGTCAGCGCCGCGCCGCGCCCGGCCGCCTGGCGCATGCCGTCCATGAGGAGCTGCTGTCGCGCCGCGTCCCGCTGCCGGCCGAGCATGTCGAGCCCGCCCGAGATCACCATCAGCAGGTTGTTGAAGTCATGCGCGACGCCGCCGGTGAGCTGGCCGATCGCCTCCATCTTCTGCGCGTGGCGCAGCGTCTCCTCCACCCGCTCGCGCTCGGCGATCTGGGCGCGCAGCGCGCCGTTCGCCGCCTCCAGCTCCTGCGTCCGCGCGGCGACCAGCTCCTCCAGCCCGCGCGCTGCCCGCTCCCGCTCGGCCAGGTGCGCGCGGACCTCGTATTGCCGCCGCCGCGCCCGCACCGCGGCCTGCAGGCTGCTGGTGAGGGTGATGGCCTGCACCGGCCGCTCCAGGAGCGAGACGTTGCGCAGCGCCGCCACCAGCCGCGCCCGGCCCGCCACCGCCTGCGGCGTCTGCCGGTGGCTGGTGAGGACGACGAAGGGCATGTCGGACCAGGGCGGCTGCCGCTCGACCCAGTCGAGCAGCGGCTCTATCGGCCGGCCGATCAGCGCCTCCTCGGCGACGAAGACGGCATCCGCCCCTGCCTCCAGCCCGTCCATCAGCTCGGCCAGGTCGGCGCAGACCTCGGCCGAGAGCGCCGCACGGCGCAGCAGGTCGGCCGAGGCCGTGCCGTCCCGCCCGGTGGGGGCGAGGACCAGCACCCGCGGGCTGGCGAGGTCAGCGCTGGTCTGGTTCATCATCAGGCAGCAAGGGGGCGCTGGTGCCGCTGTACTGCGGCGTGCCGTTGAAGATGCCGCTGAACTCGCGCAGCGGCGGCCCGATGGCGATGCCGCCGCGCCCGAGCCGGAACTCGCGGATGGAGCGCTCATGCGCCCCGCTCCGCTTCTTCACCACCGAGAGCGCCCGCCGCACCACGCCCTCGAACTCGAAATAGCGCAGCATGAGAACTGCATCGCTGAGGTAGCTGATGTCGACCGGCGTCTGCATCGGCCCGACCAGCCCGTGCTGCGCCAGCACCAAAATGGACAGCACGCCGCTCTGGTTCAGAAAACTCAGCAGCTCATGCATCTGCAGGATGAGGAAGCGCTCGTCCGGCATGGCGCTGAGATAGCCGTTGAGGCTGTCGATGATGATGACCCTTGCCCCGTCCTGCGTCACGGCGTTGCGTACCAGGTGGGCGAACTCGCCGGGCGAGAGCTCTGCCGGATCGATCTGCTGGATGCGGACCAGCCCGGCCTCGATGGCCGGCTGCAAGGGGATGCCGAGCGCTGCGGCGCGGGTGAGGATGGTGGCGCTGCCCTCGTCGAAGGCGTAGACCACGGCATGCTCGCCGCGCTCTGCCGCGGCGAGCGCATAGGTCAGCGACACGGCGGACTTGCCGACCCCGGCCGGGCCCAGCACCAGCATGCTGGTGCCGCGCTCCAGCCCGCCGCCCAGCATGCTATCGAGCCCCGGCCTGCTGCTGCCGACCAGCCCTGTCGCCGGCGGCCCGCGATGCTCCGCCGCAACCAGCCGCGGGTAGATCTCGAGCCCGCCGCGCCGGATGGTGAAGTCGTGGTAGCCGCCGCGGAAGGGCATGCCGCGCATCTTGACCACGCGCAGCCGCCGCCGCTCGGAACCGTAGTCGAGCGCCATCTGCTCGAGGAAGACGACGCCGTGGGCAATGGAGTGGAGCTGCAGGTCATCCGCCTTGGAGGACATGTCGTCCAGCATCATCACCGTGCAGTCGCGGCCGGTGAAGAAATGCTTCAGTGCCAGGATCTGCCGGCGATAGCGGAGCGAGTTCTGTGCCAGCAGCCGCAGCTCGGAGAGGCTGTCCAGGACAATCCGCGCCGGATTCAACGCCTGCACCCGGTCGAAGACGAGCTGCGTCGTCTCGTTCAGCTCGATCTCGGCGGGGTGGAAAACAGTCAGCTCGCGGTTCGGGTCGAGGCTCGCCTCCGGCGGCACCAGCTCGAAGACCGTGATGCCGTCAAGCGACCAGCCATGGCGCTTGGCGACGAGGCGCAACTCCCGCTCCGTCTCGGAGAGGGAGATGTAGAGCACCGGCTCGCCGCGCCGCACGCCCTCCAGCAGGAATTGCAGCGCAAGGGTGGTCTTGCCGGTGCCCGGCCGGCCCTCGCAGAGATAGAGCCGATCGGCATCGAAGCCGCCACCCAGGATGTGATCAAGGCCAATGCTGCCGGTCGAGACCCGCGGCGGATCGCCATCGGCGGTGTCAGGCTGCGCGGTCATCTTTTCTCCCATGCGTCCGGCTCGTCGCCCGAACGGGAGGCCGCCGAAATGATTCCGGCCACAGTCGGGCAGGGCCCGGCCCCAGGCTACAGGACCTGTAACGAATTCCCGGCGGGTCTGGTTCCCTCGCTCAACCCGGCCGGTCCGGCTCCGGCGCGTCGAGTCCGGGCAGCCAGTCATCCGCCGCGGGGCCGCTGCGGCGGGCGGTGCCGCGCCGCGCCACCTCCGCCCTGCGGCGGATCAGCTCGTCCACCAGCCGGTCCATCGTCTGCCACAGCGGCTCGTCGCCCTGCCGCTCGCTCAGGACGAAGCGATGCGCGGCGAGCGTCACGTTGAGCGTGCCCCGCGTGGTCTCGGGGCGGGGGTTGCGCATCTGGAGGAGGGCCTTCTCCACCTCCTCGAGCGGCAGGCCGAGCCGCTCGGCGATCACCGGCGGCGCCTCGCCCTGGCGCCGCAGCGCGCGGGCCTTGCGCGCCTCCGCCTCCGACAGCGCGATGGAGGGGCGGAGCGCCTGGGTAGTGCGGGACATCTCGCCCGACCCGCTGCCCGGCGGCTTGCCCTTGAACGCCATGGCCCCGGCCCTCCCGCCCTATTCCGCCGCCTGCTTCTGCTGCATCCCCGGCCGCCGCACCCGCAGCCGGCGGATGCGCCGCGGATCGGCCTCCAGCACGCGGAACTCGAGGCCGGAGGAATGCGAGACCAGCTCGCCCTTGGCCGGCACCCGTCCGGCGATGTTGAAGACGAGGCCGCCCATGGTGTCGATGTCGGAGGCGCGCTCCTCATCCGTCAGCACCGGGCCGAGCATCGCCTCGAAGACCTCGACCGGCGTCCGCGCATCGAGCTCGATCGTGCCGTCCGGCTTCTCGACCAGCTGCGGCGGGCCCGGCTCGTCATGCTCGTCGGCGATGTCGCCGGTGATGGTCTCGACCAGGTCCTCAATCGTCACGAGGCCGTCGATGCCGCCATACTCGTCGACGACGAGGGCCATGTGGATCCGCGCCTGGCGCATCTGCAGCAGCAGGTCGAGCACGGAGACGGAGGGCACCACGAAGAGCGGCTTGCGCAGGATCGCCTTCATGTCGAAGGAGGCGTCGTTGCCGACGCTGGCGAAGACGTCCTTGATGTGGACCATGCCGACGATGTCGTCGAGCTGCTTGCGGAAGACCGGGTAGCGGCTGTGCCCGTCGCGCTGGATGAGGCGGATGGCCTGCTCCAGCGTGTAGTCCTCCGGCATCGCCATGATGTCGGCGCGCGGCAGCATCACGTCGCCGGCGGTCTTGTCGCGCAGCTTGAGGACGTTGCCGAGCAGCGCGCGCTCCTGCGCATCGAGCCCGGTATCGTCCTTGCCGGCCTCGCCCGGGTCGCGCGGCGCCTGCTGCTCCTCGATCAGCTCCTCCATGCGGTCGCGGACGCTCTCCGCCTCGCGTCGCCGCAGCAGGCTCTGCAGGCGCCAGAGCAGCCCGTCCCGGCCATTGCCGTTCGAGGCGCTCATGCCGCATTCCTCCACGGGTTGGGCAGGCGCATCCGGTGCATCGCCCGCGCCTCGGCCCGCTCCATCCGCCGCGCCTCGCCGGCCGCCAGATGGTCATGGCCGATCAGGTGCAGCGCGCCATGAGCGACGAGATGGGCGAAATGCGCGGGCAGCGCCTTGCCGCCCGACTCCGCCTCGCGCCGCACGACGCCGAGGGCGAGGGCGATATCACCGAGATGGCCGGGAGCCCCGGCCGGGAAGCTCAGGACGTTGGTCGGCTTGTCGCGGCCGCGATGCTCGCCGTTCAGCCGGCGCAGCATGCGGTCATCGGCCAGCAGCACCGTGACGAGGCCTTCCGCCCCGCTCCCGGCCAGCGCCGCGGCGACGGCGCGGCGTGCCAGGGCCTCGGCCCGCGGCAGGAAGCGCCGCCAGGCCGGGTCCTCCACCAGGATGTCGACCTGCACCCCCCCACCTTGTGCTTCGGGGGATGCCGGTTGGAGGGGATCCTCCAGGGTCTCGTCGTCAGGACGGCAACTGTCCGGTTCCATCACGGTCCTTCTTCGGCCCCCGGCCAGGCTGCCCTGCCTGGCTGTCGGCCCGCCCATAAGCCGCGACGATCCGCGCCACCAGCGGATGGCGCACCACGTCGCGTTCGTCGAAGCGGGCGACGCCGATGCCATCCACCCCGTCGAGGATGGTCAGCGCATCGATCAGCCCGCTCCTCTGGCCACTCGGCAGATCGACCTGGGTCGGATCGCCGGTGATCACCATACGCGTTCCGTCGCCCATGCGGGTGAGGAACATCTTGATCTGCGCCGGCGTGGTGTTCTGCGCCTCGTCGAGGATCGCGTAGCAATGCGCGAGCGTCCGGCCGCGCATGAAGGCCAGCGGGGCGATCTCGATCTCCCCGGAGGCGATCCGCCGCGCCACCTGTTCCGCCGGCAGCATGTCGTGCAGCGCGTCATAGAGCGGGCGGAGATAGGGGTCCACCTTCTCCTTCAGGTCGCCGGGCAGGAAGCCGAGCCGCTCCCCCGCCTCGACCGCCGGGCGGCTGAGCACGATGCGGTCCACCCGCCCGGCCTGGAGCAGGGCGACGCCCTGCGCCACGGCGAGGTAGGTCTTGCCGGTGCCGGCCGGGCCGATGCCGAAGACCATCTCCTGCCGCGCCAGCAGGTCGATATAGGCCGCCTGGGCCGGCGTGCGCGGTGCGATCGCCCCCTTGCGGGTGCGGATTTCCGGCCGGTCCTGCAAGGGCAGGCGCGGGTCGCCCTCGGCGTCCCCTTCGGCCATGCGCAAGGCTGCTTCCACTTCTGCCGTTCCTACCGGCTGGCCCTTCTCGAGCCGCCGCCACAGCGCCTTCAGCGCCACTTCCGCCACTTCGGTCCGCCCCGCCCCGCCGGCAATGGTCAACCTGTTGCCCCGCGAGCCGAGCCGGACCCCCAATCGCTGCTCGATCCGCGCCAGATGGCGGTCATGTTCCCCGTAGAGAAGGGGGAGCAGGGCATTATCGTCGAATTGCAGCGTGACGCTCCGCTGCTCGGGCGACGATGGGGGAGGGGGGGTGGGCCGCGCTCCGCGCGCCTCCCCGGCGCGGAAGACGATGGGGGCTGTGTTCAAGCGGGGGCGGGCTCCTCTTCGGGCAGGCTTGCGAGGACAGGCTCCCCGGCCGCCAGCAGGCCGGAAAGGGAATTGGGATGGGCCGCCAGGATGCGCACCGGCACCTCCTGCCCGACCAGCTCGAGCGATGCGGCCAGGTGCACCGGCTGCAACCAGGGAGAACGCCCGGCGACCTGCCCGGGATGCCGGCCCGGCCCGGTCAGCAGCACGGGCACCGTCATCCCGACGCGGGAGCGGTTGAACGCGTCCTGCTGCGACCTCAGCAGCGCCTGGAGCGCCTGAAGCCGCGCATCCTTCTCGGCCTCGGGGACCTGGAAGGGTGCGCCGGCCGCCGGCGTCCCGGGCCGCGGCGAGTACTTGAAGCTGTAGGCGAGCGCGAAGCCGACCCGCTCCACCAGCGCCATGGTCTGCGCGAAATCCTCCGCCGTCTCGCCCGGATGCCCGGCGATGAAGTCGGACGAGAGAACAAGGTCCGGCCGCGCCTCGCGCAGCCGGTCGACGACGGCGAGGAACTGGGCGGCCGTGTGCCCCCGGTTCATCGCCGCCAGCACCCGGTCGCTGCCCGACTGCACCGGCAGGTGCAGGTATGGCATCAGCGCCGGCACCTCCCGATGCGCCGCGATCAGGTCGTCGTCCATGTCGCGCGGATGGCTGGTGGTGTAGCGCAGCCTGAGCAGGCCGGGGATCTCCGCCAGCGCGCGGACCAACCGCCCGAGGCCCCAGGCCCGGCCGCCGGGCCCCTCGCCGTGATAGGCGTTGACGTTCTGGCCGAGCAGCGTGATCTCCCGCGCCCCGCCCGCGACCAGCCGCCGCGCCTCGGCCACCACCGCCGCCGCCGGGCGCGAGTACTCGGCGCCGCGCGTGTAGGGCACCACGCAGAAGGAGCAGAATTTGTCGCAGCCCTCCTGCACGGTGAGGAAGGCGGTGATGCCCTGGCTCGCCGCCTGCTCCGGCAGGTGGTCGAATTTCTGCTCGACCGGCATCTCCGTCTCGATGACGGCGCCGGCCGCGCGGCTGGCCCGCGCCACCATCTCCGGCAGGCGGTGGTAGGTCTGCGGCCCGAGCACGATGTCGACCCAGGGGGCGCGGCGCGTGATCTCAGCCCCCTCGGCCTGCGCCACGCAGCCGGCGACGGCGAGGACCATCCCCCCGCCGGCGGCCTCGCGCTCGCGCTTCATCTCGCGCAGCCGGCCGAGCTCGGAGAACAGCTTCTCGCTGGCCTTCTCGCGGATGTGGCAGGTGTTGAGGATGACCATGTCGGCCCCCTCGGGCGCCTCCACCGGCGCGTAGCCGAGCGGCGCCAGCACATCCGCCATGCGGGCGCTGTCGTAGACATTCATCTGGCAGCCCCAGGTGCGGAGGAAGAGCCGCTTCCGTGTCGCTGCGTCGGTACCCGTCATGCCAAGAGCCCACTCCACCCCATCGGCGCGGCGGCGCCGATGCTGCTTGCGCACATGCGCAGGCAGGAGGCTGCGGTCAAGCGGCGAGGGGCCGGGGCATCGCCCCGGGGAAGGGCGGGAATCGCATCGTAGGCGAAGCGTCAGGCTTCGCGGCGGCTCCGGTCAAGCCTGCTCTGCTCACACAGTCGCCAGCCATCCCGCGCCGGGTCACACCGTCGCCAGCGGCGCCGCCGGCCGGTTCTGCCGCAGCTGCGCCGCGCTGGTGGAGACTGTCGCCCAGCTCGCCGCCGCCATCGCCTTGCGGTCGGGCAGGGCGGAAGGGCTGAAGGGCTCGTGCAGCACCACGGTCGCCCGCGCCCCGCCGCGCCGCGCCAGTCGCCAGAAATGGCTGGCGATCGACATGTCGCCATACCAGGCGAAGAGCGGCCGGTCGCGCCGGCAGGCCGGCAGCCCGCCCAGCCGGTCATAGACCAGCGAGACCGGCTGCACCTGCCCCGCCATGCCCGCCGTCGCCAGGAAGGCGCTGCGGAAGGGCAGCACCCGCGTGCCGTCGCTGCTGGTGCCCTCGGGGAAGAGGATCAGGCTGTCGCCCGCCGCCAGCCGCGCCTTCATCGCCTCCGCCTCCGAGCCCGTCCGGCCGCGGCTGCGGCTGACGAAGACGGTGCGGCCGAGCCGCGCCACGGTGCGGATCAGCGGCCAGGTGCCGACTTCCGCCTTGGAGACGAAGCAGCCCTCCAGCGTGCCGCCGAGCACCAGGATGTCGAGCCAGGAGCAATGGTTGGCGAGGAAGAGCACCGGCTTACCCCCCGCCGCCTTGCCGATCACCTGCACCCGCAGCCCGATCAGCCGGCAGAGCACGGCATGATAGACCCGGGCGAAGACCACCTTCGGCCGTCCCGGCAGCAGCAGCAGCACGGCCTGGATGGGGATCGAGATCACCGTCCAGAGCAGCACGGAGGCGATGCGCCGCACCGCCCGGACGCGGCCGCCGAGCGGCCGGTCCTCGAAGACGTCGAACAGCCGCCCGCCGGGCAGGCCGCTCTTGAACCGCAGAGGCTTCTTCCGCCGCAGGCGGCGGGGGCGAAGGGCTTCGATCGGGTCGCGGGCCACGGCTTCCATGATGCTCAGCGGATAGCCCGCGTTCCGTGACGCTGCAATGTCGCCGCTGCGACGGCTGGGTGATATCCGCTCACCCAGCCCCGCGCGGCGGGGGGGGCCTCGCCGTCAGACGCTGCTCGACCAGTCCGCCGGCACGAAGCGGTAGCCGCTGCCGTCCTTGGCGATGTAGCCGTTCGCCGGGAAGGGGAAGTGGTAGCCGGTGACGCGGATCCGGTCGGTCGCGGCCTGGTCGAGGATTCTCCGCCGCGACGCCTCGGCCATCTGGGCGTCGAAGTCGAAGACGGCGTGGAAATCCGGGCGGCGGGCCAGCAGCTCCGGCCGGTTGGTGGTGTCGGCGAGGAACATCGCCTGCGCATTGCCGTCGGCGATCAGGTAGCAGGTATGGCCCGGCGTATGGCCATGGGCGGCAACCGACCGGATGCCCGGGATCACCTCCGCCCCCGCCGCCAGCTGGCGGATCTTCCCCTGGTAGGGGGCGAAGCGACGGGCGCTGTTGGCGAAAGTGGCACGCTGGCCCTCGGGGCTGCGGGTCTCGTTGCCGGTGTCGCTCCACCAGGCCCACTCGGCCGCAGGGACGACAACCTCGGCATTCGGGAAGGCGGCGGCGCCGGCACCGTTCAGCAGGCCGTTCACATGGTCGCCGTGGAAATGGCTCATCACCACCAGGTCGATCCTGGCGGGATCGATGCCGGCCGCGGCCATGTTCTGGATCATCTTCCCCTGCGTCGCGGTCGGCGGCAGCACGCCGTTGCCGCTGTCGAAGACCACGAGCCGGCTGCCGGTGTCGAGGAAGGTGATGGTGAAGGGGATGCGCATGGCCTCGGTCGGCAGGAAGCTCTCCGCCAGGACCTTCTGCACCTCCTCGAGTGGCGCGTTGCGCACGAAACCCTGGAGCGGCCGCTCGAAGAAGCCGTCATGCACGGTGGTGACGGTGAAGCCGCCGACCTTGAAGCGATAGAAGCCCGGGGCCTGGCTGGCAGCAGCCGGCGCGGCGGCCGGCGCGGTCTGCGCCGCCGCCCCCTTCAGCAAGGCCGGGGCGACGAGCCCGGCGGCGAGGCCGCCCAGGGCAAGACGGCGGCTCGTGGTATCGGTCATGGAACCCTCCCGCGCTGGTCGCGGCAGGGCCTGGCTTCCGCCACGCCACGCCGGACCGGCATCCGTTGACCCGGCGATTCACGCCCGGGGTGAGTCCACGCCGGGCGATCGCAGGCTATTGCTCCCCTATTGGTGGGGTGGACGCGACGGGGATCAAGCCATTCCGCAGCAGGATCAGCGCGCGAAGGCGACAACCGCTTCCAGATGTGGCGACCAGAGGAACTGGTCGACCGGCACCGCCGTGGTGACGCGGTAGCCGGCCGCCTGCAGCGGCTTCGCATCCCGCGCCAGGGCGACCGGGTTGCAGGAGACGTAGAGGATGGCCGGCACGCCGGCCCGGGCCAGCAGCGCCGCCTGCTCGGCGGCGCCGGCAAAGGGCGGGTCGAGCACCACGGCGGCGAATTCGCGCAGCTCCGCCCCGGCGAGCGGCTGCCGGTCGAGGTCGCGCCGCACCGCCTTCACCCGCAGCCCGGCCTTGCCGGCGGCGGTCGCCAGCGCCGAGACCGCCTCCGGCACCGCCTCGAAGGCGGTGACGCGGGCGCGCGCGGCGAGCGGGATGCTGAGCGTGCCGAGCCCCGCATAGAGATCGGCGATGGCGGCCCGGCCGGGCAGCTTGCGTGGCAGCCCCGCCAGCAGCGCGCCGATGATAGCCGCCTCGCCCTCGGCACTGGCCTGGAGGAAGGCGCCCGGCGCCGGCACCACCTCCGCCCCGGACAGCAGATGCCGCACCGGCCCGAGCTGAGCCGCCACCTCCGGCGGCCCGCCCTTGCCGCCCCAGGCGATGCGGGGGATGCGCTGCTCGGTCGCGAGCGCGGCCAGCAGGCGCCGATCCGGCATTGTGAGCGGCGCATCGGTCCGCAGCAGGATGTCCGGCCCGCTTGCCAGCAGGTTGATGACGGCGGAGCCGAGCCGTCGCAGCCCCTCCAGGTGACGCAAGGCCGCGGCGAGCGGCGCCAGCAGCCTGACCAGCTCGGGCCGCAGCACATGGCATTCCTGCATCGGCACGAGGTGGGTCGTGCCGCGCTGGTGGAAGCCGATCTGCACGCGGCCATCGGCCAGGCGCTCGAGGCCGAGATCGGCCCGCTGCCGGCTGTTCGGCGGCGTCATCGCCAGCGGCGCGACCGGCGCATCAGGGAAGCCGGCGCGCGCCAGCGCCTCCACCAGCCGCCCGCGCTTCCAGGCGGCATAGGGGGCGAGGTCCCAATGCTGCAGCACGCAGCCGCCGCAGGCCGGGAAGTGGCGGCAGGGCGGGGCGACGCGCTCCGGGCTCTCCGCGAGCCAGACCTCGACCTCGCCGCGCTTGCCGGCGAGACGGGCGCGCACCCGCTCCCCCGGCAGGGTCTGCGGCAGGAAGACCGGCCCGCCCGCCGCCTGCGCCACGCCGTCGCCAGCGGCGCCCATCGCGTCGACGAGCAATTCCAAGGGTTCAGTCCTTACGGCCGGTCAGCGGCAGGGGGTGGGAGGCGACCCGCACCTCCGCGAGGAAGACGCCGAGCGCCACGGACAGCAGCATCGCCAACGCCCAGGCCGAGGAAGGCGCCGCCGAGAGAGAGCACGACGGGGGCACAGCGCGCCATCGCCGCCAGAACGCGGCAGGTGATAGCCCGATGGATGAGCTAACCCAGCCCGGCGAGGCGCGACCGCTCGCCGGGCAGGACCCGGAAAGGGCCGTTGCGGGTGGCCCTCTCCCGGTCGGTCAGCCGGGAGGCCGGCGCGATGGCGGGATGGATCCTCCGCTCACGCTCCGGCCCGTCCCGGGCGCCGAACACCGCAGGGCCATCAGCCCCCGAAGGCGTTCAGCCCGGTGATGGCCCGCCCCAGGATAAGCGCATGCACGTCATGCGTGCCCTCGTAGGTGTTGACCGTTTCGAGGTTCATGACATGGCGGATGACGTGATACTCGTCCACGATCCCGTTGCCGCCATGCACGTCGCGCGCGAGCCGGGCGATGTCGAGCGCCTTGCCGCAATTGTTGCGCTTGACCAGGGAGATCATCTCCGGCGCGACCTTGCCCTCGTCGAAGAGCCGGCCGACGCGGAGCACGGCCTGCAGGCCGAGCGTGATCTCGGTCTCCATGTCGGCGAGCTTCTTCTGCACCAGCTGGGTCTGCGCCAGCGGGCGGCCGAACATGGTGCGGTTCAGCGCATAGTCGCGTGCAGCATGGAAGCAGAACTCGGCGGCGCCAAGCGCGCCCCAGGCGATGCCGTAGCGGGCGCGGTTGAGGCAGGAGAAGGGGCCGGCGAGGGACTTCACGCCCGGCAGCCGGTTCTCCTCGGGGACGAAGACCTCGTCCATCATGATCATGCCGGTGGTCGAGGCGCGCAGCGAGAACTTGCCGTCGATCTTCGGGAAGGTGAGCCCTTTCATCCCCTTCTCGAGGACGAAGCCACGCAGGATGCCTTCGTCATCCTTCGCCCAGACCACGGCGAGGTCGGCGATCGGCGCGTTGGTGATCCAGGTCTTGGAGCCGGAGAGGAGGTAGCCGCCGTCGACCTTCTTCGCCCGCGTCCGCATGGAGGAGGGATCGGAGCCGGCATCGGGCTCGGTCAAACCAAAGCAGCCGACCCATTCGCCGGTGCGCAGCTTCGGAAGGTACTTCTCCCGCTGGGCCTCCGAGCCGAAGGCGTGGATCGGGTACATCACCAGCGAGGACTGCACGGAGAAGGCCGAGCGGTAGCCGCTGTCGACCCGCTCCACCTCGCGGGCCATCAGACCGTAGGCGACGTAGGAGACGCCGGCGCAGCCATAGCCCTCGAGCGTGGCGCCGAGGAAGCCCATCTCGCCGAACTCGTTCATGATCTCCCGGTCGAAGGTCTCGTGCCGGTTGGCCATCAGGATGCGGGGGAAGAGCCGCTCCTGGCAGAACTGGTGCGCCGACTCGCGGATCATCCGCTCGTCCTCGGTCAGCTGGTCCTCGAGGAGCAGCGCATCCTCCCAGGCGAAGCTGGCCATGCGCTTGGGGGGCTGGGTAACGACGTTCATGGCTGGCTCCTCGGGCTCTTATGCCGCGGACACTTGGCGCCTGGGGCGCGGTCGGACAAGGCGGGTCGAGGCGGCGATCAGGCCGCCTCGGCCTCCTGCTCCGGCTGCTCGCGGCGCGGCCGGGGGATCGGGATCAGCATGAAGGCGGGCACGGCATCGCCGAAGCCGACCACGGCCGGGCCGAGATCGTCGCGGTCCCGGTCGCGCCGGCGGGGCGCCTCGCGGTCCCAGCGGCGCTCCTCCCGCGGAGCCCGCTCCTCGCGGATCGGGCGCTCGTCACGGGCCGGGCGCTCCTCGCGGGCGGCGACCGGGGCACGGTCCCGCTCGCGGTTGCGCTCCGGCCGGTCACGCTCGCCGCGCTCCCGCTCCGGCCAGTCGCGTCCGCTCCGCTCGGGGCGAGGGCCGCGCT
>CADCTD010000089.1 GCA_902805545.1 uncultured Craurococcus sp. | reverse complement strand
ACGGTGATCCTCAACCGCGTCCTCCGCCCGGGGGAGAGCTATACGGTGCCGCCGCGCGAGGGCCTGCTCTTCACCACCGGCAATGCCGGCGGGCTCGACATATTGGTGGATGGCCAGCCGGTGCCCGCCCTCGGCGGCGCCCAGGCCGTCCGCCGCGACCTGCTGCTGGAGCCGGAGCGGCTGAAATCCGGCCAGCCGCCGACCGCCGCCGCGGCAGCCATGCCACGCCCGGCACAATAGGCTGCCAGGGCGCTTGGGCATCGCCGCCCGGGCTGCCATATTCCCCGCCAGCACCCCAACGGGATTCCACCGCATGAGCTATCGCCCGTACCAGATGATCACCCGGCGGAAGTCGCGCCAGATCATGGTGGGCAAGGTGCCGGTCGGCGGCGACGCCCCGATCACCGTCCAGACCATGACCAATACCCCGACCGAGGATGCCGCGGCGACCATCGCCCAGATCCGCCGGTCCGAGGTGGCGGGCGTCGACATCGTCCGCGTCTCCTGCCCGACGCCGGAGAGCACCGCCGCACTCGCCGAGATCGTGCGCGAGGTGAACGTCCCCATCGTCGCCGACATCCACTTCCACTACCGCCGCGCCATCGAGGCGGCGAAGGCGGGCGCGGCCTGCCTCCGCATCAACCCGGGCAATATCGGCAGCGCCGAGCGGGTGAAGGAGGTGGTGAAGGCCGCCCGCGACCATGGCTGCTCCATCCGCATCGGCGTCAATGCCGGCAGCCTGGAGAAGCACCTGCTGGAGAAGTACGGCGAGCCCAACCCGGACGCCCTGGTCGAGAGCGCGCTCTGGCACGCCGCCCACCTGCAGGACAACGACTTCCACGAGTTCAAGATCAGCGTGAAGGCGTCCGACGTCTTCCTCGCCGCCGCCGCCTACCAGCAGTTGGCCGAGGTCTGCGACCACCCGCTGCACATCGGCATCACCGAGGCGGGGGGCAAGCGCACCGGCACGGTGAAGTCCGCCGTGGGCCTCGGCAGCCTGCTCTGGGCCGGCATCGGCGACACGCTCCGCGTCTCCCTCTCGGCGGAGCCGGAGGAGGAGGTGCATGTCGGCTGGGAAATCCTGAAGTCGCTCGGCATCCGCCATCGCGGCGTGAAGATCATCTCCTGCCCCTCCTGCGCCCGGCAGGGCTTCGACGTGATCCGCACCGTCGCCACGCTGGAGGACCGGCTGGCCCATATCGAGACGCCGGTGACGCTCTCCATCATCGGCTGCGTGGTGAACGGGCCGGGCGAGGCGCTGATGACCGATATCGGGCTGACCGGCGGCGGCGCCGGCCGGCACATGATCTACGCCTCCGGCAAGACCGACCACACCATCGACGAGGCCGCCATGGTCGACCACCTGGTCGAACTGGTGGAGCGCCGCGTCGAGGCGATCAAGGCCGCGGACGCCGCCGAGAAGGCCGCGCTGGCGGCCGAATAGGCATGAACGCCCTCGGCTTCTCCGCCCTGCTGGTCGGCCGGCTGAGGCCGCAGGCGGCGCCGGGGCCACGCGTGATGCGCCGCCTCGGCTGGATGCTGCTGGCCGAGCTGGCGCTGTTCCTCGCCCTTACCCTGGCGGACCGCCTGCCGCACTGAGGCGGCAGGCGGCCCCGAGGCGTGTCAGCGGTGGCTGTGGGTGGCCCGCGCGCTCGTCCGCGAGCCTTCCAGCCGCTGCGCTGCCTGCAGGTGCTCCTGCAGCATGGGAAGGTGGCGCTGGGCGAAGGCCTTCACATCCGGGTCGGTGCCGTCCCGCGCCTCGGTCTGGAAGGCCTGCACATCCTCCTGGTGGTCCTCCACCATCGCCTGGATGTAGGCCCGGTCGAAGGCCCGGCCGCGCAGCCCGCTCAGCCGGTCATATATCTGCTGGTGCTGCGCCCCCATGCTGTCCGGCGGGGTGATCTGCTTCTGCCGGGCGAGGGCCAGCATCTCCTGGTTGGCCTGGGTATGATCCGTCACCAGCCGCTCGCCAAAGCGCCGCACCGCCGGGGAATTGCCGCGCTGCTGGGCGAGGCGGCCCATCTGCACCTCGGCGATGCCGCCGCGGGTCGCGGTCGTCATGAAGCCGGCATCGGTGGTGGAGAGGGTCGGGTTCACCTGCGCCTTCGCCGCGGCGACCGTGGTATCCGCCACCTGCTGCGTCTGCGCGCAGCCCATGAGCAGGACGGGCAGCAGGGCCGCCGACAAGACCAGACGTTTCATGCGTTCTCTCCTTTCCTTGGGAATCCCGGATGAGAGCGCCCGAGAACCGGCACCGTTCCGCTGCCTCCCCTGCCCCGGATCGCTTGCCCTGGGCCGGGCGGAGGGCTATCCGGCATTCCCATGATCCCCCTGCAACCCGCCCGCGGCACCCGTGACCTGATCGGCGAGGAACACCGCCGCCACCACCACGTCATCGAGGCCGCGCGCCGGATCGCCACCCTCTACGGCTTCGAGGAATGGGCGACGCCCATCTTCGAGGATACCCGCGTCTTCGCCCGCGGCCTCGGCGACACCTCGGATGTCGTCTCGAAGGAGATGTACACCTTCGAGGACCGGGGCGGGGAGAGCGTCACCCTCCGCCCGGAGAACACCGCCGGCGTCTGCCGCGCCCTCGTCTCGAACGGGCTGACGCAGTCGATGCTGCCCCGCAAGGTCTTCTATGCCGGGCCGATGTTCCGCTACGAGCGCCCGCAGCGGGGCCGCTACCGCCAATTCACCCAGATCGGCATCGAGGTGCTGGGCGCCGCCGAGCCCCTGGCCGATGCCGAGGTCATCGCCTGCGGTTGGCAGATCCAGCAGGAGTTGGGCATCACCGAGGGCACTGTGCTGGAGATCAACACCCTCGGCGACGCCCCGAGCCGCGACGCCTACCGCGCGGCCCTGGTCGCCTATCTCACCACCCATCAGGACCGGCTCTCGGCCGACAGCCGGATGCGGCTGGAGCGCAATCCCTTGCGCATCCTCGACAGCAAGGATGCGGGCGACCGCGCCATCATCGCCGATGCGCCCACCATCTTCGACCACCTGACCCCCGAGGCCGGCGCCTTCTTCGAGGCCGTGCAGCGCCACCTCGCGGCCTTCGGCGTCCCCTTCCGCATCAACCCGCGGATCGTGCGCGGCCTCGACTACTACAGCCACACCGCCTTCGAATTCGTCACCGAGCGCCTCGGCGCCCAGGGCACGGTGATGGGCGGCGGCCGCTACAACGGCCTGGTCGAGGAGATGGGCGGCCCGCCCACCCCCTCGGTCGGCTGGGCCGCCGGCGTGGACCGCCTGGCCTTGCTCATCGAGGCGATGGGCCTCACCCCCGCCGCCCCCCGCCCCGTCGCGGTGATTCCGGTCGGCGATGCCGCCGAGGCCCCGGCCCTTGCCCTGGTGCAATCCCTCCGCCGCGCCGGCATCCCCGCCGAGGTCGCCTACAAGGGCAACCTGAAGCGCCGCATGGAGCGTGCCAACCGCCAGTCCGCCCGCGCCGCCGTCATCCTCGGCGAGGAGGAGCTGGCGGCCGGCGCCGCCCAGCTCCGCGACCTCGATGCCGGCACGCAGGAGACGGTCCCGCTGGCGGAGATCCCCGGCCGCCTCGCATGAGCATCGTCGCACCGGAGGTGCGCCCTTGAGTATCTCTGACAAGCTCGACCGCGTCCTGACCCGCGCCGAGGAGGTCCGCCACCTCCTCGCCACTGCCGATGGCAGCCAGTTCGGCGCCCTCTCCAAGGAGCTGTCCGAGCTGGAGCCGCTGGTCGAGCGGGTCGAGGCCCTCCGCGCCGCCATCCGCGCCCGGGACGAGGCCGAGGCCATGCTCGGCGACCCGGAGCTGCGCGAGCTGGCCGAGGACGAATACCTCGCCCAGAAGGAGGCCGTGCCCCGCCTGGAACGCGAGGTCCGCCTCATGCTCCTGCCCAAGGACAGCGCCGACGAGCGCAGCGCCATCCTCGAGATCCGCCCCGCCGCGGGCGGCGACGAGGCCGCGCTCTTCGCCGCCGAGCTCTTCCGCGCCTACCAGCGCTACGCCGAGGGCCGCCGCTGGCGGTTCGAGGTGCTGGACTACGACGAAGGGGAGCTGGGCGGGGTGAAGGGCGCTACCGCCGAGATCGCCGGCACCGGCGTCTTCGCCCGCTTCAAGTACGAGAGCGGCGTCCACCGCGTGCAGCGCGTGCCCGCCACCGAGACGCAGGGCCGCATCCACACCTCCACCGTCACCGTCGCCATCATGCCGGAGGCCGAGGAGGTGGACGTGCAGATCAACGAGGGCGACCTCCGCATCGACACCTACCGGGCCAGCGGCGCCGGCGGCCAGCACGTCAACAAGACGGACAGCGCCGTCCGCATCACCCACATCCCCACGGGGACGGTGGTGGCGATGCAGGAGGAGCGCAGCCAGCACAAGAATCGCGCCAAGGCGATGAAGGTGCTGCGGGCCCGCATCTACGAGGCCCAGCGCGCCCGCCTCAGCGAGGGCCGCGCCGCCGACCGCAAGAGCCAGGTCGGCACCGGCGACCGCAGCGAGCGCATCCGCACCTACAACTTCCCCCAGGGGCGGGTGACGGACCACCGCATCGGCCTGACCCTGCACAAGATCGACAAGGTCATGCTCGGCGATTTCGACGAGATCATCGACGCCCTGACCCAGGAGGACGAGGCGGCCCGCCTCGCGGCCGAGGGGGATTGAGCGCCTGCCCTGATCCGGCGGGGACGGTCGGCTTCTTCCTTTGCCGTGCCGGTCAGGCCCTCCGCGCCGCCGCCATCGAGGGGCCCCGGCAGGAGGCCCGCCTGCTGCTGGCCCATAGCCTCGCCTGCCGCGAGGAGGACCTGCTGCGCGACCCCCGCGCGCCCGTCCCCCCCGAGGCCGCCGCCCGCTTCGCCACCCTCCTCCGCCGCCGGCTGGACCACGTGCCGATCGCCCATCTCCTCGGCGAGGCCGAGTTCTGGTCGCTCCCCTTCCGCGTCTCGCCCGCGACGCTGATCCCCCGCCCCGATACGGAGAGCCTGGTGGAGGCGGCGCTGGAGGCCTTTCCCGACCGCGCCGCCCCTCTCCGCCTGCTCGACCTCGGCACCGGTACCGGCTGCCTGCTGCTGGCGACCCTCTGGGAATACCCGGCCGCCACCGGCCTCGGCATCGACCGCGTCCCGGCAGCTGCCGCCCTGGCGCAGGAGAACGCAAGCCGCCTCGGCCTCGCCGGCCGCGCCCGCTTCCTCGCCGCCGACTGGGCCGCCCCGCTCGCCGCCCGCTTCGACCTGATCCTCTCCAACCCGCCCTATATCGAGACGGATGCGATCCCCGGCCTGATGGCCGACGTCGCCCGGCACGAGCCCGCCTCCGCCCTCGATGGCGGTGCCGATGGCCTTGCCGCCTACCGCCACCTCGCTGGCATCCTCGGGGGCCTGCTCGCCCCCGGCGGCCGCGCCGTCCTCGAGCTCGGCCAGGGCCAGCGCCCCGCCGTCGAGGCCCTGGCCCGCGCCGCCGGCCTCACGCCCATCGCCTGCCGCCCCGACCTCGGCGGCATCGACCGTGCCCTGGTCCTGGAATGACCCTTTCTTGCGCCGCGTCGCAAAAAAACTGTTTGGCGTGGGGGCCGGCAGCGACTAGCTTGAGGGCAGGCCTTCGCGGGCAGGCGGGCATGTCCCACGCTGCGCAGGCCCCGATCCGTGGGGCGGCCTTAGCAAGCATGGCCTCCGCGGCGCTTTGAACCACATCGACCGCCACAGCCGATCCGACCCGACAGCCGGGCAGGGACGGGGCGGCCAAGCTGCGAGACGGCAGACGCAATACCGATGAACATGAAACGGATTCGCGGCCGCAGCCACCGGCATGGTGGAGGCGGCGGAGGCGGCGGCGGGGGTGGCGGCGGCGGACAGTATCGTCCGGCTTCCCACCAGCCGATGAGCCGGAACCACGTCTTCGACTCCAACGGCCCGGACATGCGCCTGCGCGGGACCGCGCAGCAGCTCTTCGAGAAGTACCTCCAGCTCGGCCGCGACGCGACCGGCTCGGGCGACCGGGTGATGGCCGAGAGCTATTTCCAGCACGCCGAGCACTACTTCCGCATCATCAACGCCATGAACCAGGTCCAGCAGCAGCAGGGCGGCCAGCAGCAGCCCCGCCGCTACCAGGGCGGCCCGGATGGCGGCGAAGGCAGCGAGAACCAGGGCGACCAGCAGCCCGAGTTCAACGGCCATGCCCAGAACGGCCAGCCCTATGGCAACCAGCCCCAGAACGGCCAGTCCATGGAGAACGGCCAGGACGAGGACGAGCAGCAGCCCCAGGCCCAGCCAGGGATGCGCGAGCGCGAGCAGCTCTGACACGCGTGACGCCGGCGCGTTGACAGCCCGGGGCGCCGGCCCCAGGCTACCCCCTGTTCCAAGGGGGGCTCCAGGCTGGGGCTGAGATATGGCGGGCCCGCCATGACCCTTCGAACCTGATCCGGGTCATGCCGGCGTAGGGAACGGAACAAGCGGGCAGCGTCCCCCGGGGCATGCCCGCCCCCGCGCGTCACACCGCCCGGATCTCCATTCAGGAGGTCCAAGAATGCCCGACATTTTCCCGCCCGAAAGCCTCGAGGTCACCACCGGCCCGCTGCCGGCCTCGCGCAAGGTCCATATCGCCGGCGCCCATCACCCCGACATCCGGGTGGCGATGCGCGAGATCGCGCTCGACCCCTCGGCGAAGGAGCCGCCGCTCCGCGTCTACGACACCTCCGGCCCCTATACCGACCCGCTGCACCCGACCGATATCCGCCGCGGCCTGCCCGCCCTTCGCGCCGGCTGGATCGAGGCCCGCGGCGATGTCGAGGCCTATGCCGGCCGCGACCCCAGGCCCGAGGATGACGGCCTCAAGCCCGGCGAGGCCCGCCGCGTCCCCGTCTTCGACCGCGGCCAGCGCCAGCCGCTCCGCGCCCGCCCTGGCGCCGCCCCGACCCAGCTCGCCTATGCCCGCGCCGGCATCGTCACGCCGGAGATGGAATACGTCGCCATCCGCGAGAACCTGGGCCGCGCCAAGCTGCGCGAGGCTGCCGAGCGCGACGGCGAGAGCTTCGGCGCCGAGATCCCCGACTACGTCACCGCCGAGTTCGTCCGCGACGAGGTCGCCCGCGGCCGCGCCATCATCCCCGCCAACATCAACCACCCGGAATCGGAGCCGATGGCGATCGGCCGGAATTTCCTGGTGAAGATCAACGCCAATATCGGCAACAGCGCCGTCGCCTCCTCCGTCGCGCAGGAGGTGGACAAGCTCGTCTGGGCCATCCGCTGGGGCGCCGACACGGTGATGGACCTCTCGACGGGCCGCAACATCCACACGACGCGCGAATGGATCATCCGCAACTCGCCCGTCCCCATCGGCACCGTCCCCATCTACCAGGCGCTGGAGAAGGTCGGCGGCCGCGCCGAGGACCTGACCTGGGCAATCTTCCGCGACACGCTGATCGAGCAGGCCGAGCAGGGGGTCGACTACTTCACCATCCATGCCGGCGTCCGCCTGGCCTACATCCCGCTGACGGCGAAGCGCGTCACCGGCATCGTCTCCCGTGGCGGCTCGATCATGGCGAAGTGGTGCCTGGCGCATCACCAGGAGAATTTCCTCTACACGCATTTCGCCGAGATCTGCGAGATCATGCGGGCCTATGACGTCAGCTTCTCGCTCGGCGACGGCCTCCGCCCCGGCTCCATCGCCGACGCCAACGACGCCGCGCAGTTCGCCGAGCTCGAGACGCTGGGCGAGCTGACGAGGATCGCCTGGGCCCGCGACGTGCAGGTGATGATCGAGGGCCCCGGCCATGTGCCGATGCACAAGATCCAGGTGAACATGACGAAGCAGCTCGAGGTCTGCGGCGAGGCCCCCTTCTACACGCTCGGCCCCCTCACGACGGACATCGCCCCGGGCTACGACCACATCACCTCCGGCATCGGCGCCGCCATGATCGGCTGGTTCGGCTGCGCCATGCTCTGCTACGTGACGCCGAAGGAGCATCTCGGCCTGCCCGACCGGGACGACGTGAAGACCGGCGTCATCACCTACAAGATCGCCGCTCACGCCGCCGACCTGGCCAAGGGCCACCCGGCGGCCAGGCTCCGCGACGACGCGCTGAGCCGCGCCCGCTTCGAATTCCGCTGGCGCGACCAGTTCAACCTCGGCCTCGACCCGGAGACGGCCGAGAAATTCCACGACCAGACCCTGCCGGCCGAAGGGGCGAAGCTCGCCCATTTCTGCTCCATGTGCGGCCCGAAATTCTGCTCGATGAAGATCAGCCAGGAAGTCCGCGAGGCGGCGCAGCAGGGCATGGAGGAGATGTCGGAGCGCTTCCGCGGCAATGGCGGCGAGATCTACCTGCCGCCGGTTGCACGGTAACTGCCGGGAGCCCGGGGAGCAGGCGTTCTCCCCGGCCTCCATCTAAATCAGACCCATGGCGGACCCGGCGCTCTTGCCCGGCACCGGGCACCGTGTTGCCAGTGGCACCGACACAAGCGCTCAGCGGGGGCACGACATGGACATCAGGCCAGTGCAGGATGTGGACGCCCCCATCCTTGCCGATCTGCTCAACGAGATCATCGCTCGTGGAGGGACGACCGCGTTGGAAGAGCCATTCACCCCCAAGGCCCTGGCCGACGAGATGCTGACGGGTCCCGACGTGACCTGCTGCTTCGTGGCCCAGGGTGATGACGGCGGCTTGGGAGGCTTCCAATCGCTGCTTCGATCCCGGGCCCTGCCGGATGGCGTGGGCGACATCGCCACCTTCAGCCGCCTTGGATGGGCACAGAAGGGGATAGGGTCCCGGCTTTTCGCGGCGACGCGACAGGCAGCCACGAGGAAGGGGCTGGCAGCGATCAACGCGACCATCCGCGCCGACAACCTCGGCGGTCTCGCCTTCTACACGCGGCTGGGCTTCACGGATCAGGGGATCAGTCGCGCGGTGCCCCTCCGGGACGGCACGCCCATCGACCGGGTCAGCAAGCGCTATATCCTGCCAGGCCCAGGCCCATAGGAACAGAAACCGAAGGACGAGCTGCGCCCGACAGGCACGGCAAGGCCCCTCGAAGCCTAAGATTCCCTGCCAAACCCCAACGAAATCAACGCCCTTTCCCCCATCGGCTTGAACCGTTCGAGCCTAATGCAGCAGCTCCCCCTGCAGCGGCTCCAGCGCATCCCCCACCGCCAGCCGCCCGCCCTCGATCACCTCGGCATAGACGCCGAGATCGGCATGGCCGAACGCTTCCCGCAGCACCTTCGGCGGCTTCGCGTCCCGCTCCGCCGTCTCCGGGTTCACCTCCGTCGCCGGGCAGCGCACGATCCGCTTGAACACCCTGAGCCGCGCGCCGCCGAGCTGGATCTCCTGCCCGAGCAGGCCGAAATCCGCCCAAGGGATGCCGCCCGAGACATAGACATTCGCCCGGAACCGCAGCGGGTCGAGCCGCATCCCCGCTGCCTCCTCCAGCGTGGCGAGGCTGGCGAGGCTGATGATGGAAATGCATTTCGCCGCCACATCGGTGAAATTATGCCCCGGCGCCTCGACGAAGCGCGGCACCCCGCGCGCCTCCTCGCCCATGAAGGCGGCGAGCCAGGCGGCGATCGCCACCCGCCCCTCCTCGCTCCGCGTGTCGCCGAGGAAGGGCGCCCCCTCCGGCGGGCGGATCAGCAGCTGCCCGCTCCGCGGGTCGAAGGCGGTGTGCAGCAGGGCCAGCCTGGCATTCGCCATGAGGCAGCCGAAATGCCGCTTCTGCAGCCAGGTCGGCGCCGCCGGGTCGAAGGGGGCATCGCCCTGGGCGAGGGCGAAGCGGCGGTCATGCGGCAGGCATTCGCCTTCCCGCAGCGTGACCTCCTCCAGCGCCTCGGCGGTGAGGCCCTTCACCGGATAGCGATAGATATGTTCGACCCGCATCGGAATAAAATCTCCCGCCCCTTGACCTCGCGCAAGGCGAATTACCACATCCTCCGACGAACTTGGTGCCGCCGTCGCCTTTCTGGGGCGGTCGGCACCGTCGCCTCGATGAGGGACAGACACAATGGACATTGAGAAATTCACCGAAAGGTCGCGCGGCTTCCTCCAGGCTGCCCAGACCATTGCCATCCGCGAGTACCACCAGCGCGTCACGGCGGAGCATCTGCTGAAGGCGCTGCTCGATGACGAGCAGGGCGCGGCCGCCGGGTTGATCCGTGCTGCCGGTGGCGATGCCGCTCGCGCCAAGCAGGCCATCGACCTCGAGATCAGCCGCCAGCCCAAGGTCACCGGCGGCGGTGCCGGCCAGCCGCAATTCACCCCCGACATCGTCCGCGTGCTGGATGCCGCCCAGCAGCAGGCGCAGAAGGCCGGCGACGAGTATGTCGCGCAGGACCGGCTGCTGGTGGCGCTCGCCGCCTCCGACACCCCGGCCGGGCGCGTGCTGAAGGGCGCCGGCGCCGATGCGCAGCGCCTGGAAGCCGCGGTCGCCGACCTCCGCCGCGGCCGCAAGGTCGACAGCCAGAACGCCGAGCAGAATTTCGACGCCCTCAAGAAATACGCCCGCGACATCACCGAGGCTGCCCGCGAGGGCAAGCTCGACCCGGTCATCGGCCGCGACGAGGAGATCCGCCGCGCCATCCAGGTGCTCGCCCGCCGCACCAAGAACAACCCGGTGTTGATCGGCGAGCCCGGCGTCGGCAAGACCGCCATCGTCGAGGGCCTCGCGCTGCGGATCGTCAAGGGCGACGTGCCGGAGGCGCTGAAGTCGAAGCGCGTCATGGCCCTCGACCTCGGCGCCATGGTCGCCGGCGCCAAGTATCGCGGCGAGTTCGAGGAGCGCCTGAAGGGGGTGCTGTCGGAGGTCGAGCAGGCCGCCGGCGAGATCATCCTCTTCATCGACGAAATGCATACCCTCGTCGGCGCCGGCAAGGCGGATGGCGCGATGGACGCCTCCAACCTGTTGAAGCCGGCCCTCGCCCGCGGCGAGCTGCACTGCATCGGCGCGACGACGCTCGACGAGTACCGCAAGCATGTGGAGAAGGACGCGGCGCTGGCGCGGCGCTTCCAGCCCGTCTTCGTCGGCGAGCCGAGCGTCGAGGACACCGTCTCGATCCTCCGCGGCATCAAGGAGAAGTACGAGCTGCACCACGGCGTCCGCATCACGGACGGCGCGCTGGTCGCGGCCGCGACCCTCTCCAACCGCTACATCACCGACCGCTTCCTGCCCGACAAGGCCATCGACCTGGTGGACGAGGCGGCCAGCCGCCTGCGCATGCAGGTCGACAGCAAGCCGGAGGAGCTGGACGCGATCGACCGCGACCTCATGCGCCTCAAGATCGAGCGCGAGGCGCTGCGCAAGGAGGAGGACGCCGCCTCCCGCGACCGGCTGGTCAAGCTCGAGAAGGAGCTGGCCGAGCTCGAGGAGCGCTCGCGCGAGATGACGCAGCGCTGGGAGGCGGAGAAGGGCAAGGTCGTCGAGAGCCAGAAGCTGAAGGAGGAACTCGACAAGGCCCGCACCGAGGTCGAGCTGGCCCAGCGCCGCGGCGACCTTGCGAAGGCCTCCGAGCTGCTCTACGGCACCATCCCGACGCTCGAGAAGCAGCTTGCCGCAACCGGCGACGGCGATGCGCGGCTGGTGAACGAGGCGGTGACCGAGGAGGGCATCGCCGGGGTCGTCAGCCGCTGGACCGGCATCCCGGTCGAGAAGATGCTGGAGGGCGAGCGCGCCAAGCTCCTCAAGATGGAGGACAAGCTGCGCGAGCGCGTGGTCGGCCAGCCGGAGGCGCTGGAGGCGGTCAGCAAGGCCGTCCGCCGGGCCCGCGCCGGCCTGCAGGACCCGAACCGGCCGATCGGCAGCTTCCTCTTCCTCGGCCCCACGGGCGTCGGCAAGACGGAGCTGGTGAAGTCGCTCGCCGCCTTCCTTTTCGACGACGAGCGGGCGATGACGCGCATCGACATGTCCGAGTACATGGAGAAGCATGCGGTCTCCCGCCTGGTCGGCGCCCCGCCGGGCTATGTCGGCTATGACGAGGGCGGCGCGCTGACCGAGGCGATCCGGCGGCGGCCCTACCAGGTCATCCTCTTCGACGAGGTCGAGAAGGCGCATGAGGATGTCTTCAACATCCTGCTCCAGGTGCTCGACGACGGGCGGCTGACGGATGGCCAGGGACGGACGGTCGACTTCCGCAACACCATCATCGTGCTGACCAGCAACCTCGGCAGCCAGGCCATCGCCGAGCTGCCGGAGACGGCGGATATCGAGGCGGCGCGCCCGGCGGTGATGCGGGCAGTGCGGGAGCGCTTCCGGCCGGAATTCCTCAACCGGCTGGATGAGATCGTGCTGTTCCGGCGCCTTGCGCGGAGCGATATGGCCTCGATCGTCGACATCCAGCTCGCCGGCCTCAGGCGGCTGCTGGAGGACCGCAAGATCGCACTCGTCCTGGACGACAAGGCCCGCGAATGGCTGGCCGAGGCCGGCTACGACCCCGCCTATGGCGCCCGGCCGCTGAAGCGGGTGATCCAGCGCAACCTGCAGGACCAGCTGGCCAACCTGCTGCTGGAAGGGCGCATCCATGACGGCGAGACGCTCCACGTCACCGCCGGGACGGATGGGCTTGTGGTGACCCAGGCGCCGCTCGCCGCGGCGGCCTGAGCCAGGGGTCAGGGCGGGGGCGCTACTCCGCCCAGGCCACCTCCTGCATCGGCTCGAGATGCGCGATCTGGGTGAGGATCGCCCGGCGGGTGCGCTGGAAGTCCTCCAGCCCCTCGCCGGCGAGCAGGACCGTTGCGGCCGGCCGGGCAATGGCCGGATCGACCGAGCGGCCGTTCTCGACGATCTCGTAGTGAAGGTGCGGGCCGGTGGCGAGGCCGCTCGAGCCGACGCGGCCGATCACCTCCGCCTGGCCGACGCGGCTGCCGAGCTTCAGCCCCTGGGCGAAGCCGGAGAGATGGGCGTAGCGCGTCATCGACCGGTCCGGATGACTCAGCTCGATCAGCCGCCCGTAGCCGCTGACGAAGCCGATGCGCTCGACGACCCCGTCCGCTGCGGCGAGCACGGGGGTGCCGTGTGGCGCGGCGAAGTCGATGCCCTGGTGCATGCGGGTGAAGCCGAGCACCGGGTGCCGCCGCTGGCCGAATTCCGATGAGATGCGCGCGCCATCGAGCGGCGTGCGGAGGAAGTTGCGGCGGAGGCTGCGGCCGGTCTCGTCGAACCATTCGGGCCCGGTCGCCGTCTCGTGGCGCCAGAGCGAGAGGCGGCGCGTCGACATGCGGAACTCGGCATGCAGCACGTCGCCATCGCGCAGCAGCCCGCCCTCGGCATCGCGGAAGCGGTCGAAGAGCACGGTGAAGCCATCGCCCGGCTGCAGCTCGCGCTGGAAGTCCACGGCGTGGCCCAGCATGCGCACGAGGTTGACGCTGAGCGCCTGGGGCAGGCCGGCCGCCCCGAGATCCTGCAGCAGCGCGCCTGTTACATCGCCCCGTGCGTAGACCAGGTGGCGGTGGCGCGTCGCTTCCTCCTCGACGGCCTGCCAGCCGGAGGGGGTGCGGGTGACGGTGACGGTGCGGCCCGGTGCCGGCTCGAGGATGAGGGCGGTGAGGGCGTCGTCGCGGCTCGGGTCCTGGCGGAGGGTCACCTCATGGCCGGGCTGTAGGCGGCGCGGCGGGAAGATCGGGGCGAGGGCGCTGATCGCCGGGCGCGCCTCCTCCGGCTCGACCCCGGCGCCGGCGAGGAGCTGGGCGAGCGTGTCGCCAGGGCGGGCGACGAGGACGCGGACGGCTTCGGTCTGGATACTGGAGGAGGGTTTGGGCGGGTCCGGCTGGGCCGGGGCAGCCGCCGGGCTGGCGAGCAGGATGACAAAACAGGGCAACCAACGCGCGGGGCGCGCGATGCGGTGCAGCATGAAACCCCTCCCAGGGCTAAAATATGGCGAAACCCTTTGGAGGAAAAATAAGTAAAGTCAACGGGTTGACGTGTTCGCTTACGTGATGAGCCGAGGGTCGTGCAATTTTCGGAAAAAAGGGCTTTGACAGGCCCGGGCAAGGGGCCTAGAAGCCGCCTCCCGACGACGACGGCAACGCCGATCGCCGGGCCGCTGAGAAGCGGGCCTTGACTGCGGTGGCGCTTGTCACTAAGTTAAGCGCCCCGCTGATGAGGCGGTTCTCCCAACCCGGCAGGGTGTATCGCCGGTCGAACCTTCGGGCGAAAGCCTGGGGCCGGCCGCGAGGGAGTTTTGTTCATTGACAGTTACATCTGGTTTTGGAAGCGCGTTTTGGATGATGCGTTGATTGGTTATTCTTGCGGTGAGCGGGGATGGCTGGTGAGCGTTGGGTTTTGTATTGGGGTTGGGTAGGC
>CADCTD010000088.1 GCA_902805545.1 uncultured Craurococcus sp. | reverse complement strand
TGGAGCGCGAGGCGCTGCGCGTGCTGACGGGGAACGTCGGCGGCTCCTTCGGGATGAAGGCCAGCGTCTACCCCGAATACCCGGCGCTGCTGCACGCGGCGCGGCTGCTGGGCCGGCCGGTGAAGTGGACGGACACGCGCTCCGAAAGCTTCCTTTCGGACAGCCACGGGCGCGACCACGACGTGGAGGCGGAGCTGGCGCTGGACGCGGAGGGGCGTTTCCTCGCGGTCCGGATCACCGGCTTCGGGAACCTCGGCGCGTACCTGAGCAACGCGACCACGCTGCCCCCCACGGGCAACACGGTGAAGAACGTGGTCGGCGTGTACCGCACGCCGCTGGTGGAGGTCTCGACGCGCTGCGTCTTCACCAACACCACGCCGGTGGGCGCCTACCGCGGCGCGGGGCGGCCCGAGGGCAACTACTACATGGAGCGGCTGGTCGACACCGCGGCGCGGGAGATGGGGATCGACCGGGCGGAGCTGCGCCGGCGCAACCACATCCGGGCGGACCAGATCCCGTACCAGGCGCCGTCCGGCATGCGCTACGACAGCGGCGACTTCCCCGCCGTCCTGGAGGAGGCGCTGGCCGCAGCCGATTGGGACGGCTTCGCGGCGCGGCGGGCCGAGAGCCGCGCGCGCGGCAAGCTGCGCGGGATCGGGATCGGCCAGTACCTCGAGGTGACGGCGCCGCCCTCCAAGGAGATGGGCGGCATCCGCTTCGACGAGGACGGCGGCGTGACCGTCCTGACCGGCACGCTGGACTACGGGCAGGGGCACGCCTCGCCCTTCGCCCAGGTGCTGGTGGACCGGCTCGGCATCCCCTTCGACCGGATCCGGCTCTCGCAGGGCGACAGCGACCTGCTGGTCGCGGGCGGCGGCACCGGCGGGTCGCGCTCGATCATGGCGAGCGGGACGGCGCTCTCGGCGGCCAGCGCGCTGGTGATCGAAAAGGGGAGGGGGCTGGCGGCGCATGTGTTGGAGGCGTCGGCGGGGGACATCGAGTTCTCCGCCGGGCGCTTCGGCATCGTGGGGACGGACCGCGGGATCGGCATCCTCGACCTCGCGGCGCGGGTGCGCGCGATGCCGGAGCCGCCGGACGGCCTGCCCCGCACGCTCGACGTGTCCCACACCGACCAGTACGACGACTCCGCCTTCCCCAACGGCTGCCACGTCGCCGAGGTGGAGATCGATCCCGACACGGGCGAGACGGCCGTGGTGGGCTACGCCACCGTCAACGACTTCGGCGTGCTGGTGAACCCGATGCTGGTGGCGGGCCAGGCGCACGGCGGCATCGCGCAGGGCATCGGCCAGGCGCTGACGGAGCGGACCGCCTACGACGAGGGCGGCCAGCCCCTCAGCGGTTCCTTCATGGACTACGGCCTACCGCGCGCGGACCACGTCCCCTTCTTCGGCTTCGCGAGCCACCCCGTTCCCGCGCGCACCAACGCGCTGGGCGCGAAGGGCTGCGGCGAGGCGGGGTGCGCGGGCGCGCTGCCGTCCGTGATGAACGCGGTCGTGGATGCGCTGGCGGAGCGCGGCGTGGCGCACGTCGACATGCCCGCGACGCCGCTGAAGGTCTGGGGCCTGCTGAGCGGGGGCGCCGCGGCATAGCCGCCCTCGTCATCGGCACCACGACGGGGTTCGGCGTCGTCACCGCGCGCCGCACCGC
>CADCTD010000087.1 GCA_902805545.1 uncultured Craurococcus sp. | reverse complement strand
ACTAGTGCACTGCTTTACGCCTGCCGCGAGCTTGGTGCAGGGACAGGGCTTCCGGCGAGCTTGGCGTATAAAGGGGCGGGGTTATGCCTTACTACTGCTGTATCGCACCCGGCTCTCTGGACAATAGGTTGTCTTACGCGACGCGCCTGAAAGTCTCTTGCTGCCAGGCGGCGCGCATGTCGGCTGGGCTGCGATGGCCGTTCTTCTCGATCAGCCACTCGGCGTTGTAGCGGGCGACGAAGTCGCGGACGGCGTCGCGCACGTCGTCGATGGTCTGGAAGATGCGGCCGTGGACGGTCTGCTCTTTCAGCGTGCGGAAGAGCCGTTCGATGCAGCCGTTCGTCTCGGGCTCGGCGACGAAGGCGTAGCTCGGCGCCACGCCCCAGAACCTCATCTGCTTCTGGAACACGTCGGCCATGAAGTTGCTTCCGTGGTCGTGGCGCAGTGCCAGGCCGCGGGCGACGCCGGCATTCAGATGGCCGAACTGCTGGCGCACGGCCATGCCGAGCGCCTGGACCGCTTCGTAGCGGGTGCCGTGCTTGGCCACGTGCCAGCCCAGCATCTCGGCATTCCAGTGCTCCACGACGCCGAACAGCCAGACCTTGCCGTCCCGGACCGTGGTGACCTGGGTGGCGTCGATCGCCCACATCACGTTCGGTGCCGCGGTGATGATCTGCCGCTCATGGCTCGTCTCCGGCCGCGGCCGGGCCCGGTGCGGCGAGAGCAGGTGGTGCTCGCGCATCAGCCGCAGCACCCGCTTGCGCGCGACCCGGATGCCGTCCAGCGCCCGCAGCCTGGCCCACACCTTGCGGTGACCCTCGCCAGTCCAGGGCGAGCGCGCCAGGTCGGCTCGGATAGCCGCGATCAGGTCGGCATCGGACACCGCCGGCTTCGGGCCGCGACGTGCGGGCACAGCAGGCGGGCTGTCAGGATCCGCCGCCGACCGGCGTGCGGCGTAGAACGACGACCGCGGCACCTTCCAGACGTGGCAGACCCGCGCGATGCCGTAGCGGCGGCCGGTGGCTGGGGAAGTCGCGCCGGCCATCAGCGCAACCTCCTCCGCCCCAAAGGGCCGGGCCGCTCCATCTTGGCCCGCAGCAGCTCGTTCTCCATGGTCAGCTCGCCGATGCGCTGCATGGCGGCTGCGAGCTGGCTGTCGGCCTGGTCGGCCTCGCGCTCTTTCAGCGCCCCCTCGAGTGCCGCCTCGGCCTTCTGGCGCCACTGCTCGAGCTTGACGATGGGCAAGCCGAGCTCGCGGGCGAGCAACTCCACAGATTCGCCCCGCATGAGCCGCAGCACCACCTCGCGCTTGCGGCCGGCGCTCCAGCGCTGGCCGGGTGCCAGCGGACCCAGGGCAGCCCCGGCCATCGCCGGCCCGCCTTGGCCCATGGACAGCGCGGACGGGCTGCGCCCGCCCTCGCTGACCACAGGCCCATCTCCCACCTCAGCTCGATCGTTCTGATCCATGCTGCATCTCACCATGCCGGTCTCCGCTCGGACAAATGGCTGTCCAGGAAAACCAGGTGCAGCTCACCGAGCCTCCGCCCGCTGCTGCTCCGCTACGCGCTGGCACATTTCGAGCAGGTGGCGAGGACAGGGGCCTGCAACGGCCGGCACGTTGTCGAGCAACGCCTCGCCCGTTGGTTGTTGATGTCGCACGACCGGGTTGAGGGTGACGAGTTTCTGATGAC
>CADCTD010000086.1 GCA_902805545.1 uncultured Craurococcus sp. | reverse complement strand
CTCGCGCGGTTCGCTCCTCTCCGGCGCCAGGACGCTTCTCCCGGCGGTTATCCTCGCCGCCCTCTTTCTGGCCTCGGCCGTCGCCGTCGCCGCGGTGTCCGTCGGCCTTACCGGGATCTCGCCGACCACCGCGCTCTTCGCCGCCGCCCCCGGCGGCCTTACCGAGATGGCCACCATCGGGGCGAGCGTGGGGGCCGACGGCCCGGCGGTCGCGGCCGTCCACCTCTCGCGCCTGCTGCTGGTCATCTTTGTGGCCAACTTTTTTCTCGTCCGCTCCCGCAACCGCGAGGCCCGACGCCGGGACGCCAACCGGGACGCGGACGAATCTGAAGCGCGGGATCGCACCCCAGAGCGGGGCGGGGCGGCGAGGCTCGCTCTGATAATCGCCGCGGGCGTCGCAGGCGGGGTGCTCGGCCTCACCCTGACGCCGCTGCCGGCGGGCGGGGTCGTCGGGTCGCTTCTCGGCGCGGGTCTGGCCAGGCTCTGCGTAACGGGGGCCGTGTCGGAGGGCGGGTTCAGCCTTCTCGTCCAGGCCGCCGGCGGCGGCATTATCGGCCTCGGCCTCTCGGCGGAGTTCTTCGCGACGCTCCTCCAGCTCGCCGGGGTCGCCCTGATCGTGAACGCCACGCAGATGCTCGCCTGGGCCGCCGCGGCCTTCTTGCTGGTAAGGGTCTTCGGCTTCGACCCCGACACCGCGACCTTCGCGGCGGCCCCCGGGGGCATGGGCACCCTTCTCTCCGTGACCGGCGATACGGACGCCGACCTCGTGGCCGTCGCCTTCACCCACCTGTTCCGCGTGACCGCCACCATCGTCGTCGTGCCACTCCTCGCCTGAGCGCCGGGGGTCCTGCGGCCCCCGGCGCCGCCGTCAGCAGTTAGCCGTCAGCTTTCAGCTGTTCGCGCCAGCCGCGAACCTGTTTGAACCGGGGAAAGCTCCGCTTCTTCAGGCTTCGCCCTCGCGGGCCTGTGCGACGAAACCGGGCGACGCCCCCGTTTCCGAGAGGCCTGACGGCTGAAAGTTTTCAGCTGACAGCTACTCGTGGGCGAGCCAGTCGAGCACGACGGCGGCGGTCCACGACTGGTCGTCGGAGCCCAGGGGTTCCCCGGTGAAGGGCTCGTAGTACTCGGCGAAGTGCCCGGCGGAGAACTCCGCGAGCGCGACGTCGCGCAGGGCGCTCGCCCGCTTGTGCTGGCCGGCGCGCAGGAGGGACCACCAGACCAGCCACACCACCACGGGCCAGACGGGGCCGCGCCAGTAGCTGCGCGGGTGGAAGCGGGGCTCGGACGGGCTCGTCGAGGGCGGCAGCGGGCGCCGCAGGCCGGGATGCCCGATGGAGTCCTCCGAGTAGAGGGCCGTCATCATCTCCCCCAGCCGCTCCCCACCCAGGCCGCCGGCCACCAGCGGCGCGAACCCGGCCACCGTGCGGACCCTTACCGGCTCCCCGGCCCGCAGGTCGTAGTCCAGGCAGAGTCCCGAGGCGGCGTCCTGTCGCCCTTCCAGGCCGGCGCGGCCCCCCTCCAGCCAGGCCGAGACCTCGGCAAGCTCCCCACCGGGCGCGCCGGAGATCTCGCCGATGCGCAGCAGGGCCTCGTTGGCGGCGACGAGGACGGCGCTGAAGAGCACGTCCTTGACGAGAAAAGGGTGGGTCTCGTAGATCGTCGCCTCGTCGCAGCGGGCGGCCTTGATCTCCTGCACCAGCCAGATGTACCGGGC
>CADCTD010000085.1 GCA_902805545.1 uncultured Craurococcus sp. | reverse complement strand
CCACGTGAAGAGGCTGGAGCACTGGCGGTTCCTGTGGCCGAGCGCGACGGACGGCGCGGTTTCCATCTCCGCCTCGCAGCTGTCCTACATGCTCGACGGGATCGACTGGAGGAACCCGCGCCACACGCACAGGCCGCGGGCCGCGGGGTAGCACGGCGGCGGCGTTTCCGCTGGCGGCGCGCGAGAGGGTCTGATTCACTCGGCGTGTGATCCCCGCGCCGCGACCGCAGGACGACGTCGAGGCGCTCCGCGCGGCACTCGCCGCGGAGCGCGGGGCCCGCGTGGCGGCCGAGGCCCGGGCCACGGATGCCGAGGCGATGATCGCGCACCTGAAGCTCGTCATCGCAAAGCTCCGGCACGACAGGTTCGGCGCGTCGTCCGAGCGCGGCCGCAAGCTGCTCGACCAGTTGGAACTCGAGTTGGGCGAGCTCGTCGCCACGGCCGCGGAGGACGCGAAGGCCGGGACGACGGAGGGGGCGGGCGCGCCTCGTCCGGATGCGCCGCCGCGCCAGAAGCCCGTTCGCGGACCGCTCCCCGCGCACCTGCCGCGCGAGCGGGTGCTGATCCCGTCGCCGTCGGCTTGCCCTTGCTGCGGGGGTGAGCTCTCCAAGCTGGGCGAGGACATCACAGAAACCCTCGAGGTGGTCCCTCGGTCCTGGAAGGTGGTCCAGACGGTGCGGGAGAGGCACTCCTGCCGCTCCTGCGAGCGGGTGACCCAGCCCCCGGCACCGTTCCACCCGATCGCCCGCGGCAGGGCGGGGCCGAATCTGCTGGCGATGATCCTGGAGGCGAAGTACGGCCAGCACCTGCCGCTGAACCGCCAGGCCGAGACCTACGCCCGGGAGGGCGTTGAGCTGGGCGTCTCGACGATCGCCGACTGGGTCGGCACCTCGGCGGCCGCCCTCTCGCCGCTGCACGCCCTCATCGTCGCCCATGTCCGGGCGGCGCAGCGCCTGCACGGCGACGACACCACCGTCCCGCTGCTCGCCCGCGGCAAGACGGTCACCGCCCGGCTCTGGACCTACGTGCGCGACGGCCGCCCGTTCGGAGGACCCGAACCGCCCGCGGCCGTGTTCCACTTCTCGCGCGACCGGACGGCGGAACACCCGAACCGCCACTTGGCGGGGTACTCGGGCATCCTCCAGGCCGACGCCTACGCCGGGTTCGCCGACCTCTACGCCCCCGGTCGCGGGCCCGGCCCGATCACCGAGGCGGCCTGCTGGGCCCACTTCCGCCGCAAGGTGTTCGAGCTCGCCGAGGTCGCCCGCGCCCCGCTCGCCGCCGAGGCGGTGCGCCGCATCGACGGGGTGTTCGGCGCCGAGTTGGAGGTCACCGGCAGGCCCGCGGTCGAGCGCCTGGTGCACCGCGAGGCGCTCGTGGCACCCCTCGTCGCCGACCTCCACGCCTGGATGCTCGACACCCGGGGCAGGCTGTCCCGTCACAACGACTTGGCGAAGGCGCTGGACTACGCGCTGAAGCGCTGGGTCGCGTTCACCCGGTTCCTCGGCGATGGGCGGATCTGCCTCACGAACAACGCCGCGGAACGCGCGCTCCGCGGCGTGGCCCTCGGCAGGCGGTCGTGGCTGTTCGCAGGCAGCGATCGCGGCGGCGAGCGGGCCGCGATGGGCTACTCCCTCATCGTCACGGCGAAGCTGAACGACGTGGCCCCGCGCGCTTGGCTCGCCGACGTGCTCGCCCGCATCGCCGACCACCCGGCGTCGCGCCTCGACG
>CADCTD010000084.1 GCA_902805545.1 uncultured Craurococcus sp. | reverse complement strand
CGCTGCCGTCGCCGCGATCGTCCTCTTCCTCACCGAGGTGACCAGCAACACCGCGACCGCGGCGACGTTCATTCCCGTGCTCGGCGGCGTCGCCGCCGGCATCGGCGCGGATCCGATGACGCTGCTGATCCCGGCGGCCTTGGCCGCGACCTGCGCCTTCATGCTGCCCGTCGGCACGCCGCCGAACGCGATCGTCTTCGGGACCGGCGCGGTCACCATCGCGCAGATGGCGCGCGGCGGCTTCGTGCTGAACATCGTCGGCATCGTGCTGATCACAGGAGCCTGCTACCTCCTCGGCGGTTTCGCGCTGGGGCTACGGTTCTGAGCGGCCGTGCCTTGGGCCAAGCAGCGCGCCATCAGCTTGTTGCACGAGTCGCGCGGCTGGGCACCCTCGGGTCGGTTGGCGCGGCAGAGGGCGTCCGGGTAGAGCTGGCGCGCCTTGGTCGAGGCGGACATCTCGAGGTGGAAGCGCGTCCTCGGTGACGGGCTGCGCTTCCGGACGGACGGGCGGCGGGCGACCGAGGTGGCCATGGCCGCCGACGCGCTGAATCGCATGCTCGAGCTCGGACACCCGGAGTACGTCCCCATCGCCACCTTGGTGCACGGATCGCCCTGTCGTGCTGCTTCGGGTAGGCAGGCGTAGGGGCGACCCCTCGAGCATCCAGGGGCGTCCCTCTTGCCTTTCAAAGCCAACTCGGACCGCCGGCATCGCATCCCGCGGCAGCGGCACCGGGTGACCAACTGGGCCGCCTACGACGCCGCCCTGCGGGCGCGCGGCAGCTTGACCGTGTGGTTCTCCGAAGAGGCGATCGACGGCTGGCGAGCCGAGGCGGGCAGGACGCGCGGCGGCCAGCCGCGGTATTCGGCCCTGGCGATCACGACTGCCCTGACGCTGCGCGCGGTGTTCCGCCTGGCGTTGCGCCAGACGGAAGGCCTGGTCGGCTCCATCCTCGCCCTGCTCGACCTCGACCTCGCCGTGCCCGACCACTCCACCATGAGCCGCCGGGCGGAGACGCTGGAGGTGCCGCCCCCCTCATGCGGGCGCGAGCCGGTGCACCTGCTGGTGGACAGCACGGGCCTCAAGCTCTGCGGCCCCGGCGAGTGGCTGGTAGAGAAGCATGGGACGAGGACGCGGCGCGGGTGGCGCAAGCTGCATCTCGCCACGGACGCCGACACCGGGCGGATCGTCGCGTCGGCGTTGACCGACAAGGATGCCGATGACGGCTCGCAGGTCGGCCCACTGCTCGACCGGCTCGGTGGTGCGATCGCTTCCTTCACCGCCGATGGCGCGTACGACCGCGACGACGTCTACGACGCGGTGGCCGCGCGAAGCCCCGACGCCGCGGTCATCGTGCCACCGCGCGCGAGCGCGGTGCCGAGCGGCGCGGCGGAGACTGCGCCTTCACCGCGCGATCGCCACCTGCGGGTCATCGCCGAGCGCGGCCGCATGGGCTGGCAGAAGGCGTCCGGGTACAACTGGCGCGCCCTGGTGGAGGCCGACGTCTCGCGCTGGAAGCGGGTCATCGGCGATGGGCTCCGCTTCCGGACGGACGGACGGGCGGCAGGCGACCGAGGTGGCGACCGCGGCGGACGTGCTGAACCGCATGCTCGAGATCGGACGCCCGGAGTACGTCCGCATCGCGTGAGCGTGGAAGCGGGCGGGCGCACGCACTGCACCCGCAACTCTGATCCATGCACCACGGTGGCGACGATGTCCTTGGTGCAGGTGAAG
>CADCTD010000083.1 GCA_902805545.1 uncultured Craurococcus sp. | reverse complement strand
CCCGGTGGTCATCGCGGGGATGATACACCCGATCCCATCCCGAACTCGGCCGTGAAACACCCCAGCGCCCATGGTACTGCAGCTCAAGCTGCGGGAGAGTCGGTCGCCGCCGGGCCACCCAACAGGACCCTCGATCACACACCCATACCACCGCGGGGTGGAGCAGCCCGGTAGCTCGTCAGGCTCATAACCTGAAGGTCACAGGTTCAAATCCTGTCCCCGCATCCCAAAACACCCCCCTCAGGCCCAGCCGAGGGGGGTTCGTCATTCCAACGCAAAACAGGAATGGGGCACCCGGCGCAGCCTGTTCACCAACAGCGTGGCGCTGAGCCCCGAGGCTCGGTTGCTTCCGGCCGGCGCGATGGCGCAGCTTCTTTGGCGTTACGTTGTCGTCGTGATGACATGGCGGGTAGCGTGACCTTCCTGGCCCGTCTCGCCCATCACGAACTCGGCGCAACGGCTGCCCATCATCATCGCCGGCGCATTGGTGTTGCCGGCGTTGATGTCCGGCATCGCCGAGAGGTCGCAGATGCGGAGGTTAGCAACGCCGCGCAGCCGGAGCCGCGAATCGAGCACTGCCATGGGGTCGTTCGCGGACCCCATGCGGCAGGTGCCGGCGGGGTGGTAGTTGGTTTTCACGAAGCGGCGGCAATGCTTCATGATCGACGCGTCGTCGAGCTTCGCCGGGTCGGGGATGGCGATGGAGGCAATGCGGTCCGCCAGCGGATTGGTCTGGAAAGCGCGGAGGAAGAAGCGCTGCCCGGCGATCATGTCGCGGGCATCGTCCGGGTGCTGCAGCAGGTTGGGCGAGACCAGCGGCATCGCATCCGGGTCGGCCGAGCGCAGGCGGACATGGCCGCGCGACTTCGGCTTCACCACGACGGTGGTGACGGTGACGCCGTAGCTGTCCTTCACCAGGGTCAGCGTGTCGCGGTCGAGATAGACGATCGGGACGCAGAAGGCCTGGATCGTCGGCTCCGCCTCCGGGTCAAGCGGATTGACGAAGGCCCCCGCCTCGACGCCCGCCGAGAGGATGCGGCCGGTGCCGAAGAGCTTGAAGTGCAGCCCGTTGAGCAGCATCCGCCAGCCGATGCCCTGGCGGTAATAGCCATGCTTGCCGCGGGCCATGGCGATGATCGGCACTTCCGGATGGTCGATCAGGTTCTCGCCGATGCCGGGGAGGTCGATGAGGCAGTCGATGCCCATCTCCCGCAGATGCGCCGCGGGCCCGATGCCGGAGAGCATCAGGAGCTGCGGCGTGATGAGCGAGCCGGCCGCGAGGATGACCTCGCCATCCGCCGCGGCGCGGTGCTCCGCCCCCTTGGCGTCGCGCCAGGTGACGCCCGCGGCGCGGCCGCCCTCGATGTCGATCCGCCGCACCCGGGCCTGCAGGCGGAGGGTGAGGTTCGGGTTGCCCTCCAGCGGGGCGATGAAGGCATAGGCCGCGCTGCTGCGCCGGCCGCGGCGGTTCATGAACTGGTAGAAGCCGACGCCGCGCTGCACCGGCCCGTTGAAGTCGTGGTTGTAGGGCTCCCCCATCGCCTGCACCGCCTGGATGAACCAGCGCGAGATGTCGTCGATATGGCCGGGGTCGGAGACGAGGAGCGGCCCGTCGCTGCCATGCAGCTCGTTATGCAGGCGGTTGTTGCCCTCCATGCCGCGGAAATGCGGCAGCACATCGGCCCATCGCCAGCCGGGATAGTCGTTGTCGACGCGCAGCGCCTCGTGCCAGGCGTCGTAGTCGGAGGGGCGGCCGCGCATATAGACCTGCGCATTCACCGACGAGCCGCCGCCCAGCACATTCGCCTGCGGGATGTCGTGCACGCGCCCGTCCAGATGCGCCTGCGGCACCGTCTGGTGGTAGCGCATGAACTTGCTGCCGTTGATCATCTTGAAGATGCCCGGCGGCATGTCGAGCAGCGGGTGGCGGTGGGAATGGCCGGCCTCCAGCAGCAGGACGCGGGCGCCGCCCGCTACCAGCCGTGCCGCGGCGACGCAGCCGGAGGAGCCGCCGCCGATGACGATATGGTCGTAGCGCTCGATCATGCCTTGAGCCGCGCGAGGCCCTCCCAGTCGAAGGTGATGCCATGGCCGGGCCGGTCGGGCGCGATGGCGAAGCCCTCCTCGATCACCAGTGGCTCGGCGATGTAGCGCTCGAGGCCGAAGCCATGCGCCTCGAGATAGCTGCGGTTCGGGCAGGCGGCGAGGAGATGCACCGTCACGTCATGCGCGCCATGCGAGGTGACGGGCATGTTGAAGGCCTCGGCCAGATGCGCGATCTTCATGAAGGGCGTGACGCCGCCGCAATTGGTCACGTCCGGCTCGGGGAAGCTCACCGCGCCGCCCGCGATGTACTGCTTGAAGTCCCAGAGCGTCCGCAGGTTCTCGCCCGCCGCCACCGGCAGCCCGCCCTCGCGCAGGATGCGGGCATGGCCGGCCGGGTCGTCGGGGATGGTCGGCTCCTCGATCCAGGTGAGGTCGTGGGGCAGGAAGGCGCGGGCGGCGCGGATCGCCTCGTCCACCGTCCACTTCATGTTGGCGTCGGCCATCAGCGGGAAGCCCTCGCCGAGATGGGCGCGCATGGCGGCGACGCGGGCCACGTCCTCCGCCAGGCGCTTGCGGCCGACCTTCATCTTGATGGCGCGGAAGCCCTTGGCGAGGTTGCCGTCGGTCTGCTTCAGCAGCGCCTCGAGCGAGAGGTCGAGGTCGATCCCCCCCGCATAGGCAGGCACCTTAGGATCGAAGCCGCCGAGGATGTTCCAGAGCGGCAGCCTGGCGCGGCGGGCCTTCAGGTCCCAGAGCGCCATGTCGACGGCCGAGAGGGCGAGGACGGTCGGCCCGCCACGCCCGCCGTAATGCAGCGCCCACCAGGCCTTGTGCCAGAGGCGCTCGATGCCGTCGGCCTCCTCGCCGCCGATGATCTCCGGAAACTCGCGCGACAGCACGGCATCGACCGCGGCGCCGTTGCGGCCGACGGTGAAGGTGTAGCCCACGCCCTCGGCGCCATCGGCGTCGCGGATGCGGACGGTGTTGAGCTCGAAGGCGCGCATCTCGCCATGCATGCTGTCGGTCAGCACCTCGGGCAGGGGGATGCGGTAGAAGCCGGTCTCGAGCGAGGCGATGCGGGGCATGGCGCGTAGTCCTTACGAAGCTGGGGCGATGCGGGCAGCCAGCAGCCGCGCCTGCAGCAGCACGACGACCAGCAGGAAGAGGCCGCGGATCACCGACTGCCAGTAGACGGAGAGGCTGATCGTCCCGAGCCCGTTCTCGAAATTGAGGATGTTGAAGATCAGGCCGAGCAGCAGCACGCCCGCCAGCGTGCCGCCGACCGAGCCGACGCCGCCCGTCAGCAGCGTGCCGCCGACCACCGTCGCGGCGATGGCGAAGAGCTCCCACCCCACGCCCTCGATCGGCTGGCCCGCGCCGAACTGCGCGGCCAGCAGCACGCCGGCGAGCCCCGCCAGCCCGCCGCTGCCGAGATAGACGAGGAAGACGGTGCGCTCCGCCGGCAGCCCCATCAGCCGCGCCGCATCGGCATTGCCGCCGACCGCGAGCACGGTGCGGCCGAAGCCC
The DNA here is from genome assembly GCA_902805545.1 of uncultured Craurococcus sp. GTDB lineage: Bacteria > Pseudomonadota > Alphaproteobacteria > Acetobacterales > Acetobacteraceae > Belnapia. Next base: position 11,242 of record CADCTD010000083.1, on the reverse strand, counting down.
GTCAGATGCAGCAGCACCGCGCCGCCGATATAAGCCAGCAGCGCGATCCAGGCCGGGACCGGGAAGTTCAGGATGTCGCCCTGGCCGATCTCGACGAAGCCCGTGTCGTAGGAGACGGGGACGGACTGGTTGTCGGCCAGCAGCAGGGCAAGGCCGCTCGCTCCGAGCATGGTCGCAAGCGTCGTGACGAAGGGGGCGAGGCCGCCCCGCGTCACCAGCGCGCCGTTCAGCAGCCCGACGGCGAGGCCGGCGCCGACGCCGCCTGCGACCGCCGGCAACAGCCCCGCGCCCGAGAGATGCGCCGAGACCACGCTCGCCAGCGCCGCGACGGAACCGACCGAGAGGTCGATGCCGCCCGTCATGATGACGAAGGCCATCCCGAGCGCGACCAGGGCGAAAAGCGCGTTGTAGCGCAGCAGCGTCGTGATGTTGAACCAGCCGAGGAAGTGCTCGTAGCGCAGCGCGCCGAAGAGGATCAGCGCGGCGAGCGCCAGCAGCACCGCCTGCCGCCCCGCGAGCCGGGAGAGGGTCGCACCCATCGTCTCAGCGCCCCCGCCGCTGGACCCAGACGGCGAGGAGGATCACCCCCGCCTTCACCACCAGCGCCGCCGCATCCGGCACGCCATTCGCCAGCAGCGTGAAGCGCAGCAACTGTATGATCAGCGCGCCGACCAGCGTGCCGAGCACGCTCGCCCGCCCGCCGGCCAGCAGCGTGCCGCCCACCGCGACGGCGGCGATGGCATCGAGCTCCATGCCGAGGCCGACGAGGTTGGCATCGGAGGAGGAGTTGATGGCGATCACCACCAGCCCCGCCAGTCCCGCCAGCGCGCCGGAGACGGCATAGACCAGCCGCTTCACCTGCCCGACCGGGATGCCGGCGAGATGCGCCGCGCGCTCGTTGCCGCCGACGGCGAGGATCTGCCGCCCCAGCACCGTCCGCCGCAGCACCCAGGCCGCGATGCCGACCACGGCGAGCATCAGCCAGACCTGCACCGGCAGGCCGAGCAGGCGGCCGAGGCCGATCACCTGGAATTCCGGCACCCGGAACTCCTGCAGGTTGCCGCCGGTCATCACCTGGGCGATGCCGCGGCCGGCGATGAAGAGCACCAGCGTCGCCACGATGGGCTGGATGGCGAAGCGCGTCACCAGCAGCCCGTTGCCCCAGCCGAGCGCGGCGGCAACCGCGACCGGCACCACCAGCGCCAGCGCCACGCCGCCGAGGCCCGGCAGGCCGAGGAAGATCAGCGGCGCCAGCGACCCCGCGATCGCCATCAGCGAGCCGACCGAGAGGTCGATGCCGCCCGTCGCGATCACCAGCGTCATGCCCGTCGCCACGATGACGATGGGCGCGACCTGGGTGAGGTTGACGTAGAGCGTCTGCCAGGAGGCGAAATGCGGCGTCACCGCCAGGTTGAAGGCGAGCAGCAGCAAGAGGGCGATCGGCGCACCCCAGCGGGCGGCGATGGCGCCGGCCTGGCGCGGCCGGGCAACGGGGGCGGCGATGGTGCCGGCGTCACTCATGCGGGGCGCCCTCGGCCAGCACCGCCTCATGCGGGCCATGCGCCATCGCGGCCATCAGCGCGTCCTCGGTCAGCCGCCCACCGGAGAGCTCGGCGACGGTGCGGCCGTCGCGCATGACATAGGCGCGGTCGGCGCCGTCCACGATCTCCTTCACCTCGGAGCTGACCATCAGCACGGCGAGGCCGCCCTCGGCCAGCTCGCGGATCAGCGCCTGGATCTCCGCCTTGGCGCCGACATCGATGCCGCGGGTCGGCTCGTCGAGGATCAGCAGCTTCGGGTCCATGCAAAGCCAGCGGGCGAGCAGCACCTTCTGCTGGTTGCCGCCGGAAAGCTCGCGGATCGGCTGTTCCGGCCCCGCGCAGCGCACGCCGAGGCGGCGGATGAAGCGGTCCACGACCTCCCGTTGCCTTGCCTCGTCCACCACCCCGGCGCGGGCGAGGTGGGGGAGGAGGGCGAGCGTCAGGTTCTCCCGCACGCTCATCTCGGGGACGATGCTCTCGACCTTGCGGTCCTCGGAGCAGAAGCCGATGCCGGCGCGGATCGCCTCGCGCGGCTCGGTGGGCGAGAAGGGGCGGCCCTCGAAGCGAAGCTGGCCGGCATCGGCCGCGGCATCGGCACCGAAGGCCACGCGCACCGTCTCCGACCGGCCGGCGCCGAGCAGGCCAGCGAGGCCCACGATCTCGCCGCGCCGCACGCTGAGGCTCGCGCCGCGGACCCGGGGTGGGGCATGCAGCCCCTCGATCGCCAGCATCTCCTCCCCCGCCCGTGCGGCCTGCGCGGCGGCACCGGTCGCCTCGCTGTCGGCCACGTCGCGGCCGAGCATGTCGGAGACGAGCTGGAGGCGGGTGATGCCGTCCATCGGCGCGACGCGCACCGTCCGCCCGTCGCGCATCACCGTCACGCGGTCGCAGACGGCGTAGAGCTCGTCCAATTTATGGCTGACGAAGACGACCGAGACGCCGTCCGCCTTCAGCCGGCGGATGACGTCGAAGAGGACGGCGACCTCGCGGTCGTCGAGCGAGGAGGTCGGCTCGTCCATCACCACCAGCTTGGCGCGGAAGCCGAGCGCCCGGGCGATGGCGACCATCTGCTGCACGGCGGTGGTGTAGTCGGCGAGCGGCCGGCGGACGTCGATCTCGAGGCCGAGCCGCGCGAGCGCCGCCTGCGCCTCGCGGTGCATCGCCCGCCAGTCGAGCAGGCCGAAGCGGCGGCTCTCCCGCCCGAGGCAGATATTCTCGGTGACGGAGCGGTAGCCCACCAGGTTGATCTCCTGGTGGATGGTGCTGATCCCGAGCGCCTGCGCCTCGGCCGGGCTGCGCGGGTCGAGCGGCTGGCCGTCGAACTCCATCGTGCCGGCATCGCAGCGGTGATAGCCGGTCAGGATCTTGATCAGCGTCGACTTGCCGGCGCCGTTCTGGCCGATCAGCGCATGCGCCTCGCCGGGCGCGACCTCCAGCGTCGCGCCGGAGAGGGCGGCGACGCCGGCGAAGCGCTTCTCGATGCCGCGCATCGACAACAACATCGCACGCTGCGCCTCAGTAGGCGTCGGCGAGGAATTGCTGGGCGTTCTCGCGGTCGAAGAAGCGGTCCGGCACGACGACCCACTGGTCGATCGTCTCGCCGCGGGCATAGCGGTCGAGCGTCTCGAAGGCCTTGGGGCCGAAGCGCGGGTTGCTCTCGACCGTCGCACCCATCTTGCCGTCGATGATCGCCTGCAGCGCGCTGCGGGTGCCGTCGATGGAGGCGATGATGACGTCCTGCCCGGGCTTGCGGCCCCGCGCCTCGAGCGCGGCGATGGCGCCGATCGCCATTTCGTCGTTATGGGCATAGATCGCCGTCGCATCGGGGTGCGCCTGCAGCAGCGCCTCCGCCACCTGCCGGCCCTTGTCGCGGACGAAGTCGCCGGACTGGCTGGCGATGACCTTCATGTCGGACCGCTTGGCGATGTAGTCGACGAAGCCCTTGCGCCGGTCATTGGCGGGGGAGGAGCCGGTGGTGCCCTGCAGCTCGATGATCCGGGCCTTGCCGCTCACCGCCTTGTCCAGCCATTCCGCGGCGCGGCGCCCCTGGTCGACGAAGTCGGAGCCGATGAAGGTCACGTAGTCCCGCCCGGCCTGGGCCTGGCCGGCATCGACGCGGCGGTCGAGCAGGATGACGGGGATGCCGGCGCGCTTCGCCGCCATGACGGCGGGGACCAGCGGCCGCTCCTCGCGCGGGGCGAGGAAGATCAGGTCCACCTTCTGCGCGATCATCGAATTGACGTCGGAGACCTGCTTGGCGGCGGAGGCGGCGGCGTCGGTATAGACGAACTGGTCGCCGCGCTTCTGCGCTTCCGAGCGCATGCTCTCGGTCTGGGCGATGCGCCAGGGGTTGTTGCTCTCGGTCTGGGCGAAGCCGACGCGGTAATTCGCCTTGCGCTCCAGCTTCGGCATCGTGCCCTGGGCGAGGGCCGCCGCCAGCGGCGAGGCGGCCGCGGCCAGGGCGAGGATGGTCCTGCGCGGGATGCTCATTCCGGTCGATCCTCCGTCTCGGGCGCCGGCTTGGGCCGGTCGCCTGCCTCGCTCATGGCGAGACGCTTCGTGGTCGTTTTGGTCTGACCAGAAGCAAGTCTGGACCGAGCCATCGGCCCAAGTCACCACTCATTTTCGTGAGTGGCCCGTATTTGGTCGGACCAAATTGATCGTTGTCCTCTTGGCGAAGGCGCCGGGAGCCGCGAAGCTGGGCCATGGACCAGAGCCCGCCTCCCCGCCACGCCATGCGCCTCGCCGATACCGTCTCGGCCGAGCTGGCACGGCTGATCGGCGCCGGCACGCTGCCCTCCGGCGCCCGCCTGCCGACGGAGCGGGAGCTGATGCGCCGCTTCGGTGTCAGCCGTTCCGCGGTGCGGGAGGCGATCCAGGGCCTCGCCGCGCGCGGGCTGCTGGTGACGCGGCCCGGGCACCGGCCGGTGGTGCGTGGGCGGGACTACGAGGCGGCTGTGGATACGCTCGGGCGCCTCGTCGCGCACCTGGTGGAGGATGAGGCGGGGGTCCGGAACCTGTTCGAGACGCGCGTCTTCCTCGAGGCCGGGCTGGTGCGGCAGGCGGCGCTGCAGGCGCGGCGCGAGGACATCGCGGCGCTGGAGGCGGCGCTGGCGGCGAATGGCGCCGCGATCGGCGATCCGGAGCGCTTCTATGCGACGGATGCGGCCTTCCACGCCCTGCTCTACCGGGTGCCGCGCAACCCGATCTTCCCCGAGGTGCATCGCGCCTATGTCGAATGGCTGCAGCAGCACTGGCGGCTGATGCCGCGCGGCGAGCAGTTCGACCGGGTGAACCATGCGGCCCATGCCGAGATCCTGGCGGCGATCGTCGCGCGGGATGCGGACGGGGCGGAGGCGGCGCTGCGGCGCCACCTGGCGACGGCCTGGGAATTCCTCCGCGCCGCGCTGCGCCCGGCATTGCTGCCGGCGGAGGCCTGAGCCGCACGCACGCGTGAGCCGCGGGCGCCGGGCCTTGCCGGCGGCCCCGGCGCGGCGGCAGGCTCCACGCCCACTGCCAGGGCTGTGCCGCCATGTTGCTGGGCCTCGACCCCCTGCTTACCCCGGATCTGCTGCATGCGCTGGCGAGCGCCGGCCATGGCGACCGCATCGCCATCGTCGATGCCAATTTCCCCGCGGCCGCCAATGCCCGCCGGCTGGTCCGGCTGGATGGCACGGATGCCGCGGCCGTGCTGCGCGCCGTCCTGTCCGTCCTGCCGGTCGATGATTTCGAGCCGGACCCGGCGGTGGTGATGGAGGTGGTCGGCGACCCCTCCGCCATGCCGGAGGCCGTCGCCGAGTTCACCCGCCTGTTGCGCGGCGCCGGCGCCGGCGCGCCCCGCGCGGTGCCGCGGCAGGGTTTCTATACCCTGGCGCGGGAGGCCTTTGCCGTGGTGGCGACGGGGGAGCGGCGGCTCTACGGCAACATCATCCTCACCAAGGGCGTCGTGCGATGAGAAGCTGGCGGCCGGAGGGCCCGCTCGGCCTCGGCGGGGCGCCGCTCGGCAACCTCTTCGCCCCCATCGAGGAGGAGGTGGCGGAGGCGGCGATCGAGACGGCCTGGGCGGCGGGCATCCGCCTCTTCGACACGGCGCCGCTCTACGGCCTCGGCCTGTCCGAGCACCGCATGGGCCGCGTACTGCGGCGGAAGCCACGCGATGCGTTCACCCTCTGCACCAAGGTCGGCCGGCTGCTCGAGGCGGACCCGGCGGCGCCCTACGAGCAGCACAGCTTCTTCGGCGGCCTGCCCTTCCGCGTGCGCTACGACTACTCGGCGGAGGCGACGCTGCGCTCGATCGAGCACAGCCTGGCGCGGCTCGGCCTCGCCCGCCTCGACATCGTGCTGATCCATGACGCGGCGGAGGACCCGCACGGCCCCGCCTGGCCGGAGCGCTTCGCCGAGGCCATGGCCGGCGCCGCCCCGGCGCTGACCCGGCTGCGGGAGGAGGGGGTGATCCGCGCCTGGGGCCTCGGCGTGAACAATGTCGAGCCCTGCCTGCTGGCGCTGGAGCAGGCCGACCCGGACCTCTTCCTCATCGCCGGCCGCTACACGCTGCTCGACCATGGCGCGCTGGAGGGGTTGATCCCGGCCTGCGCTGCGCACGGCGCCAGCCTCATCATCGGCGGGCCGTATAACTCGGGCCTGCTGGCGGGCGGCAACACCTTCAACTACGTCCCCGCCCCGGCCGGGCTGCTGGCGCGGCGGGACCGGCTGGCCGCCTTCTGCGCGCAGCAGGGCGTGCCGCTGAAGGCCGCGGCGCTGCAATTCTGCGCCGCGCCGGAGGTGGTGGCGGCCGTCATCCCTGGCGGGCGCACGCCCGGGGAGGTGGAGGAGAATGCCCGGCTGATGGCCCACCCCATTCCACCCGGCTTCTGGACGGCGCTACGCGAGGCCGGGCTGGTCCCGCCCGGAGCACCGGTGCCGTCGGCATGAGGGTCGACGCCCACCACCATGTCTGGCGCGTCGCCCGCGGCGACTACGGCTGGCTGCGGCCGGGGAGCCCGATCTGCCGCGACTACGGCCTCGATGACCTCCGCCCGCTGCTCGGCGACGTCACCGCCACCGTGCTGGTCCAGGCGGCGCCGACCGAGGCGGAGACGCGCTTCATGCTCGACGCCGCGCGGGGCTCGGCCGGGCTGGTGCGCGGCGTGGTCGGCTGGGTGCCGCTCGACCAGCCGGAGCGCGTCGCGGCCCTGGCGGCGGAGCCGCTGCTGCGGGGCCTCCGCCCCATGCTGCACGACCTGCCGGAGCCGGACTGGATCCTCCGCCCCGAGCTCGGCCCGGCGCTGGAGGAGATGGCGGCGCGCGGCCTCGTCCTCGATGCGCTGGTCCGGCCGGTGCACCTGCCCTTCATCCGGGCGCTGGCGGCGCGGCACCCGCACCTCCCGATCGTGCTCGACCATGGCGGCAAGCCGGAGATCGCGGCTCGGCGGATGGAGCCCTGGGCGGAGGAGGTCGCCGCCCTGGCGCGCTGCCCCAATGTCACCTGCAAGCTCTCCGGCCTGGTGACCGAGGCGGCGCCGGGCTGGCAGGCCGAGGACCTGCGCCCCTTTGCGGCGCATCTGCTGCACTCCTTCGGCGCGGAGCGGGTGATGTGGGGCAGCGACTGGCCGGTGGTGGACCTCGCCGGCGGCTATTCAGCCTGGCGCGAGGCGACCCTCGCCCTGCTCGACGGGCTGCCGAAGCAGGCCCTGGCGCGTATCCTGGGCGGCACGGCGGTGGAGGTCTACCGCCTGCAGACCGGATGGGCCTAGCATACCAGGCGGGAGGATCCGCCATGACCTTGCAGCTCACGCCGCTCCATCCGCTCTTCGCCGCCGAGGTTTCGGGCCTCGACTTGCGGCAAACCCCGGGCCCCGACCTCTGCGATGCAATCCACCGGGCGATGGACCGTTACGCCGTCCTCGTCTTCCGCGGCCAGCGGCTCGACGACGACCAGCAGATGGCCTTCGGCGAGGCGCTCGGCCCGCTCGAGCAGACCCGCGGCGTGGTCGATGTCCACAAGCAGCGGCTGAAGCACCAGCAGATGGCCGACATCTCCAACATCGACCTGGACGGCAAGCTGCTCGGCGCCGATGACCGGCGGCGGATGTTCAACCTCGGCAACCAGCTCTGGCACAGCGACAGCAGCTTCAAGGCGACGCCCGCCAAGTACTCCATGCTGCATGCGCGGATGGTCCCGCCCGAGGGGGGTGAGACCGAATTCGCCGACATGCGCGCCGCCTGGGATGCGCTGCCGGCGAAGATGCAGGCGAAGATCCGCGACATGGTGACGGAGCACAGCCTGATCTTCTCGCGCGGCCAGCTCGGCTTCACCGACTATACCGAGCAGGAGCGGCGCGACTTCGCCCCGGTGCCGCAGCGGCTGGTGCGCTGGCACCCGGGCTCGCAGCGGCACTCGATCTACCTCTCCTCGCATATCGGCCGCATCGTCGGCTGGCCGGTGCCGGAGGCGATGGCGCTGATCCGCCAGCTCCTCGAGCATGCGACGCAGCGGGCCTTCGTCTACGCGCATCACTGGCGGCAGTGGGACCTGGTGGTCTGGGACAACCGCAGCACCATGCACCGCGCCCGGCCCTATGAGGACCATACCTATCCGCGTGACATGCGCCGCGTCACGCTGATGGACGTGGCGCCAACGCTCGAGCAGCAGATGGCGGCTTGAGCGACCGCGTCTCCCTGGTCCGCGACGGGCCGAGCGGGGTCGAGGTGATCGAGGCCCGCTTCGCCGCCCATGCCTATGACCTGCACCGGCACGAGGACTGGCTGGTCGGCGTCACCGAGGACGGGGTGCAGGACTTCCTCTGCCGCGGCCGGCGGCAGCGCAGCACGCTCGGCCGCGTCATCCTGATGGAGCCGGAGGAGGCGCATGACGGGCAGGCGGGGGCGGCGGGCGGCTTCGCCTATCGCATGCTCTACCTGCCGCAGCCCTGGCTCCGCGCGGCGCTCGGCAAGGCGCCGGCGGGCTTCGCCGCGACCCTGCAGGACGACCCGCTGCTGGGCCGCGCCATCCGCGCCGCCTGCATCGCCCTCTCCCGCCCGGGCGAGCGCCTGCTGCGGGATGCGGCGCTGGATGTGGTGGTGCAGCGGCTCCGGCCGCATCTCGGCCGGACGGCGCCGGAGAGGCCGGCACGGCGGGACGACCGCGTGGCGCGCCGCGCGCGGGAGCGGCTGCGCGACGACATCGCCGCCGCCCTCGGCGCCGATGCGCTGGCGCGGGAAGCCGGGGCAGCGGATCGCTTCCAGCTCGCCCGGGCCTTCCGCGCGGCCTATGGCACCTCGCCGCATGCCTACCTCATCCAGACGCGCCTGCTGCGGGCCCGCCGGCTGCTTGCCGCGGGGATGCGGCCGGCACCGGTCGCGGCGGAATGCGGCTTTGCCGACCAGAGCCATCTCGGCCGCCGCTTCCGCCGCGCCTATGGGCTGACGCCGGCGACGTATCGCGCCCTCTGCACGGATGTTCCAGACGCGCACCACCCAGGCTGAGAGGATGCCGCCGAGGAGAGCGGCATGATGTTCGACACGAAGGTGGCCATCCTGGTGCTGGACGGGCTGGCGGCCTGGCAGAAGCTCAACGTCACGGCCTTCCTGGCGACCGGCATCGCCGGCGCGGCGCCGGAGGCGATGGGCGAGCCCTATGAGGATGCCGCCGGGCGCCGGCACGCCCGGCTGCTCGGCCAGCCGATCCTGATCTTCGCCGCCACGCCGGAGGTGCTGCAGCGGGCCTGGCAGCAATCCATCGAGCGCGGGCTCACGCGGGCGGCCTATGTGCGGGCGATGTTCGAGACCGGGCACGACGCGGCGAACCGCGAGGCCTTCCGCGCCGCGCCGGCGGATGCGCCCGACCTGGTCGGGCTCGCGCTGCGCGGGCCGAAGCGGGATGTGGACAAGGCGACCAAAGGTGCCGTGCTGCACCCCTGAGGCCGGTCAGCGCCGCCGTTCCAGCCGGTCGAATTCGGCGGCGACCATGCCGGCCGCCTCCGCGGTGCGCGGCAGGCGAGGCATGCTGGCCAGCCGCTGCACGGTGCCGGCAGGACCGGCGGTGAAGGCGAGGGTGGCGAGCGCGGCCTCGGCCCGGGCACGGCTGCCCTCGCGCAGCGCCTCGCTGGCGCGGCGGAGCGCGGCGATCACCACGCCGGGATCGGCATCGGGCGCGATGCCGAGATAGCCGCGCATCTCCCGCCGTGCCGTCTGCAGGCTCTGCAGCACGGCGGGATTGACCTCCGGTGCGTAGCGCGGGTTGGTGGCGAGCTCGTTGGCGAGGAACTCCACCTGCTCCGCCGCCACCGCCGCCTCGGCCGGCCTGCCCGCCCAGCGGCCCGTATCGCCAAGGTTGCGCGGGGCGTAGAGCGCGGCGCCGCGTACCGGGTCGCCGAGGCCGCCGAGATAGTTGGCGCTCGGGTCATCGGCACAGCCCGCGAGCGCCAGCAGCACCGCGAGCATCACGAGGCGCGGAGCCCGCGCAGCGCCGCGCCGATGCAAGCGTTCCGGTGCCGTTGGAACGCTACGGAGTGTAACCATGCGCGGCATCCTGCTTTGGCTCCTCGGGATTCCCATCCCGATCCTGATCCTGCTCTACCTCTTCAACATCCTCTAGGCCTTGCGCCGCGATCCCGTGATCGCGGCGTACGGTCGGGCTGGTTGCGGTGCCGCGTGATCGACGCCTCCGGCCGGTCCGGTCTTCGGCGATCACCCCCTAGCCGATCGTCGTCACCCCGAAGACCAGGACGGCCGCCGCGCCGAGCAGGGCGGCGGCCAGCAGCGGCGAGCCGAGCCTCGGCGGCACCGCATCCGCCGGCAGGGTCTTGCGCCCGGTCACCATCGGCCGCACCAGGTCATGGCCCTTCAGCAGCGCGTAGGCGCCGACCGCCAGCACATGCAGCGAGGCGGCGACGAGGATCAGGTTGAAGATGCGGTGGTGCAGCCCGGTCAGCCAGTCGCTCGTCTCCGAGGAGACGGATTTGGCGAGCGGCCCGTAATCGCCATAGCCGCTGTCGGAGAAGAGCCCCGTCACCGGCTGGGCCAGCAGCAGCCCGAGCAGCACCAGCACCATCCAGCCGCCGGCGGCGTTGTGGCCGATCTCGCGGTCCGGGTCGGGCTTCGGGAATTCCCGCAGGTGATGGAAGGCGGCGAGCGGCGACTTCAGGAAGCGCAGGAAGCGCGCCGTGTCCGACCCGACGAAGCCCCAGGCGATGCGGAACAGCACCAGCGTCAGCACGGCATAGCCGGACCAGTAATGCGTGTTCATCCAGCCATTCTGGATGCTGGCATAGGAGATGCCGATCAGCAGGATGATCGACCAATGGACCAGCCTGATCCACCCATCCCAGACCTTCACCTCCCGCATCGGTGCCTCGCCCATCCGGCATCTCCCTGGTGACCGCGCCATCCTAGCAGCGGGACCGGCACTCGGGCAGGATGGGCCGGATGAGCATCGAACTTCTACTTCCCTGGCGCGGCGTCGCGGCGGCCCTGGTGGCGGCGCTGGCCTGGGCCGGGCTGTTCCGGCTGCTGCGGCGGGGCGACCTCGCGGGGCTCGGGGCCGGGATCGGGCTGGCGGTCGGCTGGGTGCTGGCGCTCGGCCTCGTCACCGGCACGCCGCGGCAGCTGCCGGAGCGGCTGCCGGCCCTCGTCATCGGCGGGGCGCTGGCGGGGCTGGTGCTGGCGCTGGCCGGGCGGCGCGGGGTGGTCGCCGTGCTGCT
>CADCTD010000082.1 GCA_902805545.1 uncultured Craurococcus sp. | reverse complement strand
GCCGCCGGCCAACCCCACCATCGGCAGCGGCCCCGACAAGCTGGTGCTGTTCATCTCGCAGGACGCCTACCAGGGCAACGCGCAGTACACGGTGCGGGTGGATGGCACCCAGATCGGCGGGACCCTGTCCGCGTCCGCGCTACGGTCCTCCGGCCAGCACGACACGGTGACGGTGCTCGGCGATTGGGGCGGCGGCCGGCACACCGCGACCGTGACCTTCCTCAACGACGCCTGGGGCGGCTCGGCGGCCACCGACCGCAACCTCTACGTGGAAAGCGCCACCTACAACGGCACCCCCATCGCCGCCGCCGCTGGGCTGTTCGACGCGGGATCGGCGAACGTCGCCTTCACCGACTCCGATCCGGTCGCGCCGAGCCCGAGCCTCCCGCCAGCCAGCCCGACCGTGGGCAGCGGCCCGGACAGGCTCGTGCTGGCCGTCTCGCAGGACGCCTACCAGGGCAGCGCCCAATACACCGTCAGCGTGGACGGAACGCAGATCGGCGGCACGCTCACCGCCTCCGCGATCCGCGGCAGCGGGCAGGCGGACACGGTGACGGTGCTCGGGAACTGGGCGGCGGGCGCGCACACCGTGTCGGTCAACTTCCTCAACGACGCCTGGGGCGGCTCGGCCGCGACCGATCGCAACCTCTACGTGGAGAGCGCGACCTACAACGGTGCCGCGGTCGCCGGCGCCTCCGCCGGGCTTTTCGACGCGGGGCGGGCCAACTTCGGCTTCACCGAGGCCGGCGCGACGGCGCCATCCACTCCGCCGCCCACCACTCCGCCGCCCACCACCACGCAGCCGGGCACCTCCCAACCGGCCACTCCCACGGTCGGCAGCGGATCGGACAAGCTGGTCCTTTCCGTGTCCCAGGACGCCTACCAGGGCAGCGCGCAGTACACGGTGAGCGTGGACGGGGCGCAGATCGGCGGAACCCTCACCGCCTCGGCGCTCCATTCCTCCGGGCAGCACGACACGGTCACCGTGCTCGGCAATTGGACCGGCGGCGCGCACACCGTGTCGGTCAACTTCCTCAACGACGCCTGGGGCGGCTCGGCGGCCACCGACCGCAACCTGTACGTGGACGGCGCCACCTACAACGGCGGCGCCCTCGCCGGCGCCGCCGCGGGGCTGTTCGACGCGGGGCAGGCGAGCTTCCGCTTCACGGACTCCGACCCCGTCGTGCCCAACCCGAGCTTCCCGCCGGCCACCCGGACGGTCGGCACCGGGTCGGACCGGCTCGTGCTGTCCATCTCGCAGGACGCCTACCAGGGCAGCGCGCAGTACACGGTGAGCGTGGACGGCAGGCAGGTCGGCGGCACGCTCACCGCCTCCGCCCTCAACGCTTCCGGCCAGCACGACACGGTGACGGTGCTCGGGGACTGGGCGGCGGGCAACCACACCGTCGCCGTCAACTTCCTCAACGACGCCTGGGGCGGTTCGGCGACCACCGACCGCAACCTGTACGTGGACGGCGCGACCTACAACGGCGCCACGGTCGCCGGCGCCGCCGCGGGGCTGTTCGACACGGGAGTGGCGAGCTTCCGCTTCCTGGACCCGTTGGGCTGACGGTTCGCCGGTCCACCGCGCCGCCGCGCCGTTTCGGAGCGCCCGCCGAGCCGGGCGACCAAGTGGCGGCGGCGGCGGGTGGGCCGCTCGTCGTGCCGGGCGCGACAGGCGCGCTCAAGGAGGAGGCGGCGGCGGGGTGGGATCGCAGCGGCGTCGCCAAGGCCGGAGCCTCAT
>CADCTD010000081.1 GCA_902805545.1 uncultured Craurococcus sp. | reverse complement strand
TTCGCGGCGAGGTCGCCGCCCGCCGCGCCGAGCGCGCCGCCGGCCAGCACGCCCGCGCCGGCGCCGATGGCGATGTCCCGCGTCCGCCCCGTCGCCGCCGCGCCGATCAGCCCGCCGAGGAGGCCGCCCGAGGCGGCACCGATGGCGGCGCCGCGGATCATGTCCTGCGCATAGTAATTGCCCGTGGAGTCGAGCGCGACCCGCTGCGGCCGGCAGGCATCGGTGCCGTCATCGGCGCCGATGCGGTTGGCCTGCGTCGTGGCACAGCCGGCGAGGAGGGCGACTGCCGTCAGGCTGGCGGTCAGGCGCCGAAACGGGCGCCGCGAAGAGGGATGGTGCATGACCCAAACGTAACAGAGCAACGCCGGGCCGGCCAGAACAGCCAGGGGTTGTGGCATCGATCACGCGCGCTTGTGTCTTTCTACGGCAATGTCGTGAGGCCGTGATCGCGCAAAAAGAAAGCCGCCGTCCCGTTGGGGCGGCGGCCAAGTCAAACAGGGAGGCTTCACGTCTGGGAGACGAAGGATGTCAGGGGAGACCCCCGAAACCCTCTCCGGCGCAACCACCGGATGCACGAAGCCTACGCCCGCTACTGCTGTGCAGCATTGGTGAAATCGGCCAGCTCCCATGCGCGAAGTGCATGGATCAATGCCCGGACAGCTCCGCCACCAGAAAGTCGCGAAAGACCGAGACGCGCTTCGAGTGCCGCATCTCCTCCGGATAGACGAAATAGGCGTCGAGCTTCGGCGCCTTCAAATCCGGCAGGACCTGCAGCAGCCCGTCGAGGTCGGGACCCATGTAGTCCGGCAGCGCGGCGAGGCCGAGCCCGCTCTGCACCGCCCGCAGCATGCCGGTGAGGCTGTTCACCTCCACCGCCGCCCGCCGCGCCGAGCCGGGACGCCGCCCCGCTTCCGCCAGCCAGTTCACCTCGTCGATCGGCGGCCGGTGGTCGCCCCAGCAGATGATGCGGTGCGCATCGAGCTCCTCCGCCCGCTCCGGCACGCCGACGCTCTTGAGATAGGCCGGCGCCCCGCAGACCCGCCAGCCGAAGCTCGCCAGGTGCCGCTGGATCAGGTCCGGCTGCCGCGGCGGATGCATGCGGATCGCCACATCGGCCTCGCGCATGGCGAGGTCGAGGTCGCTGTCGTCCAGCAGCAGCGTCACGCTGACATCCGGGTAGAGCGCCAGGAAGCGCGAGAGCCTCGGCGCCAGCCAGGTGCTGCCGAAGCCCGTGGTGCAGGTCACCTTCAGCCGCCCAGCCGGCCGCTCCCGGCTTTCGGTGAGCAGGGCCTCCGTCATCGCCAGCTTGGCGAAGACCTCGCGCACCGTCCGGTTCAGCGTCTCGCCCGGCTCGGTCAGGATCAGCCCGCGGGCATGGCGGTGGAAGAGGGGGACGGCGAGCGCCTCCTCCAGCGCCTGGATCTGCCGCGAGACGGCAGACTGGCTGAGATTGAGCGTCTCCCCTGCATGGGTGAAGGAGCCCGCCTCGGCGACCGCGTGGAAGACGCGCAGCTTATCCCAGTCCAGCGGCATCTATGAGCACCTATCGAATCCGGCTGTGCGGGGGTGTCCTGCCGCCATGGCAGGCTCTGCGAGGTCCGGGCCATCGAGCGACCATCCGGGGCCCCAGCGGAGCCGCGCGGCGGCGTCGTGGGGAGTTATGTCCAGGCTTCGATGGCGGGCGCATCCTCGGGCAGGTGCGCCAGCCATTTCTCCGCCTCGAGCGCGGCCATGCAGCCGGTGCCCGCGGCAGTCACCGCCTGGCGGTAGATTCGGTCCTGCACGTCGCCCGCGGCGAAGACGCCCGGGATGCTGGTGCGGGTGCTGCCCGGGTCGGTCACGATATAGCCTTCCCCATCCATCCCGAGCTGGCCGCGGAACAGCGCGGTCGCCGGGTCATGCCCGATGGCGACGAAGACACCATCCACCGCCAGTTCCCCCGGCTCGCCCGTGCGGGCATGGCGGGTGGCGATGGCGCGGACGGCGCGGAAGCGCCCGCCCTCGGTCCCGAGCACCTCCTGCACCATCGTATCCCACAGGACGGTAACATTCGGCTTGGCAAAAAGCCGCTCCTGCAGGATCCGCTCGGCCCGCAGGCTGTCCCGGCGGTGGACCAGGGTGACGTGCTTCGCCAGGTTGGAGAGGTAAAGCGCCTCCTCCACCGCGGTATTTCCGCCGCCGATCACGGCGACCTCCTTGCCGCGGAAGAAGAAGCCGTCGCAGGTCGCGCAGGCCGAGACGCCGAAGCCGGACAGCGCCTGCTCGCCCGGGATGCCGAGCCAGCGCGCCTGCGCCCCCGTGGCGATGACCAGCGACTCGGCGAGGTAGACGTCGCCCGAATCGCCCTCCGCCCGGATCGGCCGCGCCTTGAGGTCGATCCGCGTCACCACGTCCTGGATGATCGCCGCGCCCACATGCTCCGCCTGGGCCCTGAACTGGTCCATCAGCCAGGGCCCCTGGATCGGCTCGGCGAAGCCCGGGTAGTTCTCCACGTCGGTCGTGATGGTGAGCTGCCCGCCCGGCTGCATCCCGGCGACGACCAGCGGCTTCAGCCCAGCCCTTGCCGCATAGATGGCGGCGGTATAGCCCGCCGGCCCGGCGCCGAGGATCAGCAGTTGCGTGCGATGGGTGTTGGACACGGCTCGGCTCCTGGCAGTCGAATCGGATGGTCGGCCAGCATATTTGGCGCCGCGCCGCGCCGAACAAGCGAAAGCCGAACGAGGCATGCCTGTGTCTTGCGGCGTCGGCCCGGTGCAATGATATTGCGCGATACGCCCGTCACCGGCAATGAACAGAGGCCATGACCATCGAGACCGACCCATCCCTCGACGAGGTGGACCGTCAGATCCTGGCCGAGTTGCAGGCAGATGGACGGATGACGAATGTGGAACTGGCCCGCCGCGTCGGCCTCTCCGCCCCGCCCTGCCTCCGCCGCGTCCGCCGGCTGGAGGAGGAGGGGATCATCCGCGGCTACCATGCCGATCTCGACCCGGTGGCCCTCGGCTACGAGATCACCTTCTTCGCCCTCGTCGGCCTCGAGAGCCAGAAGGAGGCCGTGCTGCAGGGCTTCGAGCGCATGGTGAAGGATTGGCCCGAGGTGCGGGAGTGCCACATGATCCGCGGCGGCGGCGACTTCCTGCTCCGCCTCGTCGCCCGCGACACCGCGCATGAGAATGCGCTGACCGCCCGCATCACCGCCGCCGAGATGGTGGCGCGCGTCCAGACCCTGCAGACCATCCGCACCTCGAAGGACGAGGCCGGGGTGCCCGTCACGCCATGACGGGAGCGAGGGCGGCGAGGTGCCGCGCCGCATCGCTCTCGCCCGGCGCCAGCCGCTCCGCCATGCGATAGGCGCCGGCCGCGGCTGCGACGGCGCCCTGCTCCTTCAGCATATGGCCAAGCTGCACCCAGAGCGCCGGCTGGCGGGGGCTGATCCGCAGCACGAGCCGGTAGAGCCGCTCCGCCCGCGCCCAGCGCCGCCGCCGTGCCGCATGGCGGGCGAGTTCCACGAACCCGCTCCAGCGCAGCAGCCGCGCCCGCCAGCCCGGGCCCGGGCGGAGGGTCCGTTCGATCAACGCCGCCTCCGCCGCTTCCGCCTGGCGCAGCTTCCCTTCCAGCGTCCCGACCACTGCGAGCGCGGCCGCCCGCTCCGCCTCCAGCGCCTGATGCGCCGCAGCCAGGGCCGCGTTTGCCCTGGCGGCGGCCTCGCGCGCGGCCTCCCGCTCCGCTTCCGCCGCCTGTGCGCGGGCCAGGGCCTGGTCCCGCTCATGCGCCCGTGCCGCGCCCTCGCGCAGCAGCCTGGCGATCGCCTCGACCTCGGCGGCGCGCGCCGCCTCCGCCTCGCCCATCAGCCGCAGCACGGCCGCCCGCACGGGAACGAAGGCCTCCCGCACCGGGTGGAAGAGGGACGGGCCGCCATAGGGAACATCCTCCGCCGAGACCAGCAGCGGCCGGTCGAAGCGGATGAGGTGCAGGCCAGGAAACCCGGCCAGCCAGGCATAGAGCCCCGCCAGCCGTGCATCCGCCGCCTCCATCTCCGGCGGCAGCTGGAGGCCATGCTCCTCGCCCCCGGCCAGGAAGCTGCGGCAGAGATGGCGGGCGAGGACCACAACGCGCGTCCCGGCCGCGATCTTCGGCGCCAGGATCTCGGCGTGGAAGGCAGCGAAGCTGTCCCGCCACAGCGCCCAATAGGGCTCCTCCAGGGAAGACAGCAGCTCCGCCCCGGCCAGCAGGGGGTGGCCGGAGAAGTCGATCTCCGCCCAGGCCGGCTCGAAGATCGCGTTGCGGATGTCGGGGACGATGCAGCCCTCGAAGCGCAAGCCGTTGACCAGGTGCTCGCCGACGAAGTCGATGAGGATGAGGTCGCACTCCGTCTCGTGCAGGAGCCGACGCGCATCTTTTCGCATCTCGCGGGCCAGGAAGCGCTCGGCCCGCGGATGCTCCGGCAGGGCGATCTCCGCATCATGTGCGGGCGACATCAGTGCCGGCAGGGTCACCCGCCACAGATGCTGATTGTCGAAACGGTCGGCGAGGCCCGACATCGTGTGTTCAGCGGAGCAGCCGCTGAGGCTGACGCTGCCGAAGCGCCTGTCCTGCTCATTCGACATGGGCCCCAATTGCGGCAGCGCATCCATGCGCAGGCTGTCCCCCAAGGCGTCGGTCCTAGCCTCCTTCCTCTAACATCTCCGTCAGAACTCGCCAACAGATTGCGGATTTTGCATCTTGATTGCGCAGCGATGGTGGGCGTCAGCCCCGTCGCACGACATAGGCCCCGGCCTCCAGCGCCGCGACGATCGCATCCCCCTGCGCCGTATCGCGGACCTCCACCATCAGCTCCAGCTCCGCGCTCTGCACGGAGGGCGCCGCGAAGAGGCGCTGGTGGCTCACCTCGATCACATTCCCCCCCGCCGCCGCCACCCGCATGGCGATGTCGGCGAGGACGCCCGGCCGGTCCGGGATGTCGAGATGCAGCCTGAGGATCCGCCCGTCCCGCAGCAGGTTGCGCAGCAGGACATTGGCGAGGATGCGCGCATCGATGTTCCCGCCGCACACCACGGTCCCGACGCAGCGCCCGGCGAAGCGCGCCGGATGCGCCAGCATGGCCGCCAGCCCCGCCGCACCCGCGCCCTCGGCGACCTGCTTCGCGCCCTCCGCCAGCAGCGCGATCGCCTGCTCGACGGCCCGCTCCGGCACCACCAGCACCTCGATGCCGAGCCGCCTGAGCTGCGCATAGGGCAGCTCGCCCACGTCGCGCACGGCGATGCCCTCGGCGATGGTCGGCCCGCCGACCGAGACCGGCCGCCCCGCCAGCCTCTGCGCCATGGCGGGATAGCCCTCGACCTCCACGCCGAAGACCTGCACCTCCGGCCGCAGCTCGCGGATCGCCCCCGCGCAGCCCGCCAGCATCCCCCCGCCGCCGACCGGGAAGACCGCCGCCTCCACCGCCGGCGCGTCCTCCAGCAGCTCGAGCGCCAGCGTCCCCTGGCCCGCGATCACGCCCGGATCGTCATAGGGATGGATGAAGGTCAGCCCGTCATTGAGGGCGATCGCATGCGCATGCGCCGCCGCCTCGGCCAGCGTCTCGCCATGCAGGACGACGTGCGCGCCCCAGCCCTCCGTCCGCACCACCTTGGTGGAGGGGGTGAAGCGCGGCATCACGATCGTCGCCCCGATCCCGGCCAGCGAGGCGTGCCGTGCCACCGCCTGCGCATGGTTGCCGGCCGACATGGCGATGACGCCCGCCGCCCGCTCCCGCGCCGTCAGCAATGAGATGCGGTTCGCCGCCCCGCGCTCCTTGAAGGCCCCGGTCGCCTGCAGATTATCGAGCTTGAGGAAGACCCGCGCGCCGGCCGCGCGGGAGACCGCATCCACCTCGACCGTCGGCGTCCGCAGCACGGCGCCCCGGATGCGCGCCGCCGCGGCCCGGACTTCCGCCAGGCCGACCTGCTGGCCGAGCACCTCGCCGGTCAGCGAAAGGCGACGGCGGTGATCTCGTAGGCGCGGGCGCCGCCCGGTGCCGGCACTTCGACGCTGTCGCCCACCTTCTTGCCGATCAGCGCCTTGGCCAGCGGCGAGGAGATGGAGATGGAGTTCACCTTCATGTCCGCCTCATAGGCGCCGACGATCCGGTAGGTCTTCTGCTCCTCCGTCTCCTCGTCGACGACGGTGACGCGGGCGCCGAATTTCACCTGGTCGCCGGAGAGCTTCGAGACGTCGATCACCTCGGCTGCCGGGATGATGGTCTCGAGCTCGGCGATCCGGCCCTCGATGAAGGACTGCCGCTCGCGCGCCGCGTGGTACTCGGCATTCTCGGAAAGGTCGCCATGCGCCCGGGCCTCGGCGATCGCGCGGATCACCGCCGGCCGCTCCTCGGTCCGGAGGACCTTCAGCTCCTCTTCCAGCTTCGCCAGACCTTCCGCGGTCATGGGGAACTTCTGCACGGCTAGCCCTTCCCTTGAGCGTATCGAAGCGGAGTGTGCGCGGTCCGCCACCGCAAATGCGACCAAAAAAGCCCATGCCCGGCCGCCACCCTTGCGGTTGCGGCACGGGTTGGCCGGTGGAAACACGGAAACCGGGCCTGAGGTTCCGCCCTGCGGGGGGGTAAACCCCGCAAGGCCTGCTGGAACCCGCGCCCGGGATCAGAAGGAACGGTGAAAGTAGGCCTGCAACGGCGCCACATCAAGAGTTCCGGCCCGGAGCGCCGCGATGGCATGCACCGCCGCCCGGGCCCCGGCCGCGGTGGTGTAGTGCGGCACGCCCTGGGTCAGCGCCGAGCGGCGGATGTCGAAGCTGTCCGCCACCGACTGCCCGCCGCCCGTCGTGTTGATGACGAGCTGGATCTCGCCCGACTTGATGGCATCCACGCAATGCGGCCGCCCCTCGAGCACCTTGTTCACCACCTGGCACTCGAGCCCCGCATCGCGGATGCGCGCCGCCGTGCCCCGCGTCGCCAGCACGGTGAAGCCCATATCGGTCAGCCGCCGCGCCATCACGATGGCCGCCGCCTTGTCGCTGTCCTTGACCGAGAGGAAGGCGGTGCCCGCCCCCGGCAGCTTCACCCCGGCGCCGAGCTGCGCCTTGGCGAAGGCCCGCTCGAAGCTGGCGTCCAGCCCCATCACCTCGCCGGTCGACTTCATCTCCGGCCCGAGGATGACGTCCACCTGCGGGAAGCGGTTGAAGGGGAAGACCGCCTCCTTCACCGCCACATGCCGGTTGACGGCGCTGTCATCCAGGTCGAACTCGCCGAGCCGCCGCCCGGCCATGACCAGCGCGCCGATCTTGGCGACCGGCACGCCCGTCGCCTTGGCGACGAAGGGCACGGTGCGCGAGGCGCGGGGATTGACCTCGAGGACGAAGATCTCCCCGTCCTTCACCGCGTACTGGACGTTCATCAGCCCCTTGACCTTCAGGGCCTTGGCCATGGCCTCGGTCTCGGCCTTCAGCTCGGTGACGATGGCGGGCGGGAGCGAGTAGGGGGGGAGGGAGCAGGCGCTGTCGCCCGAATGGATGCCCGCCTCCTCGATATGCTCCATCACGCCCGCGACATAGACCGTGCCGTCCTCGTCGGCGATGCAGTCCACATCGACCTCGATGGCATCCGCCAGGTACTGGTCGATCAGGATGGGGTTCTCGCCCGAGACCTTCACCGCCTCCTGGCCGAAGCGCATGAGCTGCTCGCGGTTCCAGGCGATCTCCATCGCCCGCCCGCCCAGCACGTAGCTCGGCCGGACGACGACGGGGTAGCCGATCCGCTCGGCCTCCCGCGCCGCCTCATCGAGCGTCCGCGCCGTGCCGTTCTGCGGCTGGCGCAGGCCGAGCCCCTTCAGCAGGTGCTGGAAGCGCTCGCGATCCTCGGCGATGTCGATCGCCTCCGCGCTGGTGCCGAGGATCGGGATGCCCGCCTTGTGCAGCGCCTGGCTGAGCTTCAGCGGCGTCTGCCCGCCATACTGGACGATGCAGCCGAGCAGCGTGCCCCGCTCCTGCTCCTTCCGCAGCAGGGAGAGCACGTCCTCCCCGGTCAGCGGCTCGAAATAGAGCCGGTCGGAGGTGTCGTAGTCGGTCGAGACCGTCTCCGGGTTGCAGTTGACCATGATGGTCTCGAAGCCTGCTTCCTTCAGCGCGTAGCAGGCATGGACGCAGCAATAGTCGAACTCGATGCCCTGGCCGATCCGGTTCGGCCCGCCGCCGAGGATGACGATCTTCTGGCGGTCGGTCGGCCGGCTCTCGCAGTCCGGCACCCCGAACCCGCCCTCATAGGTCGAGTACATGTAAGGCGTGTCGGAGGCGAACTCGGCCGCGCAGGTGTCGATCCGCTTGAAGACGGGGGTCACGCCGAGCTTCAGCCGCAGCGCCTCGACCGCCGCCTCCGTCAGGCCGGTCAGCTTGCCGAGTTGCCTGTCGGAGAAGCCGAGCGCCTTGAGCCGCCGCAGCTCGGTCGCCGTCCGCGGCAGCCCCTCGGCCTTCACCCGCCGCTCGGCGGCGACGATCTTCTCGACCTCGCGCAGGAACCAGGGATCGAATTTGCTCGCCTCGGCGATCTCGGCCAGCGAGACGCCGGCCCGCATCGCCTGCGCCGCCATGACGATCCGGTCCGGCCGCGGCGTGGCGAGTGCGGCATGGAAGGCCTGCGCGCTGCCGTCGCCGGGGGCGGGGATCTCATCGAGCCCCGACAGTCCCGTCTCCAGGCTCCGCAGCCCCTTCTGCAGGGCTTCCGCGAAGCTGCGGCCGATCGCCATCGCCTCGCCGACCGACTTCATGCTGGTGGTCAGCGTCGCCGGCGTGCCGGGGAATTTCTCGAAGGTGAAGCGCGGGATCTTCACCACCACATAGTCGATCGTCGGCTCGAAGCTGGCCGGCGTCACCATGGTGATGTCGTTCTTCAGCTCGTCCAGCGTGTAGCCGACGGCGAGCTTGGCCGCGACCTTGGCGATCGGGAAGCCGGTCGCCTTCGAGGCCAGCGCGGAGGAGCGGCTGACCCGCGGGTTCATCTCGATCACCACCATGCGGCCATCCGCCGGGTTGATGCCGAACTGCACGTTGGAGCCGCCGGTGTCGACGCCGATCTCGCGGAGGCAGGCGATGGAGGCATCGCGCATCCGCTGGTATTCCTTGTCGGTGAGCGTCAGCGCCGGGGCGATGGTCACGGAATCACCCGTATGCACGCCCATCGCGTCGAGGTTCTCGATGGAGCAGATGATGATGCAATTGTCCGCGCTGTCGCGGACCACCTCCATCTCATACTCCTTCCAGCCGAGGACGCTCTCCTCGACCAGCACCTCGTTGGTCATCGAGGCATCGAGGCCCGCGGCCACGATCTGCTCGAACTCCTCGCGGTTGTAGGCGATGCCGCCACCCGTGCCGCCGAGGGTGAAGGAGGGGCGGATCACGCAAGGCAGCTTGACGAGGTCGAGCGCGGCGCGGGCCTCCTCCATGGTGTGGGCGATGGCGCTGCGCGGGCTCTCGATGCCGATCTTGGTCATCGCATCGCGGAATTTCAGCCGGTCCTCGGCCTTGTCGATCACCTCGGCCTTGGCCCCGATCAGCTCGCATCCATACTTCTTGAGCACGCCCGCCTCGGCGAGCTTGAGCGAGGTATTGAGCGCCGTCTGCCCGCCCATGGTCGGCAGCAGCGCATCCGGCCTTTCCTTGGCGATGATCTTCTCGACCATCTCGACCGTGATCGGCTCGATATAGGTCGCGTCCGCCAGGCCGGGATCGGTCATGATCGTCGCCGGGTTGGAGTTCACCAGGATGACGCGATAGCCCTCCGCCCGGAGCGCCTTGCAGGCCTGCGCCCCTGAATAGTCGAACTCCGCCGCCTGGCCGATGACGATCGGCCCGGCGCCGAGGATGAGGATGGACTTGATGTCGGTGCGCTTCGGCATGGGTCGGGTATCCGTCAGGTCTGGGCCGCTGTGGGCGGCAGGCATTCAGGGCGGTCGCGCGTCTCGGGCGTCAGCAATCGGCGGATGCCGCGCCGCCTGCGCTCCGCCTCGCATTGCGCGCGGATCTGCCCGGGCGTCGGTTGCAGGGCGCAGCCCGCGAGGCCGGGCAGGGGAGGCGGGCGCCGCGTCACCGCATCTCCTCCCGCTTTGCTGCGACCAGCAGCGCCGGCAGCAGCAGCAGGTGGCAGAGCACGATGAGAATGACGGAGGCGATCGGCTCGCCGGGCGAGGCGTACCAGGCGGAGATGCTGTTGACGACGAGGCCGATCCCAACGGCCCGCCAGGCCGCCTGACGCGGCGTGCTGATGCGCCGCAGCACGATGGCGAGCACCGCGAGGCTCAGCCCCGTCCAGGACAGCGCCAGCAATCCGATGAAGAGCAGCGTCATGCCCGGTGCCCCTCTCCCGCCAGCTTCACCGCCAGCAGCCCGAGCGCCGCGCCGAGCACCCAGCGCTGCACCGCCATCCAGCCCGGCCGCGTGCCGAGGAATCGTGCGACGCCGGCGGCGCCCGAGACCAGCAGCGCATCGAAGCCCGCGCAGATCAGCACCTGCACCACCCCGAGAACCACAGCCTGGGTGAAGGCATTCCCCTGGTCGGGCGCGATGAAGGGCGGCAGCGCCGCCATGTAGAAGAGCGCCACCTTCGGGTTGAGCGCCGCCGTGGCGAAGCCGACGCTGAACAGCCGCGCCGCCGGCTCCCTTTGCATCGCCCTCGGCGCGAAGACCGGCTGCCCGCCCGGCCGGACGCTCTGCCAGGCGAGCCAGAGCAGATAGGCCGCGCCGCCGAGGCGCAGCACGTCCCAGGCATGGGGGATGGCGAGCAGCGCCGCCGTGATGCCCGCCGCGGCGCAGAGCATGATGGCGAGCGACCCCGCCTGGCACCCGGCCAGCGAGACCATCCCCGCCTCCGTCCCCTGCGCCAGCGAGCGTGAGACCAGGTAGAGCATGTTCGGCCCCGGCGTCACCGCGAGGCCGAGCGAGAGGGCGGCGAAGACGAGGAGGGTGTCGGCGGAGGGCAAGGCTCAGCCCTGGACCGAGAACCCGCCATCGACCGGGATCGCCACCCCGGTGATGAAGGCGCTCGCATCGCTCCCGAGGAAAGCCGCCAGCCCCTCGAAATCCTCCATGGTGCCCCAGCGCCCCTTCGGCGTCCGCGCCAGCACGTTGTCGTTCAGCTGCGGCATGTCCTTGCGGGCCTTGCGGGTCAGGTCGGTGTCGATCCAGCCCGGCAGCACGGCGTTCACCGTGATCCCGTCCGCCGCCCAAGCCACGGCGAGCGACTTGGTGAACTGCACCACGCCCCCCTTCGACGCCGCATAGGCGATGTGGAAGGGCAGGCCGAAGATCGACAGCATGGAGCCGTTGTTGATGACCCGCCCATGCCCGCTGCCCTTGAGATGCGGATAGGCCGCCTTGGAGGCGAGGTAGGCGCTGGTCAGGTTGGTGTCGATCACCGCATGCCAGTCGGCCTCGGCATAGACCTCCGGCCGGTTGCGGATATTCGTCCCGGCATTGTTGACCAGGATGTCGATGCCGCCGAAGCGCTCGGCCGTCGCGTTGACCATCGCCTCGATGCTGGCGGCCTCCGTCACGTCGACGATGACTGCATCCGCCTCGGCGCCGAGCTCCTTGAGCTCGGCGACGGCGGCGGCGTTCTTCTCCGCGTTCCGCCCGGCGACCATCACGCTGGCGCCGGCCTTCGCCAGCCCGCGCGCGAAGCCGAGGCCGATGCCGCCATTCCCGCCGGTGACCAGCCCGACGCGGCCCTTCAGATCGAACATCACGCCCCTCCCTTGTTCTTCTCGATCAGCGCGACGAAGCGATGGAACAGGTGGTGGCTGTCCGTCGGCCCCGGCGAAGCCTCCGGGTGATATTGCACCGAGAAGGCCGGCCGGTCCGTCGCCATCAGCCCCTCGTTCGACTGGTCGAAGAGCGAGACATGCGTGACCTTCACCCCCTCGGGCAGGCTCTTGTCGTCCACGGCGAAGCCATGGTTCTGGCTGGTGATCTCGACCCGCCCGGTGGCCAGGTCCTTCACCGGCTGGTTCGCTCCCCGGTGCCCGCGGTCGAGCTTGTAGGTCTTGCCGCCCAGGGCGAGGCCGAGCAGCTGATGCCCGAGGCAGATGCCGAAGACCGGCACCCGCCGCTCCAGCACGCCCTGGATGGCGGGCACCGCATACGCGCCGGTCGCCGCCGGGTCACCCGGGCCGTTGGAGAGGAAGACCCCATCCGGCTCGTGCCGCAGGATCTCCTCCGCCGTCGCCGTCGCCGGCACCACCGTCACGTCTAGCCCGGCCGAGGCGAGGCAGCGGAGGATGTTGCGCTTCGCCCCGTAATCCACGGCGACGACCCTGTGCCGCGGCGCCGTCTGCCGGCCGAAGCCCTCCGGCCAGGCCCAGGTCGTCTCGTCCCAGTGATAGGACTGCCGGCAGGAGACCTCGCGCGCCAGGTCCATCCCCTCGAGCCCCGGCCAGGCCGCCGCCTGCGCCCGCAGCGAGTCGAGGTCGAACCGCCCATCGGCCGGGAAGCAGAGCACCCCGTTCGGCGCCCCGCCATCGCGGATGCGGATGGTCAGCGCCCGCGTATCCACGCCCGCGATGCCCGGGATGCCGAAGGATTTCAGCCAGTCGTCGAGGTGCCGCGTCGCCCGGTAATTGGCCGGCTCCGTCAGATCCTGCTTGACGACGAGGCCCCGCGCCGCCGGCGTCACCGCCTCGATATCCTCGGGGTTGGCGCCGACATTGCCGATATGGGGGAAGGTGAAGGTGATGATCTGCCCGGCATAGGAGGGGTCGGTCAGCGTCTCCTGGTACCCCGTCATGCCGGTGTTGAAGCAGACCTCCGCCACCGGCGCCGCGCCCGGCGCCGTGGTCGCCCCGAAGCCGCGGCCCCAGAGGACGCTGCCATCGGCCAGAACCAGGCAGGCAGTCGCGCCTTCGGGCACGGTCTCGGTTTCGGTCATGGATGTCTCCGCACGGGGTTCGGGGGTGCCCGGCATGTCGGCGAGGGCAAGGCCGGTGGCGGCGAGGATGGAAGGCCAGTGGCGGGCCGGGATGGCCCGCGCCTGCCGCCACTTCCGCACCGCCTCGGTGCCGATGCCGCAACGCGCCGCGGCGGCCTCCGGGCCGCCGAGTTGGGCGATGATCTCTTCGACGGTCCGCATGGGCGGAACATGCGGGAAGCAACTTCCCATTTCAACCCGGAAGGCGGAGTTGGGAAAAAACTTCCCAATCCTCTTTTCCTTGCCCGCATGCTACAGCCGCCACCCCATTCAATCGGAGACATTTCATGGCCGAGGACCTGCGCAGCCGCTTCACCGAGTCCCTGAAGGCCTCGATGCTCGCCAAGGACGCGGCTCGCACCTCCACCCTCCGCATGATCCTGGCAAGGCTGAAGGACGTCGACATCGCCGCCCGCCCCTCCGGCATCGACAAGGTCCCGGACGACCAGATCACCGCCATGCTCCGCGGCATGGCGAAGAGCCGGCGCGAGAGCGTGGAGCTCTACCGCCAGGGCAACCGCCCCGAGCTCGCCGAGAAGGAGGAGGCGGAGATCGCCGTCATCGAGAGCTTCCTCCCCCGGCAGATGGACGAGGCCGCGATGCAGGCCGCCGTCCAGGCCGCCATCGCCGAGACCGGCGCCACCTCCGTCAAGGAGATGGGCAAGGTGATGGCCGCCCTGCGCGCGAAGCACGCCGCCAGCCTCGACATGGCCAAGGCCGGCCCGCTGGTGAAGGCCGCCCTCGGCGGCTGAGCGGAGGCGGGACGGGCCTACCGCCGGAACCGCAGCGTCGACCCCTTCCGCCGCCAGCTGGCCTCTATCGCATCGAGGTCGATCCAGCCGGATGGATTGGCCTTGCGGGGCTGGTCGCGGAGGCCCGGCTCCCGGTCCCGCCGCCAGATGCCGAGCAGGCGCCCGAGCTCCCCCACCGGCTCCGGATGGTCGTCCACCCGCAGGTTGATGTCGGGAAAGTCCTCCACCGTCGTCAGCAGCAGCGCCGCGGATTGCCGCCCGCGCCTGTCGCCCCCCGCCGCATCCCCTGCCTCGAGCGCCGCCACCAGCCGCTCCGCCAGCGGCAGGTCGTCCCGGGTGACGAAGGCCGCCACGGTATCCGCCAGCACCGCCTCGCTGGCGAGCATGTTCCCGGCGACCGAGAAGCCCTGCGCCGGCCGGTCGCCGCACCATTCCACGCAATTCTGCCCGGTCCAGGCCGCGCTCCGCCCGTGCCGGTCGACGGCATGGACCTGCCGGATGCCGCGCCCCTCATCCCCTGCCAGCGCGCTCTCGATGGCCGCCGTCGGCGACAGGCCGCGCGCCATCCCATCCAGCACCGCCGGCCCAAGATAGCGGTTGGTCATGGACTGGGTGGAGACCGCGCCGACGCCCGGGCGCACGAAGGGGCAGCTCGCGCCGACCGCAAAGGCACAGGTCGTCACCGCGACGGCGAAGGCGCCGGTCGCGGGATCATGCGCGACGATGGACCAGGTCATGCAGGTCGTCTCCCCTCCCAGGCCGGGCCTGGAACATATGCCCTCACACAGATTTCGCCAGCGGTTGCGCCCGTCGCGCCCCGGCGGCACCCTGCCACGCGCCAGCATCGGGGAAGTCGTATCATGCCGCAAGCGTCACATGTGCTGCATCGCCGCGCGCTCCTGGCCGGCCTGGCCGTGCCTACGCTCGCCCGTGCCCAACCGGCCGCCCCGTGGCCGGACCGGCCGGTGCGCCTGATCGTCCCCTTCGGCGCCGGCGGCGCGATCGATACCCTCTCCCGCACCGTCGCCAATGCCTTCCCGGCGCTGGCCAGCGGGCAGAGCCTGGTGGTGGAGAACCGCGCCGGGGCCGGCGGGACCATCGCCGGCGCCGTGGTCGCCCAGGCCCGCCCGGACGGCGCCACGCTGATGATGGCCGACCTCGCCCCCAACGCCATCGGGCGGGAGCTGCAGCCGAGCCTCGGCTACGATCCGATGCGCGCCTTCACCCCGATCTGCCACATGATCAACCTGCCCCTCGTCCTCGTGGTCCCGGCCGCGTTGCCGGTCACCGACCTAGCGGGCTTCCTCGACCTCGCCCGCCGCCGCGGCGACATGGTCTATGCCCATCCCGGAATCGGCTATGTCGGCCACCTCGCGCAGGAGCTGATGCTCCGCCGCGCCGGCCTCACCATGACGCCGGTGCCCTATCGCAGCGGCGCCGAGGTCGCCCGCAGCCTGCTCGCCGGCGAGACCTCGAGCAGCATCATCACCGCCTCGACCAGCCTGCCCTTCATCCGCGAGGGCAAGCTGCGCCCGCTCGCCGTGGCGGGGCGGCAGCGCCACCCCTTCCTGCCCGAGGTGCCGACCATCGCCGAGGCGGGCGGGGCGGCGCTCGCCGGATTCGAGGCGCAGGGCTGGCACGGCATCGTGGGCCCTGCCGGCCTGCCGGAGCCGCTGGTCGAGGCCGCCAACCGCATCTTCAACGCCGCCCTCCGCCAGCCCGAGGTCGCCCGGGTGATCGAGCAGACCCAGGCCTCGCAGATCGTCGGCGGCAGCCCCGCCGATTTCGCCACCTTCCTCCAGGCCGAGCATGCCCGCTGGGCCCCGCTCATCCAGGCCGCCGGCATCCGCACGGAGTAGTCCGCTTGTCCGAACCCGCCCCCGCGCGCCCTGCCGCCACCGTCCTGCTGCTGCGCGACGGCCCCTCCGGGCCCGAGACCTTCATGGTCGTCCGCCATCGCGAGATCGAATTCGCCGCCGGCGCCCTGGTCTTCCCCGGCGGCAGCGTCGATGCGGCGGATGCCGAGATCGCCTCCGGCCTCGGCAGCACGGACCCGCTCGCCGCCTTCCGCGTCGCCGCCGTCCGCGAGGCCTTCGAGGAGAGCGGCCTGCTCCTCGCCCGCACCGAGGCCGGCGCGGCACTCGACCCCGCCCAAGGCGCCGCCATCGCGCTGGCCCATCGCGAGGCGCTGAATGCCGGCAGCCGCGGCTTCGCCGCCCTGCTCCAGGCCGAGGGCCTCCGCCCCGACATCGAGGCGCTGGTCCCCTTCGCCCATTGGGTGACGCCCTCCGACCTCTCCAAGCGCTTCGACACCCATTTCTTCCTCGCTCCTGCCCCGGGCGGCCATGCGGCGACGCATGACGGGCATGAAGCGGTGGACAGCATCTGGATCAGCCCTGGGCAGGCGCTCGCCGAGGCCGAGTCCGGTCAGCGCACCCTGCTCTTCCCGACGCGTCTGAACCTGCTTCGCCTCGCCGAGGCCGGGAGCCTCGGCGATGCCCTGTCGCGCGCCGCCGCCCGCCCCGTCGTCACCGTCCAGCCCGTGCTCGAGGTCGATGCCGAGGGCCGGAAGATGCTCCGCATCCCGGTCGAGGCCGGCTACGGCGGCCCGCTCTTCCCGGCGGGGATGCGGGCGATGGTGCCGCAGGTGCGGTCTCCCGGATAGGAGGGCGGAACCTTCCTGTGCCGTCCCGGTTACTTCGGTGTCACTGGATAGCAGGGAGAGGTTCATGGTCGTGAAGCTGATGGGAATCGCAGTGCTGGCCGCCGCGCTCGGGGCCTGCTCGAACTCCGGCTCCCGGTATGCTCCCCGTGGGCCGGGCGAGCCCATGGCGCCCTCCGCCACTGCGCCCACCGGTTCGGTGAACAGCAGGGCGACCGGCGGCGGCGTGCCGACGCCCCTGCAGCCCGGCGGCGCCGGCGGCGTCGGCAGCGGCAACCAGCCCGGCCGGGCCGGCACGCGTTAGAGCGGACGCCGATCAGGCGGAATCACCTGATCGGAGTTATCTGCTCGACTGAACGACAGGCTGGAGCGGGTTCCGTGAGCCAGGTCGAACGGAAACCGCGCTAACCCGCCAAGCCGGGTTCGAGCCGGGCGCCGGCCTCCCCTCGCGGAGCGCCGGCATGCGACGCCGCAGGGTGGCGGGCAGGCCGCCCACGCGCGGGACGCCGCTGGGGCAGAGCCTCGACCGGGTGGAGACACCTGATCGAAGCGATCCGCACGACAGGCGAGAGCGGGGTCCGTGCGCCCGGCGCGAACGGAGCCCGCTCTACACGCCGAGCCGGTGGGCGAGGTCCTGGAAATCCCGCGCGACCACGTCCCAGGCCTCGCTCGGCGCCAGGTCGGTCGCCTGCCCCGGCCCATGCTCCGTCGGCCGCGGCACGAAGGCGGTGGCAAGGCCGGCCGCCCGCGCCGCCTTCAGGTCGCAATTGTGGGCCGCGACCAGGCAGAGCTCCGCCGGGCGGATGCCAAGTACCTCCGCCGTCCGCAGATAGGCCAGCGGGTCCGGCTTGTAGGCCTGGGCCACCTCGGCGCCGAGGATCGCGTCCCAGGGGATGCCGGCGCGCTTCGCCATGTTCGTCATCAGCGCGATGTTGCCGTTGGAGAGCGGCGCGATGATGAAGCGCCGCTTCAGCCGGGTGAGTCCCGCCACCGCCTCCGGCCAGGGGTCGAGCCGGTGCCAGGCATGGTTGAGCTCGTCGAGCGCCGCCTCGCCCACCTCCGCCGGCGCGATCCCGTGCGCCTCGAGCACCTGCTCGAGATTCTCGCGGTGCAGCAGGTCGAGCCGGGTGAAGCCCCGCCTTCCGCTGCGGATCTCCTCCATCGCCGGCTGGTAGCGGGCGCGCCAGGCATCGGCGAAGGCATGCGCGTCGATCTCGGCGCGGCCGATGCGGGCGAGGAAAGGCCCCGCCTCCCGCGCGATGCCCTCGCGCCAGTCGACGACGGTGCCGAAGACGTCGAAGACGAGGGCCTTGACCTGCTCGAACATCACTTCGCCTCCCCCTGCGCCCATCTGCGGTCGAATTCCCAGACCTCGGGGAAGCCCATCAGCTCGCAGACGCGGCCGAAGCCGTAGCTCTCGGAAGCGGGGAGGGCGTTGCTGTCACCCTGCTCCCTGAGGTGGCCATAGACCCGCTCCAGCGCCGCGGCGGCGGCGAGGAAGCCGACCGCCGGGTAGATCGCCATCGCATAGCCGATCTCGGCGAGGCGCTTCGCGGGGAGGATCGGCGTCCGCCCGCCCTCGACCATGTTGGCGAGAAGCGGCTTCCTGATAGCCTTCCCGATCGCCTGCATCTCCGCCTCGCTCTCCGGGCTCTCGATGAAGATCACGTCGGCCCCGGCCTCGGCATAGACCTGTCCGCGGCGGATCGCCTCCTCGAGGCCGAGGGTCGTCCGTGCGTCGGTCCGCGCGACGATGAGCATGTTGGGGTCCCGCCGCGCCTCGGCCGCGACCTTGATCTTCAGCGCCATCTCCTCGGCCGGGATCACGCGGCGGCCCGGCGTGTGGCCGCATTTCTTCGGCATCTCCTGGTCCTCGAGCTGGATGCCGGTGACGCCCGCCGCCTCGTAGCCCATCACCGTGTGGCGGACGTTGAGCAGCCCGCCGTAGCCGGTATCGGCATCGGCGACGACCGGCGTGCGGCAGCCGCGGGCGAAGGCGCCGACGCGCCCGACCATGTCGGTATAGGTGGCGATCCCCGCATCGGCCACGCCGAGATGGCTGGCGACGGTGCCGAAGCCGGTGGCGTAGAGGCTGGCGAAGCCCATGCCATCCGCGACCCTGGCGGAGATCATGTCGAAGATGCCGGGGGCGACGACGAAGCGCCCCGCCTCGAAAGCGGCCTTCAGGCTCGGATGGGCCATGGCGGTGGATGTTCCTCCTCGGTTAGGCTGGCGCCGGATCAAGGAGGAGCATCCCATGCCGGACGCAGGCGGAAAACCCATGGCGGCCAGCGCCGTCGCCGAGATCGAGGCGGTCATCCAGACCTATTTCGACGGGCTCTACGAGGGCAGCGTCGAGAAGCTCGCCGCCGCCTTCCATCCCGTCTCCCATCTCTACTGGGCGAAGGATGGCGGCGTGGAGGACCTGCCGCGCGAGGCGTGGTTCGAGATGGTGCGGAGCCGCCCCTCGGCCGCCAGCCGCGGCCTCGAGCGCGACGACCGCATCCTGCTGCTCGACATCAGCGGCCCGGAGACGGCCTTCGTGAAGGTCGCCTGCCAGCTCCCGCCGCGCTACTTCACCGACTACCTGGTGCTCAACCGGACGAGCGAGGGTTGGCGCATCGTCAGCAAGGTCTACCGCTTCGAGACCAGGGAGGGCTGAAGCGCGGTCGCCGAAGGTCGGCACGACCGGAGGCGTGAATCGCGCGACGGGACAACAGGCTGGAGCCTGATTCAAGGCTCCAGCCACAAGTCATGCCGCGGCGCTCGGCCTCGTCCCAGCACTCGTCGACGACGACCACCTGCACCCGCCAGCCGCCGATGCAGCGGGGCAGGCCGGCATGGCAGGCATAGCCGTCCTCGATGCTCGCCTCCGCGCCGTCGATCACCGGCCGCTCCAGCCGCGCGGCGTGCTGCTGCAGGGCCTGCCGCATCGCCGCCGGCGCGGCCGTGAGCGGAGGGTTGCGCGATGAGGGCGCGCGGCGGAGGCTTGGCCCATGCGTATCATCGTCATCGGCGCCGGCATCGTCGGCCTCTGCACCGCCTGGCACCTCGCGCGCGGCGGCGCGGCGGTGACGGTGCTGGACGGAGGACCGCCGGGTGGCGGCGCCTCCTCCGGCAATGCGGGGGCGATCAGCGCCGGCTCGGTCGCGCCGCTCGCCATGCCGGGCGTGCTGCGCCAGGTGCCGGGGATGCTGCTCGACTCGGAGGGCGCGTTGCACCTCCCCGCCCGCTACGCGCTGCGGGCGGCGCCCTGGCTCGCGCGCTTCGTCGCCAGCGCCCGCCCGGCCCGCGTCGCCGCCATCGCCGAGGCGCTCTCCGGCCTGCTCTTCGGCGCGATGGAGCAGCACCGGCGCATCCTCGCCGAGGAAGGGGCGCTCGACCTCATCCGGGAAACCGGGCAGCTCTACCTCTACCGGGACCGCGTGCATTACGCGAAGGACGAGGCCGGCTGGGTGCTGCGGCAGCAGCATGGGATGCGGCTGGAACTCCTCGACGGCGCCGAGGCGATCCGCGCGCTGGAGCCCGACATGCAGGGCGACTACGCGCTCGGCGTCTTCATCCCCGACCAGGGCAGCAGCCTCAACCCGCGCCGCCAGGCGGAGGTGGTGGCGCGCGGCATCCAGCGTTTGGGTGGGACGATCCGGCAGGAGGCGGTGCAGGCGATCACCACGGCGGAGGGGCGGGTGACGGGCGTCGCCACCGCCGCTGGCCCGCTCGCGGCGGATGCGGTGGTGCTGGCGGCCGGCGCCTGGTCGGCGCGGCTGCTGGCGCCTCTCGGCATCCGCGTGCCCCTGGAGAGCCAGCGCGGCTACCACGTCATGCTGGCCGATGCCGGCATCTCGCTGCAGCGGCCGGTGGTGCCGGCGGATCGCAAGGCCTTCATCTCCCCGATGGAGGAGGGGCTGCGCATCGCCGGCACGGTGGAATTCGGCGGCCTCGACCACCCGCCGACGGCGCGCCGGGCGGAGTTGTTGCTGCGCGACCTGCGCATGGCCTTTCCCCAGGCCCGTATCGAGGGGGCGGAGGGGTTCTGGATGGGCCATCGCCCCTGCCTGCCGGACAGCCTGCCGGTGATCGGGCCGGTGCGGCGCTGGCCAGGGCTCTGGTGCGCCTTCGGCCATGGGCATCTCGGGCTGACGGGCTCGGCGCCGACCGGGGCGGTACTGGCGCAGGCCATGCTCGGGCCGGCGCCGAATCTCGACCTGGCGCCCTTCGCGTTGGAGCGCTTCGGCTGAGGTCAGGCCGCGGGCGGGGTTAGGTTGCCGAAGAGCATGTTCACCCCCTCGGCCAGCGTCGGACGCCCCAGGATGCCGTCGCGCGGCGCGGTGGAGGGCAGCCCCCGGGCATCGCCACCCACAGCACGCTCATCGCCTCGCCCGCCGGGGCGCCGGGCATGGTGAAGCCGAGGATCCTGTCATCCTCCGCCACGACGAGCGCTGGAGCGGTCTCCGTTCGACTGGCTCACGAAACCCGCTCCAGCCTGTTGCTTGATCGGGCAAGTTACTCCGATCAGGTGATTCCACCTGATCGGGTTTGCCCTAGTAGCGCAGCCGCTCCGCCGGTGTCGTCAGGTAGCCCTGGCGGCGGACATAGATGCTGCCCTCGCTGGTGACGGCGCCGGTCGCCATGTTGCGCTCGGTGTTGCCGATCACCGTGTCGGGCTGGCCGGAGAACTCGCCGCCCGCGCGGAGCCCGCCAGGGCCGCAGGCGGCGAGGGGGAGGAGCAGGGCGGCGATCAGGAGCGGCTTCATGCCCCTGGAAATGGTTCGCCGCCCGTCCCGATGCAAGCTACTGCGCCGCCGCCAGCGCCGGCGTCGGGGCCGGCGGCGTGAGATGGCGGACGCGCGGCAGCACCTCCTCCTGCAGCAGGCGCAGCGAGTTGCGCCAGGCGGCCGGGTTTTCCTGGTAGTCGAAGCCGAAGACCAGAAGCTGGCCGAAGCCGCCGACCTCCTCGTAGATCTGCTCCAGCCGCTCGGCGACCGTCCTGGGCGAGCCGACCAGCCAGTTGCGGCGTGCGCAGTACTCGACGGTGACGTCGCTGTCCGGCACCTCGGGGCTGTGCTTGAGGTATTCCTTGAAGCCGAAATTGGAGAGCAGCGGCAGGAAGTACTCGCCCATCATCCGCCCCATCATGGAGCCGACCGAGAGCCGCCAGGCCTCCTCGTCGGTGTCGGCGACGAAAACCTCGCGCACCAGGCGCCAGTCGCGCCGGCTCGGCGTGCGGCCGGACTTGCGGGCGCCGGCCTCGACGCTGTCCCAGTGGCTCGTCACGTAGCCCGGGTTGAGGTTGAGGCTCATCGGCAGGAAGCCGTGCTCGCCCGCCATCTTCAGCGTGTCGGAATTCTTCGACAGGCCGGCGACGCCGATCGGCGGGTGCGGCGCCTGCAGCGGCTTGATATGCGGCTTGAGGAAGCCGAACATCGTGTCGGGCTTGTCGACGCTCCAGTACTTGCCCTGGTGGTGGAAGGGCCCGTCCTGGGTCCAGAGCTTCAGGATGATGTCGAGCGCCTCGCGCGTCATCTCGCGGTTGGCGCCCGACATGCCGTCGACATTGAACATCGCCCAGTCGCTCGGCAGGCCGCTCGCGGCGATGCCGAAATTGAGCCGCCCGCCCGAGAGGTGGTCGAGCATGGCGACGCGGTTCGCCAGCTCCGCCGGGTGGTGGTAGGGCAGCAGGAAGCCGCCCGGGCCCATGCGCAGCCGCGTCGTCTCCTTCAGCGATTGCGCGATCAGCAGGTCGGGGGCCGGATGCGGCTCCCAGGGTGCGGTGTGGTGCTCGCCGACCCAGGCCTCGGAGAAGCCGAGCTCGTCGAGCCAACGCAGCACCTGCAGGTCGAAGTCGTGCCCTTCCTTCAGCCCGCGCTCCGGCGGGTGAGACGGCATCATGAAATAGCCGAATTCCATGGCGTCCTCCTCTCCGGCCTGGTGCCGGTTGTGGAGGATGCTGGCGCCACGCGCGGGCGCGACGCAAGCCTTCCACGCACAACGAAACGTGAGCAGCTACAGCATCAACCGCAGGATGGCCTCCACATCCGCGGTGCCATTCACCGTCCGCGGGTTGGTGGCGATGGGCGGGCCGCCATCCCATTTCGCCGCCAGCGCCGGGATCTCCTCCTCGCCGATGCCGACCTCGCCGAGCGTCGTCGGCAGGCCGAGGCCGCGGATGAATCGGCGCAGCGCCTCGGACGCCGTGCCGCCGCCGAGGATGTCGGCGACGACCCGTTGCTGCGCGGCATTGACCGGCTCGTTCCACCGCATCACCGCCGGCAGGCCGAGGCAGGAGGTGATGCCATGCGGCACACCCCGCCCACCGCCGAGGATGTAGCCGATGCCATGGCTCGCCCCGACCGGCACGCCGGCCCAGCCGCCCATGACGGAGAGCCACATCGCCTGCTGCGCCGCGGCGCGGGCCTCCATGTCATCGCCCTTGCGGTGGATGGCAGGCAGCGCCACGGCCAGCATCTCCAGCGCCTGGCGCGAGACGGCATCGGAGAAGGCCGCCCGCTTCCGCGCACAGAGCCGCTCGGCGGCGTGGTCGACGGCGCGGATGCCGGAGGAGAGCAGCAGCTCCGCCGGCGTCTCCATCGTCGCCGCCGGGTCGAGCACCACGGCGATCGGCACCTGCATCGCATGCAGGGCGCGGTATTTGCGGCCCGCGGCGATGTCGGTGAAGCCGGCATGCGGCGCGAATTCGGCGGCCGAGAGGGTGGTCGGCACCGCGGTGATGCGGGGCGAGAGCGTCGGCTCGTCCCATTGCTCGGCATCGGCGCCGCGCGAGGTGGCAAGGCCGAGCAGCGCCGCCTGGTCGGCGAGGCCGCGCCAGACCGCGGCGCAGGCAACCTTCGACCCGTCGATCACGCTGCCGCCGCCGAGCGCCACCACGCGGTCCGCCCGCGTCTCGCGCAGCAGGGCGGCGAGCGCCAGCACGTCCTCCACCGGGGAATGGGCGCGCATCGTGGCGAACTCGCCGACGAGCTTCGCCCCGATCGCGGCGCGCGTCGCCTCGGCGATGCGGCTGCGGGCAAGGGAGCGGGTGGTGGCGAGCACCACGCGCCCGCAATCCGCCAGCTCGGGTGGCAGGGCCTCGGCCACGGGCTCGCCATGGCGGACGCGCTGCTGGGCAGGCCAGGCGTGAAGCGTCATGACCGGGCTCCCCTCTGGGCCTTGTCGGCCGCGTTGCGGGCGGCGATGCGCTCGCGCGCCGCGGCCCATTCGGCATCACCATAGGCGAAAAGGTCGCGGAAGCCGCCGCCATTCATCATCCAGCTGCCGCCGTCGAGGGCGATGCACTCGCCATTGATCCAGGAGGGGGCGAGGAGGAAGGCGGCGAGGTTGCCGATATCCTCCGCGTTGCCGACGCGGCCGAGCGGGTTGTTGGCGGCGGCCTTCGCGGTCGGGTCGTTGTCGCCCGGGCGGAGGCGGGCATACATCCCCTCGGTCGGGATGGTGCCGGGGGCGATGACGTTGAGGCGGATGCCGTAGCGGCCCCATTCCACCGCGAGGGAGCGCGTCATCGCGTCGATCGCCGCCTTCGACATGGCGGAGGGCACGACGAAGGGCGCGCCGGTGCGGCCCCAGGTCGTCGTGATGGAGACGACGGCATGGCCGCCATCCTTTGCCGCGATCCAGCGCTTGCCGACCGCCTGCGTCACCGCGAGGGTGCCGTGGAAGACGATGTCGCTGACGGCGCGCACGCCGCGCGGCGAGACATCCTCCGTGCGGCTGACGAAATTGCCGGCGGCGTTGTTGACGAGATGGGTGTAGCCGCCGCCCCCGTCCCAGGCCGCAGCGACGGCGGCTTCCACGGCGTCCGCATCCTTGATGTCGACAATGCGCGTC
Organism: uncultured Craurococcus sp.; assembly: GCA_902805545.1. Lineage (GTDB taxonomy): Bacteria > Pseudomonadota > Alphaproteobacteria > Acetobacterales > Acetobacteraceae > Belnapia. Next base: position 34,275 of record CADCTD010000081.1, on the reverse strand, counting down.
GAGACGCGGCCTTCATGTGCGCGCTCCATCGCCTCCCGCGCCTCGGCGAGGACGGGGCCGCGGCGGCCCCAGAGCTCCACCGCGGCGCCGAGCGAGAGCAGCCGCTCGGCCATCATGCGGCCGAGGCCGGTGGCGCCGCCGGTCACCAGCACGCGCTGGCCGGCGAAGAGGTCTGGCAGGAACATGGCGCGGATCGTCTCCCTGGTGCCTGAGCGGAACACTGCCCGAGCCGTGCCGCCGCGGCCAGAGCGGCGCAGGCTGCGGGAATCATCGTGCAACCCTGCGACGTAGCGGAGTTCCGAGATTGCCTGCACCGGCCGGTGGCCCCACGAAGACGTGTGGCGCGCCTTCCACGAGGTCGCCGATCCGCTGGAAGAGCCCGCGAGGACCACGCGAAGCGTCGCCAAACCCGCCGAGCAGGACCGGCTGGCGCCCAGGCCCCGCTCGGGCCGCAGCGCCGGGTCCGGGGAGATGCGAAGCGAGATCCTGCATGTCCTCCGTGCCCTCGCCCTGCTGGTCGGCACCGTCCCGGGCTTGGCTGGTGTCTTGAGCCTTGGGCGATCGGGGGGCAGGCTGCGGGGATGAGCATCTCACCCCCCAAGGCTTCCCCGTCCGGGCGCCCCGTGCTGCTGGTCACCGGCGGCGGGCGCGGCATCGGCGCCGCCATCGCCCGGCTCGGCGCCGCGCAGGGCTACGACGTCCTCCTGACCTATCGCAGCGACGCCGCCCGCGCGGAGGCGACGGCCGAGGCGGCACGGGAAGCGGGCGCCACCGCGGTCGCCCTCCAGGCCGATATCGCCGAGGCCGAGGGACGGGCGCGCTGCTTCGCCGAACTCGATGCCCGCTTCGGCCGGCTTGACGCGCTGGTCAACAATGCCGGCATCACCGGCCCCACCGGGCGGCTGGACGAGACACCGGATGCGGTCTGGGAGGAGGTGCTGCGCACCAACGTCCTCGGCCTCATCGCCTGCAGCCGGGAGGCAATCCGGCGCATGTCGACGCGCCATGGCGGCCGCGGCGGGACGATCGTCAACATCTCCTCGCGCGCGTCCGGGCTCGGCGGCGGCGGCGAATGGGTGCACTACGCCGCCAGCAAGGGCGCGGTGGATACGCTGACCATCGGCCTCGCCAAGGAGCTGGCAGGGGAGGGCATCCGGGTGAATGCCGTCAATCCCGGCCTGATCGACACCGAGCTCCACGCCGCCGCCGGCATGCCGGACCGCGTGACCCGCATGGCTGCAGGCGTGCCGATGGGCCGCGGCGGCAGCGCGGAGGAGGTGGCGGAGGCCGTGCTCTGGTTGCTCTCCGCCGCCTCCGGCTATGTCACCGGCGCGTTGCTGCCGGTCAGCGGCGGCCGCTGAACCCCCGATTGCCGCTATACTCGGCTCGCCATAGTCTCTGCGGGAGACGGGCTTCATCCTCCCCGATGCGCGCCGTCTCGCCATGCTTGAGGAGGACGTGCCCTATGGTGGCCTCCCTACCGCCGGCATCGGCGAGGCGCGCGGCCGCGCCACCATGACCTTCGCCTGCATCGAGGAGGCGGAATGGATGATGCAGCTCGCCTGCGGCGCCGTCATCACCGCCAGCATCACCAATGCGACGGCCGACGAGCTGGAGCTGACGGCGGGCGAGACGGCCTCCGACGTCATGATCGGCAGGGACTGGGCCGGCCCGCGCCTCACCAATGGCAGGCTCATGCAGGTTCCAATCAGGTTCGGTCACCTGATCGAGGCCTGCCCGGCCGAACGCGGGGCCGGGCTGGGCTCCGCAAGCCAGGGCGAACGGAAGCCGCCCTAGATCGCGGTGCGCATGTCGTCCGAAAAGGCCCGAGTCTCCGTCGGCGCGAGCACTGCCGCGGTCATCGGCTGATCGGCGACATGGCGGATATCGGCGATGGTGCAGGGCGCATCCGCCGCCTCGACCGGCGGATTGAAGGAGAGGCCGGCGAGCAACCCGCGCAGCACGATGCCGGCCTTGCCGAATTCCTGCGCCCGGCAGAGCTGCAAGGCCAGCTTCACCTGGCCCCGGAACAGCCGCGCCACCGCGCGGGGGCCCTCGAAGCGCCGCTTCATGAAGACGTCGTTGCGGATGCGATGGAAATGGTAGCCGATTCGGGCCGGGTTCCGCTCCGTCCGGATATCGAGCACGCCGGCGAGCTGGCGCACATGCTGCGCACGGCTGGCGCCGACCAGGTAGCCGGGCTGGTCCTGGCTGACGCGCAGGGTGAATTCCGAATCCTCGCCCCAGATGAACATCGCGGCGATGGGCAGGCCATGCTGTGCCAGCGTCGCGCGGGGGAAAAGGTTGGAGACGAGCGCGGCGCGTGTCACCGGCACCAGCCCGTGGTTCAGCAGGTCCGGCCAGTTCTCGTAGGCGAGGACATTCCGGCGGCGGTCCAGCTCCGGCACATTGGTCACCTCGCCGCCCGGCGCGCGAGCGACGGAGGTGAGGAAGGAGGGGTTGATCCCCCGCGCCTCCAATGTCTCCCTTGCAGCGAGGAGCGCAGCCAGTGCATCTGGCTCGGGCAGGACGTCGTCGTCCATGACCCAGATGTAGTCGGCCCCCGTCTGGTAGGCGAGGCGCATGCCGAGATTGAAGCCGCCCGCGGCGCCGATGTTCTTCCCCAGCACATGCAGGTCGACGCGGCCGGCCCAGCGCTCCGCCACCATCTTCGCCGTGCCATCGGTGCTGGCATTGTCGACGACGACGATCCGGTCGCAGGCATGGGTCTGTGTGGTGACCGCTTGCAGGCATTCGTCCAGCAGGCCGCGGCGATTATAGGTGAGGACGACAGCACAGACCTTGAACATGGGGGCGGGCTCCGCCGGCTTTTCGGACGATTTCAAGGTGCGGAACGGGAGCGACGAAACGGCCGCCCCACTCGCGGATGGCGGCCCTTTGCGCGGCGGCCTCGTGGCGCGGACGCGGGGGCAGAATGGGAACATAATCCGGCCGTGCCTCGGGCGTCGCCCCCGGCGCGCGGATCGGGATGCGGGCGCCAGGCAGCAACTGCCGGATCGTCCGGTGCGGCACAGGGAATTGCCAGTAGCGAAGGGCCGGAACCGGCGAATGTTCCGGGCGCCGATGCGCCGAAGTAACGGCAGGCGGGCGTGGCGGCTGAGCCGGCGCGGATTACGGCGTCAACGGGTGCAGGGCTGAGGCGATCCATGCGCGTCAGGCCATCGTCGCTCTACGCGGCATGGTAGCCACTTGCGATGCACTCACAACCGTCTTGCCTCCCTGTACGGTCGACACAACGTCGCCGTCGTCCGTTAGTCCCGCTGTTAATCTTGCAGACATGTGCAGGGGGATGTTCTCCCAACGCCGTGCGCTCACTGCACCTTGAAAAAAGTTCGCCAGCTCAAACGTATCTTACAACATCTTCACCTTTTGCGACGCCGCCGCGTTGCGCCACGGTCTTTCCAAGGCAGGAATGGACAACGACCGTTATGGTTGTTGATGAAGGCTTTCCCGAAGGCAGGACAATAAGCGTTGCCGATCCGCATGCGCGGTGCCCTGCGCCTTTCCCGATCCACCGCGACATCACCGGCCCCGGAGGCTGCACTACACCGCCGAACGGCAAGCCGCTCCTCGATCAGCGATGCCGGGCAAAAGCCCGTCCATGACGATGTGCCACGCAGCGGCCCTCAGGACGGAGAGCCGGGACGGCCGGCCGGAACTGCTGGTTCAGCCGGGCGACGCGGTCCATGCCGGCGCTGCCGTGCGCCAGGCGCAAGGAACTAGCTCCAGACCTTCCATGGCGCATCGGTCGCCCAGCGTGCCTCCAGCAGCTGCTTGTCGCGGAGCGAATCCATGCTCTGCCAGTAGCCGTCATGCTGGTAGCTGCCGAGCTTGCCGAGCTCGGTCATCCGCCGCATCGGGCCGTCCTCGAAGACGGTGCTGTCGCCCTCGATCAGGTCGAGCATCTGCGGCTCGCAGACGAAGTAGCCGCCATTGATGAGGCCGCCGTCGCGCGCATCCTTCTCGCGGAAGCCGACGACCTGGCCATCCTCGGAGAGCCGCAGCGCGCCGTAGCGCCCGGGCTGGGAGACGGCGGTGAGGGTGCACCAGGCGCCGCTCGCCTCATGCGCCGCGATGACGCGGCGGATGTTCACGTCGCTGACGCCGTCGCCATAGGTGAGGCAGAAGCGCTCGCCGCCGATATGCTGCCGCGCGCGGAGGATGCGGCCGCCCGTCATCGTCTCGGCGCCCGTATCCAGCACCGTCACGCGCCAGTTCTCGTTGACCGCCTCGAGCCACTGCACCTTGCCGCTGCCGAGCTCGATGGAGAAGTCGCAATTCTCGTCGCGGTAGCGCAGGAAGTAGTCACGGATGTAGCGCACCTTGTAGCCGCCGAGGACGACGAAGTCCCGGAAGCCGTAATGCGCGTAGATCTTCATGATGTGCCACATGATCGGCCGCCCGCCGATCTCGACCATCGGCTTCGGGCGGATGGAGGTCTCCTCCCCGAGGCGGGTACCCAGCCCGCCGGCCAGCAACACGACCTTCATGCTACGGTCTCCTCGGCGCCCTGGCGCCAGACAAGGTCATCGGTGAGCCGGCCCGCTTCGCGGTGCTGCTGCAGCACCTGCAGGCGGATGAGCGGCGAATGGCGGAACTCGGCATCGGCGAAGCGCATCGCCTGCATGCCCTCGACGAGCCGCCGGATGGAGCCCTCCAGCGTCACCTGCGGCTGGTGCTCGGGCGCCAGCTCGGCGAAGCGGGCGAAATCGACGCGGTAGGAGCGGCTGTCGACCGGCGCCGAGGTGTTGATGGAGACCTTCGTGCCCGGCACCGCCGCGGCGACGGCCTGGGCGAGGTCGCGGACCTGATGGTTGCGCTCGTTGGAGCCGGCATTGACGGTGAGGAAGCGCCCGCCGCGCTCCGCCGGCCGCGTCGCCGCCCATTCGATGGCCAGCGCCATGTCGGCCACGTCGATCAGCGGCCGCCAGGGCGTGCCGTCGCTGAGCACGGTGATCTCGCCGCGGCTGAGCGCGCCGGCGACGAAGTCGTTCAGCACCAGGTCGAGCCGCAGCCGGTCCGACATGCCGCAGGCGGTGGCGAAGCGGAGGCAGGTGACGGTCATGTCGCCGTTGAGCCCGGCGAGCGCACGCTCCGTGCCGATCTTCGAGGCGGCATAGGCGGTCACGGGGTTGAGCTCATCCTCCTCCCGCCGCGGCGGCCCGGCGGCGACGCCGTAGACGCTGCAGCTCGAGAGGAAGACGAAGTTGCGGACGCCGGCCGACTGCGCCTGCTGCGCGAGCCGCACCGAGGCATCCTGGTTGATCTCGGTGGTGACGCGGGCGAAGCGGTCGCCCATCGGGTCGTTCGAGATGGCCGCCATATGCACCACGGCATCGACGCCGCGGAGCAGCGCCGGATCGATGCCGCGCACATCGCCGAAGATCTGGCGGGTGAGCAGCGCCTCGGGCAGCGTCGCGGCGCCGGTCAGGCAATGGGCGAAATAGGCGTTGTCGAAGCCGATCAGCTCCGCATCGGGGAAGCGTCGGCGCAGGCGGCGCACCACCAAGGGGCCGACATAGCCCATATTGCCGGTGATCAGGATCTTCATGCTCTCGCTCGCGTCAGTGTCGGGCGGCCAAGGGCCGGCGCCAGGAGATAATCAGAGAGTTACGCGCTGCTCATGTAACAAACCCGACAGTTATGGAGCGTGGACTTCATAATATTTTGGTTGCATGCCGAGCCGGATGCCGCGGATGTGCGCTTGAAAGCGGCTTCGGATGAAAATCGAGGACAATTCGCATCGGGTTGGCGCCAAATTATTCTGAAAAGTATCAATAAGTGGTCGAAATATACTTCTATGGTTGATTTCGATGGTGCGCCGATCTTCCCCGCAGCGCAGGCCGCTGCCATGATTGTCACGCGGACGTGGCGCCGCCGCCGTGCCGGAGGCCGGCGCGCGGGTCGACGACCGCCTCACGCACCGCGCCGCGCCGGCAGCGGATCGGACGAGCGCAGCCTCGCCTGCCGCCGGTTGCGGATGGTAGCCTCGTGCCGCCATGACCGATCAGCACCCATGACCGCCCCCGGCGCCCCCGGCATCCGCCCGAGCTGGACCAGCAGCGCGAAGGACATCGTCGGCACCGCCATGGGTGCCTCCCGGCTCTGGTTCACGCTCGGCTATGGCATCGTGAACGAGGTCTACCACCCGCGCGTCGACCTGCCGCAGATCCGCGACCTCGGCTTCATCGTCGCCGACGGCCGCGGCTTCTGGACGGAGGTGAAGCGGAATGCCGACTATACCCTCGCCACCGCCGGCCCCGGCATCCCGGCCGTGCAGGTGGTGCACCGGCACCCGCGCTTCGAGCTCACCCTGCGCATCGCGCCGGAGCGCGACCGGGACGTGCTGCTGATCGAGGCGGTGCTGACCGGCGATGCCGATCTCCGCCTCCATGTCCTGCTCGCCCCGCATTGCGGCGGCACGGGGGAGGGGAACACCGCCACGATCCGCCGCGAGCGCGGCCGCCTGCTGCTCTCGGCGGAGCAGGGCGGCCATGCCCTCGCCCTCGCCGCGTCAGATCCGGCGACGCAGGGCGAAGCCTGGGCGCGCGCCAGCGCCGGCTTCGTCGGCGCGAGCGATGGCTGGCAGGACTTCGCGGCGAACGGCGCCATGCGCTGGGAATACGATGCGGCCGGTCCCGGCAATGTCGCCCTGCTCGGCGAGTTGCGCGGCCCCTCCGCCGTGCTCGCCCTCGGCTTCGCCCCCGGGCCGGAGGCGGCGGCGACGCTGGCCCTCTCCGCCCTGCTGCAGCCCTTCGACGCCGCCTGGCACCGCCATGTCGAGGCCTGGGAGGCCTGGCAGGCCGGCACCGTCGACCCGGACGCCTGCCAGGACGAGTTCCGCGAGGCGGCGCATGTCTCGGCGATGGTGCTGCGGGTGCATCAGGACAAGACCTTCCTCGGCGCCATGGTGGCGAGCCTCAGCATCCCCTGGGGCAGCAGCACGGACGATCCGGGCGGCTACCACCTCGTCTGGCCGCGCGACCTGGTGGAGAGCGCCGGCGCCCTGCTGGCCCTCGGCGGCTGGGAGGAGGCACGCAACATCCTCCGCTACCTGATCGCCACCCAGCAGGAGGATGGCCGCTGGGCGCAGAACCAGTGGCTCGGCGGCAAGGCGCACTGGACCGGCATCCAGCTCGACGAGGCCGCCTTCCCCGTCCTCCTCGCCTCCGCGCTGGCCGAGGCGGATGCGCTGGGCGGCATCCAGCCGGGCGCCATGGTGCGGAAGGCGCTCCGCTTCATCGCCCTCTACGGCCCCGCCACCGACCAGGACCGCTGGGAGGAGACGCCGGGCATCAACACCTTCACCATCGCTGCCGCCATCGCCGCCCTGGTTTGTGGCGCGGAGCTGCTCGGGCCTGGGGAGCGGCGGGACCTGCTGCTGCTGGCCGATGACTGGAACAGCCGCATCGAGGACTGGTGCCTCGGCGCCGACCCCGACATCGTCGCCCGGCACGGCATCCCCGCCTACTACGTCCGCGCCGCCTCGCCCGCCGTCTTCGCCGACCGCGCCGGCATCCGCGACGCCGTCCCCGTGCGCAACCATGACGGCGAATGCCTGGTGCCGGCCGATACGCTGATCAGCACGGACCCGCTGCAGCTCGTCCGCTTCGGCCTGCGCCGGGCGGACGATCCCGCCATCGCCGGCACCATCCGCCTGATCGATGCCATGCTTCGGGTCGAGACCCCCTCCGGCCCGAGCTGGTACCGCTACAATGGCGACGGCTATGGCGAGCATGAGGATGGCAGCCCCTTCAACGGCACCGGCCGCGGCCGCCCCTGGCCGCTGCTGACCGGCGAGCGCGGCCATTACGAGCTCGCCGCCGGGCGCGATGCGGAGGCCCGCGACCTGCTCCGGGCGATGACGCGCATGGGCAGCCGTCTCGGCCTGCTGCCCGAGCAGGTCTGGGAGGCGGGGGCGATCCCTGAGCATTTCCTCTTCCCCGGCCGCCCCTCCGGCTCCGCCATGCCGCTGGTCTGGGCGCATGCCGAGTTCATGAAGCTCGCCGCCAGCCTCCGCCTCGGCCGCCCGATCGACCGGCCGGAGCCGGTCTGGCTCCGCTATGGCGGCCAGCGGCCGCGGGCGGCCTGCGCGCATTGGAGCCGCTGCATGCCCATCGGCTGGATCCGCGCCGGCCAGGGCCTCCGCCTGCTGCTGAGGGAACCCGCCCTGATCCGCTGGCCGCAGGGCGAGGCGTGGACGGCGGAGGGCGCGCTCGGCCTCCACCGGGCCGACCTGCCGACCGAGGCGCTGGCGCCCGGCGAGCGCTTCGCCTTCTCCATCGCCGGCGAGCCGGAGTGCGAGATCCGCATCGCCCCCGCCGGGGGCTGACCGTTACGCTCCTCGATCTGTCCTTGCCGGGCGGACCGAGCCGGTTACCAATCCGCCTGCGCTTCCCCACCCGGCAGACGTGACAGAGGGCATCCGACGCATGGACGTGAACACTCGCCTTTGCCCCGACCCGACCGTGCTGGCTCGCGCCGAGCCCGCCCCGGCCTCGACGCTGGTCATCTTCGGCGCGAATGGCGACCTCACCAAGCGCCTGCTGATGCCCTCGCTCTACAACCTCACCGGCGCCGGGTTGCTGGCGGGGGGCTTCCACGTCATCGGCCTCGACCACAACGAGCGGGAGGACGAGGCCTATCGCCAGCAGCTGACCGAGGCGATGCAGACCTTCGTCGCCGACAAGGGCGGCGAGTTCTCCGCCGACGGGATCGACCAGCGGGCCTGGGGCTGGGTGCGCGAGCGCCTCTCCTACCTCACCGGCGAGTTCGAGGAGGCGGCGACCTATGAGCGCCTCGCCGCCCGGCTGGAGCTGATCCGCCAGCGCGCCGGCCATGGCAATTGCGTCTTCTACCTGGCGACGGCCCCGCGCTTCTTCGGCACCATCGTCGAGCGCCTGGCCGAGGCCGGACTGATGCGGCAGGAGGGCGGCGACTTCCGCCGCATCGTGGTCGAGAAGCCCTTCGGCACCGACCTCGCCTCCGCCCGCGCGCTGAATGCCCGCATCCTCGGCCTGGTCGAGGAGAGCCAGGTCTTCCGCATCGACCATTTCCTCGGCAAGGAGACGGTGCAGAACATCCTGGCGCTGCGCTTCGCCAACGGCATCTTCGAGCCGCTGTGGCGGCGCGACCATATCGACCATGTGCAGATCACCGCCGCCGAGACGGTCGGCGTCGAGGGGCGCGGCCGCTTCTACGAGGCGACCGGCGCGCTGCGCGACATGGTGCCGAACCACATGATGCAGCTCCTGGCGATGACGGCGATGGAGCCGCCCAACAGCTTCGACGCCGATGCGGTGCGCGCCGAGAAGGCGAAGGTGGTGCAGGCCATCCGCCCGCTCGGGCCCGCGGAGCTCGTCCGCGACGTGGTGCGCGGCCAGTATGCGGCCGGCACGCTGAAGGGCCAGCCCGTCACCGGCTACCGCGACGAGCCCAATGTCGCGCCCGACAGCGCCACCGAGACCTATGTGGCGATGAAGCTGCGGATCGACAATTGGCGCTGGGCCGGCGTGCCCTTCTACATCCGTACCGGCAAGCGGATGGCGCTGCGCCGCACCGAGATCGCCATCCAGTTCAAGCAGGCGCCCTTCGCCATGTTCCGCGAGACGCCGGTGGAGCGGCTGACGCCCAATTTCATGGTGATCCACATCCAGCCGAGCGAGGGCATCTCGCTGCATCTCAGCGCGAAGGAGCCGGGGCCGACCCTCAAGCTCTCCGGCGTGCAGATGGATTTCCGCTACAGCGACTGGTTCCGCACCATGCCGAGCACCGGCTACGAGACGCTGCTCTACGACGTGCTGACCGGCGATGCGACGCTCTTCCAGCGCGCCGACAATGTCGAGGCCGGCTGGGCCGCGGTGCAGCCGATCCTCGATGCCTCGCTGACGATCGAGCCCTATGCCGCCGGCAGCGAGGGCCCGGCCGCGGCCGATGCGCTGCTCGCGCGCGACGGCCGGCACTGGCTGAGGCTCGCATGACCGCGCCGATCCGCCTGCTCGTCTCCGATGTCGACGGCACGCTGGTGACGACCGACAAGCGCCTCACCCCGGCGACGATCGAGGCCGCGGCCGCACTGCGCGCAGCCGGCGTAGCGCTCGCTTTGGTCAGCAGCCGCCCGCCGCGCGGGATTGCGCCGCTCGCCGCGCAGCTCGGCCTCGGGACGCCGGTCGCCGGATTCAACGGCGGCGTCATCCTCGACAGCGAGGGCCGCAGCCTCGCCGAGCGCCCGGTGCCGGAGGCGGCGGCGCGCGCCGCGCTCGCCGCCTTCGCCCGGCGCGGCATCGATGCATGGGTCTTCGCCGACGGTGAATGGCTGGTGCAGAATTTGGATGGCCATTACGTCGCGCATGAGCAGCGCACCATCGGCTTCGCCCCGCATCGGGTCGAGAGCTTCGAGCCCGTCATCGCCCGGGCCGGCAAGCTGGTGGGCGCCTCGGCCGATGCCGCGCTGCTCGCCGAATGCGAGGCGAGCCTGCAGGCCGAGCTCGGCGCGCAGGCGAGCATCCATCGCTCCCAGGCCTACTATCTCGACGTGACCCATCCGCAGGCGGACAAGGGCCATGCGCTGCTGGCGCTTGCCCGGCTCTGCGGCGTCCCGCCCGAGGAGACGGCCTGCATCGGCGACATGGCGAACGACCTGCCCATGTTCGGCGTGGCCGGGCTCGCCATCGCCATGGGCAATGCCCCGCCCGCGGTGCAGGCCCGCGCCGCGGCGGTCACCCTGGCGAATGACGCGGATGGCTTCGCCGCGGCGGTGCGCGACGTCATCCTCCCGCGCGCGGATGGCGGCAGGAGATCAGGATGATGCATCGCCTCGAGATCGTGGCCGATGCCGGGGCGCTGGCCGAGCGGGCCGCCGCCTGGATCCTCGAGCAGACGGCGGCGCGGGAAGGCCCGGTCTCCATCGGCCTCTCCGGCGGCTCCACGCCGAAGCGGCTCTACGAGCGCTTGGCCTCGCCAGACTGGCGCGGCCGGCTGCCCTGGGGGCGCATCCATCTCTTCTGGGGCGATGAGCGCTTCGTCCCGGCCGACCACCCGGACAGCAACCAGGGCATGGTGCGGCAGGCAATGCTCGGCCAGGTGCCGATCCCGCCCGGCAACATCCACCCCATCCCGACCGACGGCACGCCCGAATCCGCCGCCGCCCGCTACGAGGAGGCGCTGCGCCGCTTCGCCGGGACGCGGCCGGGCGAGCCGCTCTTCGACATCCAGCTCCTTGGCCTCGGGCCGGACGGGCATACCGCCTCGCTCTTCCCCGGCAACCCGGCGCTGCGGGAGCGCAAGGCCTGGGCGCTCGCCGTCATCGGCGCCAAGCCGGAGCCGCGGATCACCCTGACCTACCCGGCGCTGGACAGCAGCCGCGCCGCCGCCTTCCTCGTCGCGGGTGAGGAGAAGCGGGAGATCCTCGCCCGGCTCCGCGCCGGCGACCCTGCGTTGCCGGCGGCCGGGCTCGCTCCCGCCGGCACCGTCACCATCCTCGCCGACCAGGCGGCCGTCGGCCCGTGACCGACCAGGACCGCCAGAAACGCCTGGCCGCCGAGGCGGCGGCGGCAGAGGTGGAGCCGGGGATGCTGGTCGGCCTCGGCACCGGCTCCACCGCCGCGCTGGTGGTGGAGGCGCTGGCGGCGCGCGTCGCGGCCGGGCTCCGCATCGATGGCGGCGTGCCGACCTCGGAGCGCACCGCAGCCCTCGCCCGCCGCCTCGGCCTGCCGCTGGTGGAACTCGGCGAGGTGCCGCTCGACCTCGTCATCGACGGGGCCGACGAGGTGGAGCAGGGCTCCCTTGCCCTGCTGAAGGGGCGCGGCGGCGCCCTGCTGCGGGAGAAGATCGTCGCCACCGCCAGCCGGCGCCGGCTGATCGTCATCGACCAGTCGAAGCTGGTGCCGCAGCTCGGCCGGGGCGTCCTGCCCGTGGAGCTGGTCGAATTCGGCGTGCGGGCGACGCTTGCCCGGCTCGCCTCCCTCGGCCTGCACCCGGCGCTGCGGCAGGCCGCCGACGGCACGCCCTTCCGCAGCGATGGCGGCCACCTCATCGCCGATTGCGCGACCGGCCCGATCGCCGATGCCGCCGCTCTCGACCGCGCGCTGCACGCCATCCCCGGCGTGGTGGAGACCGGCCTCTTCCTCGACCTGAAGCCGCGCGTGCTGGTCGGCACCCCGGGCGGCGAGGTCCTGACCCTCGACAGCTGAGGCTGGCGGATCGCGCCCGGCTGCCCCTACACTCCCTGCAACGATAAAATCAGGGAGGACCGGCTGTGGCGCGGATCACGCGGCGTGCGGGGCTTGGGCTGGTTGCGGCAGGGCTCGCCGCGCCCGCCCTCGGGCAGCGGAGCGAATGGCCGCCGGGGCCGATCCGCTTCATCGGCATCTTCCCGCCGGGGGGAGGGACCGACATCCTCTCCCGCCTCTGGTGCCAGAAGATCTCGGAGATCACCGGCGAGCAGTTCATCGTCGAGAACCGCAGCGGCTCCGCCGGCAATATCGGCACGGAGGCCATCGCCCGCAGCACGCCGGATGGCCGCACCATCGGCCTCGGCAGCGTCGCGCCGCTGGCGATCGGGCCGACCCTCTACAAGCGCCTGCCCTTCGACCCGACGCGCGACTTCACCTATATCGGCGGCCTCTGGCAGCTGCCGAACATGCTCGTCGTCCATCCGGAGGTGCCGGCGCGGACCGTGCCGGAGCTGATCGCCCTGGTTCGCGCCAACCCGGGCAGGTTCACCTACGCCTCCTCCGGCTCCGGGACGACGGTGCATCTCTCGGGCGCCATGTTCGCCGCCCAGGCCGGGCTCGAGATGGTGCACGTCCCCTATCGCGGCGGCGCGCCGGCGCATGTCGACCTGATCGCCGGCCGCGTCCACATGATCTTCGACAACATCCCCCAGGCCCTGCAGGCGGCGCGGGAGGGGAAGGTGAGGGCGCTTGCCGTCACCGGGGCGAAGCGCAGCCCGCAGGCGCCCGACATCCCGGCCATGGCGGAATTCCTCCCCGGCTTCGAGATCACCTCCTGGGGTTCCGTCGTCGCCCCGGCCGGGCTGCCGGTGCCCATGGCGCTTCGCATCGCCGCGCTGACCCGCCAGGCGCTGGAGAGCCCGGACCTCATCGCCCGCTTCCAGGAGAACGGGGCAACGCCCTGGGTCGCCGGGCCGGACGAGCTGGCCTCCTTCCGCGCAGCCAACGAGGCGGCCTTCGCCCCCGTCATCCGCGCCGCCGGCGCGCAGGTGGAGTAGGCGCCATGGCCCTGTCCCGCCGCGCTGCCCTCGGCCTGCTCCCCGCCCTCGCCACCCCCGCCCTCGCACAGTCGGGCGACTGGCCGAACCGGCCGGTGCGCTACATCAACCCCTACCCGCCGGGCGGGCCGACCGACACGCTCTCGCGCATCTACTGCGCCCGGATGTCGGAGCTGACCGGCCAGCAATTCGTCGTCGAGAACCGCAGCGGCTCCGGCGGCAATGTCGGCGCGGATGCGATCTCCAAGTCGGCGCCCGATGGCTACACCATCGGCCTCGGCGGCGTCGCCTCGCACGCCATCGCGCCGACGCTCTACCGCAGCCTGCCCTTCGATCCGGAGCGGGACTTCACGCTGGTCTCCGGCCTCTGGCAGCTGCCGAACCTGCTCGCGGTGCATCTCGACCTGCCGGCGCGGGCGGTGCCGGAGCTGATCGCGCTGCTGAAGGCCAATCCGGGCAAGTACAGCTTCGGCTCGGCGGGCTCGGGCACGACGCTCCATCTGGCCGGCGAGATGTTCAAGCAGCTCGCCGGCGTGGAGATGGTGCATGTGCCCTATCGCGGCAGCGCGCCCGCGCAGCTCGACCTCGTCGCCGGGCGCATCTCGATGATGTTCGACAACATCCCCGGCACGCTCTCGCTCTCCCGCCAGGGTCAGGTGCGGCCGCTCGCCGTCACCTCGGCCGCGCGCAGCCCGGTGGCGCCGGAGATCCCGGCGGTCAGCGAATACCTTTCCGGCTTCGACGTGGTCTCTTGGACCTGTGTCTGCGGCCCGGCCAGCCTGCCGCCCGCCGTGGTGCAGCGCATGTCGGCGCTGACGAAGCAGGCGCTGGAGAGCCCCGGGCTGATCCGCGCCTACCAGGACCTCGGCGCCAGCCCCTGGTGGACCGGCATCGAGGAGATCGCCAGCTACCGCACGGCCCAGAAGGAGCGGCTGGCACCCCTGATCCGCGCCTCCGGGGCGAGGGTGGATTAGCCGGGGCGGCCGGTGCATGATCCGCGCCGATCAGGAAGGAACACGGCATGACCGACCAGAAGCTCGGCACCGGCGCCACCGCCACGGCCGGACACACCGTCGAGGTGCACTACACCGGCTGGCTCTTCGACCCCTCCCAGCCCGAGAACAAAGGCCGGAAATTCGACAGCTCGCGTGACCGGGGCGACCCCTTCCGCTTCGAGCTCGGCGCCGGGCATGTGATCGCCGGCTGGGACCAGGGGGTCGAGGGGATGAAGGTCGGCGGCCAGCGGACCCTCACCATCCCGCCCGAGCTCGGCTACGGCGCCCGCGGCGCGGGCGGCGTGATCCCGCCGAACGCGACCCTCGTCTTCGATGTCGAGCTGCTCGGGGTGGGCTGACCGGCGCGGCGGCGTCTGGTAAGCAGCGGCGAGGGCCGGGTTAGCACAGGGGTAGTGCAGCTGATTTGTAATCAGAAGGTCGGGGGTTCAAATCCCTCACCCGGCATGCCTCTCCCCGCAAGGCAGTCTCCTGGCATCTGAAAGGCCGTCCTGCGAGGCGCTGCGCGGCTGGACCGCGGGCCGAGCCGTTGTCCAACGTTAAGTTTTGTTGGGGATCACCGGACTTGTGTGCAGCCTGCCGGCGTGGCGGTGAACGGCACCGGCATTCTTGCGAGGGAGTTCCCATGAACACCATCCGCTTGCTTTCGCTGGGCGGACTGCTTCTTGCGGGCGCCGCCTGCAGCAACCCCGCACCCAGAAGTTCCGCCGATCCCGGGGTGGTCCAGAATCAGAACCCACGGAGCCTCAACGCACCCTACTACTCCGGGTCCGACCCCGACTTTCCGCGTGGCGGCAGGGCCGGCAGGAGCAGCGGCGGCGGCCCCTGAGAGCCGGCACTCGATCCAGGGCGGGCCGCCTGCGCGGCCCGCTTCCTTCGGCCTTGCGAGTCCAGGCCCATCCGGGCCAGACGCAAGCCGGCCAGCGGCCCGGCGCAGGCGGCCGCCATCCCGTCGGCGGCAAGCGCAAGGCACCGGCCGGGGCCGGAAGGGGCCAAGGCGACCACGGGCCTACGGCCCGGCCGGGCGCGAGCCGACCCGCGGCAGCCCGGGATTGGGCCGGAGGTGCTGGCCGTTCCGGCTTGAATGACCTATCCATGCGGCGTCCGCCGCAACATGGAACGGGTTCACAGTGCCGACGCAGACGGTCCAGACGGCAGGGTCCCCCACAGCCTTTCCCGTGACGCTCCCGTTGCCCCCGCGCGGCACCAGCCGCCGGCCATGACGGAGACCGTCATGCTCACCGGGGCGACGGGCTTCCTGGGCTCGGCCATCGCCCTTGCGCTCCACCGCGCCGGCCATCAGGTCCGCGCCCTGGTCCGGCCGGAGACGCCGCGCGCGGTGCTCGACGGCCTGCCGGTCGCCTTCATCCCCGGCGACCTCACCGATGCCGCCTCCATCGCCGAGGCCATGCGCGGCTGCGCCGCCGCCATCCATTGCGCCGCCGACTACCGCATCTTCGTCCCCGACCCCGAGCGGATGTGGGCGGTGAACGTCGCCGGCACCGAGGCGGTGATGCGCGCGGCGCTGGCCGAGGGCTGCCGCCGGGTCGTCCATGTCTCCTCCGTTGCCACCCTCAAGCCCCGCCGCGACGGCCAGCCGGCGACCGAGGCCGATGCGGCGACGCCCGCCCAGGCCATCGGCCCCTATAAGCGCAGCAAGACCGAGGCGGAGCGCCTGGTCGAGCGCCTGGTGGCCGAGGCCGGCCTGCCCGCCATCATCGTCAACCCCTCGACGCCGATCGGCCCCCGCGACCGGCGCCCGACGCCGACCGGCCGCGTCATCCTCGAGGCCGCGCGGGGCCGCATGCCGGCCTATGTCTCGACCGGCCTCAACCTCGTTCATGTCGATGACGTGGCCGCCGGCTGCGTCGCCGCCCTCACCCGCGGCGAGGTCGGCGAGCGCCACATCCTCGGCGGGCAGGATGTGGCGCTCGGCGAGTTGCTGACCCGCATCTCGGCGCTCTTCGGGCATCGTCGCCCCGTGCGCCTGCCGCGGGCGCCGCTCTGGCCGGCCGCCATTGCCTCCGAGGGCTTGGCCCGGCTGACCGGCCGGGAGCCGATGCTGACCCTCGACGGCCTCCGCATGGCCGCGAAGCCGATGTATTTCAGCGCCGCCAAGGCCGAGCAGGTCCTCGGCCACCAAGCCCGGCCCTGGCAGGAGGCGGTGGCCGAGGCCGTCGCCTGGTTCCGCGAGCAGGGGATGCTCAACCGGTGACCTGGCTGGCGCTGGCGGCCTGCCTCGCCTGGGCCGTGCTGCTGCTCGGCCGCGGCTTCTTCTGGCTGGCGCGCGACGACGACAGCGATGCCGCCCGCTTGCCCGACCCGCCGCGCTGGCCGAGCGTCGCCGCCATCATCCCCGCGCGGGATGAGGCGGAGAGCATCGGCGAGACGGTGCGCGGCTTGCTCGCCCAGGACTATCCCGGCCCCTTCCGCCTCGTCGTGGTCGATGACCGCAGCACGGACGGCACCGGGGAGGTGGCCCGTGCCGCCGCCGCCGGCGACCCGCGGCTGACCGTGATCCAGGGCCGCGCCCGCCCGCCCGGCTGGACCGGCAAGCTCTGGGCGCTGGAGCAGGGCCTTGCCGAGGCGCTGCGCACGCCGCCCGACCGGCTGCTTCTCACCGATGCCGATATCCGCCACGCGCCCGACAGCCTCCGCCGGCTGGTGCAGCGGGCGGAGGCCGGGGGCCTCGTCCTGGTCTCGCTGATGGCCCGGCTGCGCTGCGCCAGCGCCGCCGAGCGCTGGCTGATCCCGGCCTTCATCTTCTTCTTCCAGATGCTCTACCCCTTCCGCTGGTCGAACGACCCGCGGGCGCGGACGGCGGCGGCCGCCGGCGGCTGCGTGCTGCTGGACCGCACGGCCTTCGAGCGCGCCGGCGGCCTCGCCCCCATCCGCGGCGCCATCATCGACGACTGCGCCCTGGCGCGCCGGATGAAGCGTGTCGGCCCGATCTGGACCGGCCTCACCGAGCGGGTCGAGAGCCTTCGCCCCTATGAGGGCATGGGCGCCATCCGCCGCATGGTGGCGCGCACGGCCTATGCCCAGCTCGGCTACAATGTCCTGGCGCTCGCCGGGATGATCGCGGCGCTCGCCCTCGTCTTCCTCGCCCCGCCGCTGCTGGCGCTGCTGGCGGAGGGGCCGGCCCGCTGGCTCGGCCTCGCCGCCTGGGGGGCGATGGCGCTCGCCTTCGCCCCGACGCTGCGCCGATTCGGCATGTCTCCCCTGCGCGGTTTCGCGCTGCCGGGAATCGCCGCAGCCTATATGACCTTCACGCTGGATTCAGCCTTCGCCGAATGGCGCGGCCGAGGAGGGATGTGGAAAGGCGAGGCCGGTCCGCGCGCGGATCGAGCCACAGGAGCGGGCTAATCCGAACCAAATCGCTCAGCTTCCCCTTCGCAAGCGCGGTAAGAGGCCGTATTCGCATGGTTTGATCGGCTGGCGTCACGTCCGGCCCCTAGGGGATTGTTCGCCTTGTCCACGATTCAGGATCTCGCCGCGGCGGCGCTGCGGTCGGACCTGGCGCTGGCCGGACCGACTGGCCCGCTGGTGCCGGAGCCGCTCGATGCCGCGATCGACAGCGCCACGGCGCATCTTCTCGGCTGCCAGCAAGCGGACGGGCATTGGGTCTTCGAGCTGGAGGCGGATGGCACCATCCCTGCCGAGTACCTCATGCTCTGCCGCTTCTTCGGCCGCCGCGACCCGGCGCGCGAGGCGCGGATCGGCCGCTACCTCCGCCGCCTCCAGGCGCAGCAGGATGCCAATTGCGGCGGCGGCTGGCCGCTCTTCCATGGCGGGCCGCTCGACATCTCCTGCTCGGTGAAGGCCTATTTCGCCCTCCGCCTGATCGGCGACCCGGCCGATGCCCCGCATATGGAGCGCGCCCGCGCCGCCATCCTCGCCGCCGGCGGGGCGGAGCAGAGCAACGTCTTCACCCGGGCGACGCTGGCGCTCTTCGGCCAGGTGCCCTGGCAGGCGGTACCGGTGATGCCGCCCGAGATCGTGCTGCTGCCCCGCTGGTTCCCCTTCCACCTGTCGAAGATCAGCTACTGGGCCCGCACCGTGCTGGTGCCGCTGACCGTGGTGATGGCGCACCGGCCGCAGCCGCTGGCCCCGCTCGGCGTCTCGCTGGCCGAGCTCTTCCGCACCCCGCCCTCCCAGGTGAAGCAATGGCCGGGCGGCGCCCATGCGGCCGAGCCCTGGCGCACTCTCTTCCGCCAGATGGATGCGGTGCTGCAGCGCGCCCATGGCCTGATCCCCGAGACGCTGCGCGCCCGCGCCGAGGCCCGCGCCGAGGCCTTCGTCACCGAGCGGCTGAACGGCGAGGACGGGCTCGGCGCCATCTATCCGGCCATGGCGAATGCCATATGGATGTATCACTGCCTCGGCGTGCCGGAGAGCGACCCGCGCCTGGTCACCGCCTGGGCGGCGATCGAGAAGCTGGTGATGGAGCGGCCGGAGCGGGACGAGACCTATGTCCAGCCCTGCCTCTCCCCGATCTGGGACACCGCCCTCGTCTCCCACGCGCTGCTGGAAGCCGGCGGGCCCGAGGCCGAGGCGGCCGCCGGGCGCGGCCTCACCTGGCTGCTCGAGCGGCAGATCACGGACCTCGAGGGCGACTGGGCCGAGGCCCGCCCCGGCATCCCGCCCGGCGGCTGGGCCTTCCAGTATGCCAACCCGCACTATCCGGATGTCGACGACACCGCCGTCGTCGTCCTCGCCCTCGACCGCGCCCGCAAGCAGGCCGCCGCGGTTCCGGAGGACCGGACGGAGGCGGCCATCGCCCGCGCCACGGAATGGGTGGTCGGCATGCAGTCGAAGGGCGGCGGCTGGGGCGCCTTCGACGCCGACAATACCCACCAGTACCTGAACAGCATCCCCTTCGCCGACCACGGCGCGCTGCTCGACCCGCCGACCGCGGATGTCTCCGGGCGCTGCCTCGCCATGCTGGCCCAGCTCGGCCATGCGCCGGACAGCCCGGTGATGCGCCGCGCCATCGACTATCTGCTCGGCGAGCAGGAGCCGGACGGCGCCTGGTACGGCCGCTGGGGCGTCAACTACGTCTACGGTACCTGGTCGGCGGTGACGGCGCTGAACGCCGCCGGACTGCCGCCCGGCCACCCGGCGATGCGGAAATCCGTCGCCTGGATCAAGTCGGTGCAGAACGCCGATGGCGGCTGGGGCGAGGACGGGCTGACCTATCCCCGCCGCGGCGGCACCCGCGCCGACCCGGACCGCCGCATGGGCCCGAGCAGCGCCAGCCAGACCGCCTGGGCGCTGCTGGCGCTGATGGCGGCCGGCGCCGTCGAGGACCCTTCGGTCGATCGCGGCGCCCTCTGGCTGCTGCGCAACCAGGGCCCGGACGGCGCCTGGCCCGAGGAGGACTATACCGGCACCGGCTTCCCGCGCGTCTTCTACCTCCGCTACCATGGCTATGCGCGGCTCTTCCCGCTCTGGGCCCTGGCGCGGCTGCGCAACCTGCGACGCGGCAATTCCGGGCGGGTGCTGCACGGGCTGTAGGGCGGCTCATGGTCCGGTCCATTGGGGACCGGACGGCCGAGCGGGCCGCGGTGCCGATGAGCAGCCGCGACAGGGTTGCGAAGGCGGCCCCGTTTGGAGCCCGACCGGCCATTCCCTTCCCGGCCGGCAGGACAACGCCAGGCAACCCATGTCCTGCGGCGTCAGGCGGAGTGCCGGCCGGACCCGCAAGGGCAGTAAACCGGCAGCGTCACGCCGCCGGTCATGGCCGGGGCCAGCCTGCGACCGTTTCCTCCAGGCTCGCCGCGCCGCGGCGCTGCTCGCCCTGGCCGGAGAAGCGGATGTGGCCGCTGTTGATGCCGTCGTACATCTCCGCGATCAGCCGCGCATAGCCCGCGCCGAGGCCCGCCTCTTGCAGAATGCCTTCCCAGGCCGTCCGAGGTGGCTGCGCCAGCGCGACCTCGCGGCCGAGCGCCTTGCCCATCGCGGCCGCTGCGTCGCGCGCGGAGTAGTCCGCGGGCCCGGCAAGTTCGACGAGGGCAGGGGCCTTCGGATCCGTCAGCAGCTCTGCTGCCGAGGCGCCGATATCCGCGGTTGCGACCATGGGCCGGCGCGCATCGAGGTCCGCCAGCATCGTCGGCAGAATCCCTTGCGCCGCGGCGAGGTGGAACACGCTGCGCCAGTTCTCCTGGAAGTAGCTCGGGCGCAGGCGCGTCACGTGCGGCGCCGCGTCGGCCAGGACCGCCTCGGCGTGATGCAGGCCAAGGATCGGCCCGGTGCCGGTGGGCAGGTGCGCAGCTTCGGAGGATAGCAGCACCAGGCGCCCCAGGCCTGCCGCCCGCGCGGCGTCCCGCGCTGCCTTGGCGACCTCTGCGTAGTATCCGACGGGATCGGGATGCGCCGGGGCCGGCGGGATCATCACATAGGCGGCCTCGGCGCCGTCGAAGGTGCGGCGCAGGGCCTCGGGGTCCGTGGCGGTGCCTGGCTGCAGCTGCACGCCCTGCCGAGCCCAGGCGGCCGCGCGATCAGGGGCGCGCACCAGGGCGCGCAGGCGGTGGCTCTGTCCGAGCAGGGCGGCGGCGACGGCCGAGCCGGTCTGGCCGGTGATTCCGATGAGGGCGAACATGGGACTCTCCTGTGAAGGATCCGTGCGGCGCAGCGCCGCGGCCCCGAAAAGCTAGGTCTGGCATTGGCATTACCCCAGTGCATGTTTGATATTCAGCCCATGCGCGAAGTGAATGTACGGGGCGTGGACCTGAACCTGCTGGTCCTGCTCGACCTGCTGATCGAGCACCGCAGCGTCACCGCCGCCGCGGCCGCGGCGCATATGAGCCAGCCGGCGATGAGCCGTGCCCTCGGGCGGCTACGGGCTCTGCTGCGCGATCCGCTGCTGGTCCGCGGCAGCCAGGGGCTGGTGCCGACGCCGGCCGCGCTCGCCCTGCAGCCCGGGCTGAAGCGCCTGCTGGGCGAGGCCGCGACGCTCGTGGCGCGCCGGCGCTTCGACCCGGCCGCCTGGCGCGGCCAGGTCGGCATCGCCGCGACCGACCATCAGACCATCCTGCTGCTGCCGCAGTTGATGCGCCGCATCTCCCGCGAGGCGCCGCTGCTCGAGGTGAAGGTGGTGCCCTTTATCGCCAGCATGCTGGACGAGCTGCGTGACGGACGGCTCAGCCTGACCTTCGGCATCGTCGAGCAGCCGCTGCCGCCGGGGCTGCGGCGCGAGGCGCTTTACGGCGACAGCTTCGTCACCGTGTTGCGCGCCGACCATCCCGCGCTGGCTGACTGGGGGCTCGGCCGCTTCCTCGCGCTGGAGCATGTGCTGGTGACGGTGCTCGGCGACGGGCACGGCGCGATGGACGAATTGCTGAAGGAGCACGGACTGGCCCGGCATGTCGCGCTGCGGCTGCCTCACTTCTATGCGGCGATGGCGGTGGTTGCGGAGAGCGACCTGGTGGTCACGCTGCCGCGCTCGATCGCGGTTCGCCATGCCGCGGCGCTCGGGCTCGTGGCGCTGGAGACGCCGCTGGCGCCTCCGCCATTCACGACCGCGGTCATCTGGCCGGAGGTGCTGGACGCCGATCCGGGCAATGCGTGGCTGCGCGACGTGGTCCGGGCGGAAGCCCGGCGGATCGCCGGCATGATGCCACGATAAGGCATCGCCTCCCCCTCGGGCGCCACGGCCGGTCGCCAGCTCGGCTTCAGCCATGCGGAGGCGACGACGCGGCGCGACCTCGGCATGTTCCGCATGCAGGCGCGCGGCGAGGGCGACGGCTGGGGCGTCGACTCCGAGATCGCGGCAGGCGCACGACCGACCGCAGGCGCCTCCCGGCCGATGCATCTTTCAACAACGTCGTCCGTTTCCATCCCGGCCCGTCGTGTCCATCCTGATGCGTCGGCGCTGCCTGCAAGGGATCGAAGCCATTTCCGCGTTACGCCAAGCCCGCCCGACTTCCCGCGTCGCCGACCCGCTCGAGCTGCTGCGACAATGCCTCCCCGGCATCGCAGCCGCGGCGGCGGCCGAGGACGAGGATGGCGCCTTTCCGACGTCTTCGCTCGCCGCGCTGGATGAGGCGGGTTTGCTGGCGGCACCGCTGCGCCGGGTCCTTGGCGGGCACGGCTGGGGTATCGAGGCGGCGGGTGCCGGACCCCTTGCCCAAGCATTGCGCCTGCTCGGCCGCGCCAGCCTGCCGCTGGGCCGGCTTTATGAGGGCCATGTCAACGCGCTTCGCCTCATGCAGCGGTTCGGCACCCCCGCCCAGGCCGCCGCCGCAGCGCGGGATGCCGCGGCAGGACATCTCTTCGCCGTCTGGAACACGGAGGCTCCGGGGGAACCCCCGCTCTCGATCGGGCCGGAAGCCAGGCTTCTCGGCCGCAAGGTCCTGTGCTCCGGCGCCGGCCATGCCACGCGGGCCCTGGTGACGGCGCGCGACGGGGACAGGCCGCCGCAGATGCTGCTGCTGCCCCTCGCTCCAGGGGAGCGCGCCGACCTTTCGGTGTGGACGGCACAGGGCATGCGCGCCTCGGCGACCGGCGCCATGGCCTTCACGGGAATGCCCGTCGAGCCTGAGATGCATATCGGCAGCCCGGGCGACTACCTCCGGCAGCCGGATTTCTCGGCCGGCGCCTGGCGCTTCGCCGCCGTCCATTGCGGTGGCGCCGAGGCGGTGCTCGCCGCCCTGCGCGACCATCTCCGGCGCACCGGCCGTGGCGGCGACGCGAACCAGGCGGCGCGGCTCGGCCAGGCGGCGATCGCGGCGGAGACGGCCCGGCTCTGGGTCGAGCAGGCCGCCACCCGGGCCGAGGCGCCGGCGCCAGGGGCCGAGGCGGCAGCCTATGCCAATCTTGCACGGCTGGCGGTGGAACGCGCCGCGCTCGACATCCTGGAGGCCGCGCAACGCTCCGTGGGACTGGCCGCCTTCCTGCGGCCCAACCTGCTGGAGCGGCTGTGCCGTGACCTCGCCACCTATCTGCGCCAGCCGGGCCCGGACCGTGCCCTCGCGGAGGGCGCCGCCTATCTCCTCGCCGCCGAGGCCGAGCCGGGCGACCTGTGGCACCCGCCGAGTGCGCCATGAGCGACGCCTGGCGCGCGGGGGAATGGCTGCGCGTGGCGGAAAGCGACCTTCCGCTCGTCACCGATCTGCCGTCCCTGCTGGGCAGCGAGGGCGGCGCCCTGGTGCTGGCGCCACATCCGGATGACGAGAGCCTGGGGTGCGGCGGCTTGCTCGCTGCCTGTGCCGCGGCCGGCCGATCGGCGCGCGTGCTGGTGATCAGCGACGGGACCGGCTCGCATCCCCGGTCGAAGGCCTGGCCGCCGGCCAGGCTGGCCGCGCTGAGGCGGGAGGAGACCGGGGCCGCGATCGAGCGGCTCGGCCTCGATCCCGGCCGCGACCTCGGCTTTCTCGGCTTCCCCGACACGGCGGTACCGAAGGAGGGGCCAGGCTTCGACGAGGCGGTCCGAAAGGTCCTCGAGTTTGCCGGCGCGGGTCCCGTGAGCCTTTTCTGCACATGGGAGCATGATCCCCATTGTGACCATGCCGCCAGCTTCGCCGTCGCATTGGCGGCGGCGCGGTCGCTTCCCCATGGCACCCGGCTTTTCGCCTATCCGGTCTGGGGCCTCGCCTTCGCCTACCCCATCCCAGGCTTTCCGTTGCCCCCGGAGCCGCTGGTGCCGGCGCCGCCGCGCGGGCTGCGCCTCGACATCCGGCGCCAGCTGGAGGCGAAGCGCCAGGCGGTCGCCGCGCATCTCTCGCAGACCTCGGCGCTGATCGACGACGACCCGGGCGGCTTCCGGCTGCCGCCCGAGGCGCTCGCGCTCGCCTTCCGCCCGCAGGAACTCTTCCTCGAGGAGGCGCTGCGGTGAGCCGCGCGGACGGCTCGCTGCCGCCCGGCTATTTCGAGGCGCTCTACGCGCGGGACCCGGACCCCTGGCGCTTTGCCAGCAGCGACTACGAGCGCGCAAAATACGCGGCAACGCTCGAAGCGCTGCCGCGTCCGCGCTACGAGCGCGTGTTCGAGGTCGGGTGCTCGATCGGCGTGCTGACCGAGGCGCTGGCGCCGCGCAGCGGTGTCCTGCTCGCGGTGGATGCGGCGGAGGCCCCGCTTGCCGCCGCCCGGCAGCGTTGCTCCCGCCTGGTTCAGCCCACCTTCCAGCGCATGCAGGTGCCGGAGGAATGGCCCGAGGGATCGACCTTCGACCTCATCCTGCTCTCCGAAGTGGTCTACTATCTCGATGCCGCGGATATCCGCCGGCTGGCTGCGCGGGTCGGCGCCTCGCTCGCACCGGACGGGGAAGTCCTGCTGGTGCACTGGACGGGCGAGACGGACTATCCGCTGTCCGGCGACGAGGCAACCGAGCGTTTCATGGCAGCTGCCGCGCCCTTTGCAAGGCCGGCGAAGCAGTCGCGAACCGCGCAGTACCGCCTCGACTGGTTGCGCGCTGGGATGGCAGGCGGTGGGGAGCCAGGATGGCACGGGCGCCACGCAGGGCCGGCAGCATCGCCGTAGCGCGATCGAGTTCAGCTTGCAGCTCGCTGGCCTGCAGGCGTCGCTGACGCCGCAGCGGCCATGCGGCAGCCTGCAAGAGCTCCCAGCTCTCCCAGAAGCTTGGCCTGCGCGCGATGGCGACGAGCATCGCGACGGGGATGCCGAGGGCTATCGCCAGGCGATGCGGGTCGCCCAACCGCGGCAGGCCGGCGCGCAGCCGCCGCAAGGCCCGGCGGCACCGCAGCCGCAGCAGGGCGTCGAGCGCCGGCTCGAGCCGGTCGTCCACCGGCGCCGCATCCGGATCCGTCATGCGGCGGCGCAGGGAATCTGCCATTCCGCCGGCAGCCCGGCCCTCCAGCCGGCAGGACACCGTGATGAGGGCGGCCGGGCAGTGGCGCACCCGCAGCCCGGCCCGCAGCAGCGCCTCGAAAAGGGCCCGATCCTCACCGACCGGCAAGGGGGGCAGGCCGCCGATCCGGCGATAGGCATCAAGGGACAGGGCTATCGACGCTCCCGAATGCACCGCATGCCTCGGCCAGGGATCGTCCGCGTCGGGGTCGATCAGGGTGGCGATCTCATCGAGCAGGGACAGATAGCGGGCTTCCTTCGCTTCCTGGTCGCGGAGCGCCGCCGGGAGCCGCGCAGCCTCCAGGGGGTCGGGCCTGATCGCGCCGGCGACCCCATCCGCCCCGAGGGCGAGCGCCCGGAGGTTGGCGGCAAGCCAACGCGGGTCGGCACGGCCGTCGGCATCGGTGCTCAGCAGGGCGGCCCGCCGGGGATCGACGTCAGGGCCGAACAGGGCGGCGGCGCCGTCCATCGCCATGCGCCTTGCGCCGCCGGCATGGGCGAGGGGCGCAGACAGCTCCGCTTCCTCCACCACGAGCTGGAAGGGGAAGCGCGGCGCCAGGCGGCGCGCCAGCGCGGCCGTGCCGTCGGTGCAGTTGTTGGCAAGCACGAACACCGCGACCCCGGCCAGGCCGCCCCGGTGGCGGTCCAAGCCGTGCTGCCGGGACAAGGCCTCGAGGCAGCTCGGCAGCCTTGCCTCCTCATTCCGGGCGGGAACGGCAATCGCAGTGTGGATCGGAGGGCGGGTGACACCATACGGTGCCGCTGGGGAAGGGGCTTGAAACATGGCTCGCCGGGAGAACGAGCGGTGCGGATGTGCGTTCCCGCACAATGACTAAAGGGATGGTCCGCAGCGATGTGAGCACGAGCCCTGTCGAGCTCGACCGTCATGACGAGCCTCATGCGGCCGGACCGGACCGCCGCTCGTCCTGGTGGGCACCGCGATGCCCGGGCGGGCTCTCGCCTGGGCGCGGTGATCGAGCAGGGCAGTCGGACACTCGCTTGAAGGTAGCGAGGCGAGCTGAGGCATGAGTTGCTCCAACCAAGCCCATGGCCATGCCCCGGCAGCGAGGCTCACGCCGGGCTTGGGCGCCCAGTGCGCAGAAGCCGGTCGGCCTCCTTGAGGGTCACCATCCGGCCTGCCTCCTCGTCCCACAGAAGGTGATCGGGCGCCGAGAAGGCCTCACGTAGGGTGACTACCTTCGCGGTGGCGAAGGCCGGATGCGCATCGTGGCAGGACTCCAGCAGGTAGTTCGGGATCCGCGGCGCGAGGTGATGCACGTGATGGAAGCCAAGGCTCGCCGTCAGCCACCGCATCACCGCCGGCAGCCGCAGGTACGAGCTGCCCGCCAGCGACGCGGACACCCGATCCCAGGCCTTGTGGCGCGCCCAGTGCACGCCCTCGAAGCGGTGCTGCACCGAGAAGAGCCACACACCGGCAATGCCCGCCGGCACCATCACGGCGAGGATGCCGGCAGCCACCGCGCCGAAGCCGAGCGCCAATGACAGGCTGCCGTAAAGCACCAGCAGGGAGAGGTTCGTCAGGTGCACGCTGCGGTGTTCCCGGCCCCAGCCGATCGGCGCGTCATACGGGACGCGGTAGAGTGCCAGGAACACCAATGGTGGGAACACCAGGAGCATGAGCAAGGGGTGACGCAGGATGCGGTAGGCACGGCGCCGCCGGGGCCCCATGGCCCGGTACTCGGCGACGGTCTCGCAGGTGGAGTAGATGTCGGTACCGCGGTCGCGGCGGTCGAGGTCGTTCCACACCGCGTGGTGTCCCGCATGCTGTCGCCGCCAGTGCCCATAGGGCGTGAAGGTGAACAGCGAGCAGAGCCGTCCAACCAGGTCGTTGGTGCGCGGCGTGCCGAAGAGTGAGCCATGCCCGCAGTCATGCTGCAGGGCGAAGACGCGAACCACCATCCCCGCCGCCGGCAGGCCCAGCGCCAGCGCCCACCACCAGCCCAGGGCGAGGCCGGTATGCATCGCGGCAAGCAGCATCAGCAAGGGCAGGAACGTGGTGGCGAGCTGCCATGCCGCAGTGCGCGGCACCGCAGTCTGGAAGCGATGGGTGACCGCCCGCAACTCCCGCATGCCGGTGGAGGCGGATGCGGCCTCTCGCCCGTCGTCCGTCTGGGCGGTGGTGTTGATTGTCTGAGACATGCGTTGACGACTCTCGATCAGAACGGGCAAAGCGGCTGCATCAGGCCGCTTCCCAGGGGTGCCAAGGGCAGAGGCGGTGGAGGAAGGGCGACGGTCTTGCGCCACCGGCCGCGTTCGGGCACCCCGGTTCGGGACTTCACATCCCACGTGGTAACCGGCTGGCGAGGCCGACAGGTGGCAATGGCGGTTAGCCCCTATGCGGAAACGCATTGCTCCGCGCTCGATATCCACGGCGTCGGACCGGCGGCCAACGCGCTGCCATCGGCAGCAGAACGGCTCCGACGCTCCGCTTGAGGACGACCGAAGCCGGAAGGGTCCGAAGCCGCCTCCCCGCCGAACCCGGTAGCGCCTATACTCGCGCATCCTCGTCCCGCCGATGAGCTGCGGGGCAGGGATGAATGGACGCACCGTTGCTGGACTGGGACGACCTGCGCTTCTTCTTGGCCATTGTCAGAACCGGCAGCCTGTCCGCTGCGGCCCGGGAGCTGCGCGTCACCCAGTCCACCGCCGGCCGGCGCCTCGCCTCGCTCGAGAGTGGTCTCGGTACCCGGCTGCTGCATCGCACGCCGGATGGTTACGTCCCGACCTTGGCGGGCGAGGCGATCCTTGGCCAGGCGGAACGCATCGAGCGGGAGGCGCTGGCCGTGGAGCGGACCGTCGGCGGGCGGGACACGCTGCTGGAGGGCGTGGTGCGGGTGACGGCAGTCGAGACGCTCGCCAGCCATGTCCTGGCCCCTGCCTTCTGCGCATTGCAGGCCGGCAACCCCGAGATCGGCATCGAGCTGCTGGCCAATGTCCGGCACATGAGCCTCGCCATGCGGGAGGCGGATATCGCGTTGCGCCTTACCCGCTTCGAGCAGCATGACCTCGTCGCGCGGCGGATCGGCATCATGGCCTATGGCCTCTATGCCAGCCCGGCCTATCTCGAGCGCCATGGCATGCCGGACTTCCTGGCCGGCTGCCCGGGCCACAGGCTGGTGATGGGGCTGGACGGGGCGGAAGTGCCGCAACTCGCCGACTGGCTGGCGGCCGCCGCCCCGCGCGCCACCACGACGCTGCGCACCGACAGCCCCGAAGCGCAGATGCAGGCCGCGCTGTGCGGCCAGGGAATCGTGTGCCTGTCCCGGCTGCGGGGCGATGCATCCATGCCCAGGTTGCTGCGCCTGCAGCCGCCGATGGCGCAGGTGACCGTCGAGATCTGGCTCGCGGTGCATAAGGACAACCGCAGGGTGCCGCGCATCCGGCTGGTGCTGGACGCAATCGCGGCGGCCATCCGCGACCTGGCCAATGAGCTGGATCCCGCGGAGAGCCAGGAACAAATCGGGCGGCTGGCCTAGGCGCCTCCTGCTGGTGCCAGGGAGACGCTGAGCTGGGTCCCGTCATGGAGCGTGTTGGCTACCGGCGAGTGCAAGGTCGCCCGTGCGACCAATGCCGCCAATGCCTCACGCGGCGCCTGGGCTGCGACATGGACCGCGACGCGCACCTCCCCGAGGCCAAGCGGCGATGGCGGGCCAGCATCCAATGGCGGCACGGCAATATCGGCTTCTACCTCCAGCCGCAGGCTCATCAAGGTGACGCCTCGCGTCACCGCCATGGCCCGAATGCCGATGGCCAGATCGGCGCCAAGCGCGGCGAGCAGGATCTCCAGCGGCTGCGGCGCCGGATCGGGTGCGGGAATTCCGCTGGGCTCATCGATGGCCAAGGGCGGCAGGTCGCGGATGTGCGTCAGCTGGCGGAAGTGGCTTTGAGCAACGGTGTGGCAACGGAGCGTATGCACCGAGCTCATCAGTGCTGACCCGGCTGCCTCGGAGCGGCCTTGTACGCCGCTTCGAGATGGCCGTCCGAGCCTGGGGCTGAGCTGTACACGACCAATATCCCTCCATCGGCTGAGCAACCCGGCGACAAGGGCGGCGCAGCCTTTCAAGTGGCGTGCCTCAAGCCCGGCAACAGTGCGAAACTCCGCTGTTCCACTATGCGTGGATGGTGACCTCGGCGGCAGGGCCTGCCGGTCGGCGTCCATCAAGCCACACCGGCTCCCTTGGCGGATGGGCCGCTCCCGCGGGAAAGGTCGATCAGCCGGCCGAAGCATCGCGCGGTCCCCCAACATAATGGGCGACAGGGAGTAAACACGCGATTCGTGATTGCATGCCGGCGTCGTCCGTCACCATCTATCGGCATGAAGGCCTGAAATCTCGCATGCGGCACCGTCGGTGCCATGTGCCCATGGGACGGCTGCGGGGCCTGAAGCGAACCGCCCAGAAGCCAGAACTTCCAATGAGCAGAACGGCGCTGGCCTTGGCGCAGGAGCGCCATCATGTCCGTCCGCACGCATACCACCACGCTGGTCTTCCGGCGTCCTTTCTCCATGAAGAGCATCGGGGGGCCTCATCCGGCCGGCACATACACGGTCGAGACGGAGGAGGAGCTGGTCGAAGGCCTCTCCTTTCCGGCCTACCGCCGCATCTCGACCACGATCACGCGCCAGGCCAACAGCGCGGGGACGCTCATCCAGGTGCTTGCGGTCGATCCGCGCGAGCTGGACGAGGCGCAGGCTGCGGACCGCCTTTGATGGCGAGCCGCAGACCCGCGGCCAGCGCGTTACGCCAGATGACGGTGCGCTTCCCAGGATCGCCGCATCTGCCGGTCGCCCAGTCCTGCCGGGTCCATAAGCTGCTGCCGATCTCCACAGGGCCTGTTGAAGCATGATGAACAGGCGAATGACCCCGAGGATGAACGCGATGCCGGCTCACTGTCGGCCAAGGATGGCTGCCCCGCGCGAGCGGCTTGGAGCAGTATGCACCAGCCGGGAGCTTGACCGGGACGG
The DNA here is from genome assembly GCA_902805545.1 of uncultured Craurococcus sp. Lineage (GTDB taxonomy): Bacteria > Pseudomonadota > Alphaproteobacteria > Acetobacterales > Acetobacteraceae > Belnapia. The sequence continues at coordinate 4,220 of CADCTD010000081.1, read as the reverse complement.
AGAACGAACGCCATGTCAGGTCTGATTGCGAAGCTGCTGGGCCGCAACCGCTACCGTCGGCGCTGGCAGATCCTCGCCGCCGCGGCCGAGGCCACCGCCGACAAGGCAACCTCCGCGCTCGATCGTCGTGTGCGGATCAGAAGCGGGCCCTACGGCGCCGACCAGCAGCCTCCGCCCGAGCGGGTGCCCGCGCCGCGCATCCCGCCCGCAACGGGTCGATGAGACCGGCGCCCGCTCGGAGATAACCGGGCAGTTCCTGCGAGGTCAGCGCCACAGGGAAGGAGCGCCACCGTGACCATCATCGTGTCCGTGAAAATCAACGACGGTGTCGTCATGGCGGCCGACAGCGCTGGCACCATGGGAAGCGGGCAGATCTACGCCCACGCCAACAAGATCACGAACCTATGCGAGGGCCTGCCGATCGGGGCGATGTCCACCGGGACAGGCGGCATCGGCAACGAGTCCGTCGAGACCTTGCTGAAGGACCTGCGTCGCCGCTTCGCCGGGCGTGATCCCGTGCATGGCGATTGGCGCCTCGATCCTGAGCGTTACACGATGGAGCAGGTGGCGGAGCGGCTGCGCGCCTTCCTCTTCGAGGAGAAGGCGGCGCCTTGCCCGGAGCCGAGCAGCCTTCAGCTCCGGCTCTGCGGCTACTCCGCCGGCCGGCCGCTGGCCGAGGTCTGGGAGGTCAGCATGACGGGGCAGGCCTGCCCACCGCCGCGTCGGATCATGGACGAAACCGGCTTCGGCGTCATGTGGGATGGCCAGTACGAGGCGCTCAACCGGTTGATTCTTGGCCTCGGCTTCGACGTCGGCGGCGCGCTCGTCAGGCACGGCATGCCGGCCGAGAAAGCAGAGAAGTTGCAGGAGGAACTGGTCCGGGAGCTCTACACGACGCTTTCCGTTCCTGCCATGCCGATCCAGGACGCGATCGATCTGGCGCGCTTCCTCGTCGAGACCACGATCGGCTTCGTCCGCTTCGCCGTCTTCCTGCCGAAGAGCGTCGGCGGCGCAGTCCAGATCGCCGCCATTACCAAGCATGAAGGCTTCCGCTGGGTGCAGCGGAGCAGCTTCTACCCCACCGGGCTCCGCCAGGACGGCTGACCTGTCGCACCCCAGGCCCGGGGGGCGCATGGCTGCTCGCCAATGGCCGGTGCTTCTTCCCCAGGATACGGATCAGCCTCACGCCGGCGCGTATTCCTGTCACCTGAATGCCCATGACGAATGCCGACACGCCGATAAATGAAGGAGATTGAAATGGACCAGGACACCGCGGACCGCCGCACGGCGACAACAGCGGAAACCTTCGATGCAAGGATACTTTACGCGAGTTCCAACGGCGACCGCTGGCTTCTCGTTCGTGAGCATGGCGCCGGACGGGTATTCGTGAGGCATGAACCGAATCGTGCATCGGGTGGGCGGGCCGCGGTGTTCGAGATCGGCGACTTCCTCAGCCGGGGCGGCCACGGTCCCGAGCATCAGGCTCTGCTGCACCTGATCGGGACCCTGGTCGGAGGCGGGGCAGGCGCCGAAGCCCAGGCGGCCGGGTGACCGGACCGCAGCCGATGACGCCAGGCAATAGTGCCCCGCGCACGCGTCAAAAAAACGGACCTGGCCCGATGCCTGCATCGACCATGATTGCTTGGCATCCTGCGGCGGTGGCCGTGCTGCTCGCGGCAACGAGCCCGGGTTTGGCCCAGACACCGCCCCTTCCACCGGTCGAGGCCGCGCCGCCGACCGCGTCGCAACGCGAGGCGCTGGCGGCCTTCCAGCCGCATGCGGTCCAGCTGTGTCGGGCGCTTTATCTTGGCCCGAATGCAGCGGAAAGCTGCCTTCGGCGTGTCCTCGACGCCGCGCTCCCCTTGGACCTCGCACCCACCGTGGCGCCGCCGCAGAACGGCAATTCGCGGTCAGGGCCTGGTAGCACAGTGGCGCCGGATGGTCGCGAGTAGTCCATCCATCCGCCCGCCTCGGAAAGCCTGCACAACGTCATGTGCTGCCGGGTCGCATGCCCGGAGGGGCGTTAACCCTCGGGATCTCATGGTCGCTCACGCACCCTTCGGCCCAGCCCCGGCAATGCCTTGCGCCGAAAGGCCAGCCAGCAGGATCTTGTCGACACCCTGCGAGGTCACGCTGGCCCGATCGGCCCCCACGTCGAAACCCCCGGTCTGGTGCTCGGCGAAGATCCGTCCTCCAACGATCACCAGCAATTCCGAGTTGCGCGACGCCCGACGCGCAAGCGCGATGGTCCGGCGAAGGCTCGTCAGCCTGTCCTTGCGGCGGAAGGCTGCGCTGAGCGACAGGTCGAGCACGTCGATCCACGCGTCGGCCACCAGGTCCTCCAAAGCGCGATCATTGGCGGGGAAGCTGCGTTGGGGCGCCCAACCCCTGCTCCACAGCCATTCCGAGTCGAGCGACGCCACGAGACCATGAGCCTCCCCCGGCGCCGGCACGACCAGCACGTTGCGCTGGACGCTGGGTTGGGGCAGCCGCGGCACATCCAATCCGAGCAGTCGGATCGCCGCCTGCAGCCGGGCGAGGCCCAGCGTCACGTCGATCTCGCTGCAGATGTCGTCGGCCCAGAGATCGCCCAGCCTCCGGGCCGCCGGCTCGAACAGCGGGGCGTAAAGACCGTCGAGGAGGTCACTGTCGCCTCGCAGCTCCCGGATCAGCTGCAACGACGCCGTGTCGTCGTCGGAGACGAGGAGTTCGGAGAGTTCCACTCCCCAGGAGGAGGGCCTCGTCGACCTCGGCAGCCTATGCCGATCGAGGAGCGTCGGGACGACCGAATCCAGGAAGGCGGTCCTCAGCACGGAGGCGGTGGTTCGTGACATCGTCGCGCGGGACGAGAGCCTGTCGGGCGCGCCGAACGCATCCGTGGCACCGGCGGATGGTGCGAAAAGACGCAGCAGAAAGCCCTTTGCTCGCTGCGGGTGCCGCCGCAATCCCTCGATGATGGCGGGTGACGGCTCGATCACGTCGCTCCCCCGCAGGGCGCGACCCACATCCCGGGTCGCGAGCCGCATGTCCCAGTCGCTGAACCTGCGCTCAACGGCCGGACCGTCGGTGAGCACTTCCAAATCGGCGTGGCGCGGGTCTTCGCGGATCGAGCGCATGATCCTGCCTACCCCTTCGGCAGGCCCCTCGAGCCATTGGAAGAAGTGGCTATCGTCGTAAAGCATGACTCCGGTGATCGCTTCCCGCCGATTGCGCGCCTGGGCGGCCTGCATGAGCCCCTGCAGGTCCTGCCCGGAAAACGGCGAGACAGCGCGGCTGCGGTAGACAACCGTTGCCAGATCGGAGGATGAATTCGTCTGTTGTATATTGCGGTCAGGCGATGCGCTTGACGAATACCGCAATGTAGCGCCCTCCGCTTCGATCTGACCTCAGCAATCCAAGCGCGCAGCCGCAAGAATGGCAAGCATGATATCTGAAGCTTGGTTTCAGGACGCACAGGCCAGCCTCCACCCACCGTAGGGACCACCCGGTCTCGCCGGGCGACCTTCACCCCATCTCCACCGGCATCCTCGCACCGGCTGGGTAGCGCGCGATGGGCGGAGCTTTGCGCGGCGGTGGCGAATGCGATCCCATCAACCTAGGTTGTTGCCGAACGCCCGGCTCACTCCGGCCTGATCTCCGGGCCGGAGGCGTCGATTCGCCGATGGGACACGGCGGGGTACTTGGTCCGGCTCAGGCCAAAGGCCGTTCTGGCGCTTGGGATGGTCCTGCGTGAGCGTGCCACCAACGCGGCCAGGTACGGCGCGCTGTCGGTGGACGGTGACCGGTTCGCGGTCGCCTGGCCGGAGGAGGACAGGACCGGTGAGCCGCGCTTCGTCCTGCGCTGGCCGGAGACAGGCGGTCCGGCGCCGAGCCCGGCGCCTGTGCTTCGGCTCCGAGCTGCTCGGGCGACAGGTGCGGCATCATCCGTCCGGCACGGTCGAGACGCCATTCAGCGAAACCGGACTGGTCGTCGTCCCCGCTCTGCCGCGCGCCACGGTATCGGACGCCGGCAGGAAGCATTGGCCCGACGCACGGCCGGCGATGTCCTCCTCCGCACATGGACCAGCGGGACGGCGGGCTGCCCGGAGCGCCGGATCGGACCCAGGTGCCGGGAAACCGCGGCGCTACCGTTCCGGCGGGCCTCATATCGCCTCGGTCCGTGGGCCCGCATCGGCACCGGGACGGCGCGCCACGCGGGTCGCGTCGGCCTTGACCTGGGC
>CADCTD010000080.1 GCA_902805545.1 uncultured Craurococcus sp. | reverse complement strand
GGCCTCTACGCCCCGGCGGCGACGCCGCCCGCCGTGGTCGAGCGCGTCGCGCGCGACATCGACGAGGCAGCGGAGGCGCCGGAGGTCAAGGCGCGGCTGGAGGCGGTCGGCAGCGTGGGCCGGAAGCCGATGCGGCCGGCCGAGTTCGCCGCCTTCACCGCCAGCGAGATCGAGGATTGGGGCCGGATCATCCGAAAGGCCGGATTGAAGGCCGAATAGGCGAGAAAGGAGACGCGGAGCCATGAACGCCCTTGCCAACAACCAAGGCCCCCGCATCAAGCACGCGGCCGGGGACGCGGCGCCGTACGAGACGGTCACGATCGACAAGCTGACGCCCCTCATCGGCGCGGAGGTCGGCGGCGTGGACCTCGCCGCGCCGAGCAACCGGCAGATGGACGAGATCCACCGAGCGCTGGCCGAGAACCTGGTCATCTTCTTCCGCGACCAGGAACTGACGCAGCAGCAGCACCTCGACTTCGGGCGCAAGTTCGGCGAGCTGCACGTCCATCCGGCGGCGCCGAGCGAGCCCATCCACCCCGCGCTGATGATCATCAAGGCGGACAAGGACAGCCCGCGCGCCAACGGCGAGGGCTGGCACTCCGACGTGTCCTGCGACGAGGAGCCGCCGATGGGCTCCATCCTCTACATCAAGGAATGCCCACCGGCGGGCGGCGACACGCTCTTCGCCAACATGTACGCGGCCTACGACGCGCTGTCCGATCGCATGAAGGCCTACCTGGAGGGGCTGACCGCCGTGCACGACGGCGAGCAGAACTACCGCGGCACCTACGCGAACTTCGGTATCGCCGACAAGCCGTCCTACCCGCGGGCGGAGCACCCGGTGGTGCGCACCCACCCCGTGACCGGCAAGAAGGCCCTCTACGTCAACAAGGGCTTCACGCGGCGCATCCTGGGCGTGCCGCGCGACGAGAGCGACGGCATCCTCGCCTACCTGTTCGAGCACATGGCGAATCCGCTGTTCCAATGCCGCTTCCGCTGGCGGCGGAACTCGGTCGCCTTTTGGGACAACCGCTGCGCCCAGCACCGCGCCATGTGGGACTACTGGCCGCACAGCCGCTACGGCAACCGGGTGACCATCAAGGGCGCGCGGCCGGTCTGAGCGCCGGCCCCGGGGCGTTTCGCCGCCCGCGCGTCTCAGGTGAGGGGAGAAGACACATGAACGTCGCGGCTCCGCCCGCCCAGCTCCGCCCGGTTTCGGGCCCCTTCGTCTGGCGCGGGCCGGAGATGGCCGAGCGCACGGATTGGATCCGGCCGCTCGCGCCCGCCGAGGTCGCCGAGTTGGAGGCGGCGGTCGCGCGGCTCGACGCGACGGGGATCGACATCGCCGAGATCGGCCCCCGCGACTTGGCGGCGCCCGGCCTCGGGCCGCTGGTGGAGCAGATCAAGCGTGCCGTGCTGAAGGAAGCCGGCTTCATCCTCGTCCGCGGCGTGCCGGTCGAGCGGTGGAGCGTGCGGCGGTGCGCCATCGCCTATTTCGGCCTCGGCACGATGATAGGCGAGCCGGTGTCGCAGAACGCCAAGGGGCACGTCCTCGGCCACGTGAAGGACATCGGGGCGGACTACGCCAAGCCGACCAGCCGCGGCTACCAGACCGCGGCGCGGCTGCCCTACCACACCGACAGCTCGGACGTCGTCGGGCTGCTCTGCCTGAAGCCGTCGAAGTCCGGCGGGCTGTCCTCCATCGCCAGCTCGGCCGCGATCTTCAATGCTATGCTGGAGCGCCGGCCCGACCTCGCCG
>CADCTD010000079.1 GCA_902805545.1 uncultured Craurococcus sp. | reverse complement strand
GCGCGCGGCGGCGGCAGCGTGCCCGGTTGGCCGAGGCTGCTCTGCGCATGGGCGGCTGGCGCGGCGAGGGCCAGGCAAAGCAGGAGGATGGGGCGGGGATGCATCACGCGAAGGGGATGCCAAGCCGCAGGGGCCGAGGTCAAGCTATAGCGTGGCGATCTGCCCATCGCCGACCGCGGCGAGGAAGGTAGCGACGCCTGCAACCGTGGCGGATGGGCGGAGGGGGGCGGACTCCAGCCCCTCGCTGCGGAGCCCGGCCTCGCAGGCGATGAGGCGGAGTCCGAGCTCCTCCGCCGCCTCGAGCAGCGGGCCGAGGCCGGCGACGCCGCGGGCGGCGACCTCCGCCTCGCGCGGGTCGGCGAGCAGGGGCTGCCCGGCCAGCAGCAGGCGGCAGCCGGCATTGGTGGCAAAGAGCGTCACCTCGCGGCCGAGGGCGGCGGCGCCGGTGGCCAGCACCAGGGCGTAATGAGCGCGCTCATGCCCGCCCGAGATCAGCAGGATGCCGAGGGGCTTCGGCATTCAGGCCGCGGTGCAGGCCAGCGGCGCGGGCGCGGCATGGGCCGCGAGGTCGCGGATGGTCGCCGCCTCGCCGCAGAGGGCACAGCCGGGGTCGCGGCGGAGGCGGATGGTGCGGAAGCGCGTGTCCAGCGCGTCCCACAGCAGCAGCCGGCCGGACATGGATTCGCCGATGCCGAGGATCTCCTTCAGCACCTCGGCCGCCTGCAACGTGCCCATGACGCCGGTGACGGCGCCGAGCACGCCGGCCTCGGAGCAGCTCGGAACGAGCCCTTCCGGCGGCGGCTCCGGATGGAGGCAGCGGTGGCAGGGATGCGGCAGGCCGAGATGCGACTTGAAGGTCGAGAGCTGGCCCTCGAAGCGCAGCACCGCCGCCGAGACCAGCGGCCGGCCGTGCAGGTGGCAGGCATCGCCGAGCAGGAAGCGGGTGGCGAAGTTATCGGTGCCGTCGCAGACGAGGTCATAGCGCGGGATCAGCGCCGCGGCGGTTCCGGCATCGAGGCGGAGGGGGTGGGTCTCGACGCGCACCTCGGGGTTGAGGCCGGCCAGGGTCTCGGCGGCGCTCTCCGCCTTGTTGCGGCCGAGGCGCGCGGTGCTGTGGATCACCTGGCGCTGGAGGTTGGAAAGCTCCAGCGCGTCGTGGTCGACGAGGCCGATGGTGCCGATGCCGGCCGCGGCCAGGTAGAGGGCCAGCGGCGCGCCGAGCCCGCCGGCGCCGACCACCAGCACCCGCGCCGCCCGCAGCTTCGCCTGGCCGATGGCTCCCACATCCTGCAGCAGGATGTGGCGGGAGTAGCGATGCAGCTCGGCATCGGTGAAGTCGAGATCCATCCCCGGCATATGGGCGCGGCCCCCGCCGGCGGGCAAGGCCAAGGGGACGGTCAGTCCGCATAGGCCCCGGCCGCCTGGATGATGGGCCGCCAGCGGGCGACCTCCTCGGCCAGGAAGCGGCGGTGGAAGGCGATGGAGGCGCGTTCCGCCGTCGCCGGCTCGGTCGCCAGCTCGGCGAAGCGGCGGCGCAGCGCCTCGTCGCGCATGGCGGAGCGCAGCGCGGCGGAGAGCGTGGCCTGCACCTCCTCCGGCGTCCCGGCAGGGGCGTACATGGCATGCCAGGTGGTCATGACCAGGGCCGGGAAGCCGGCCTCGGCCGTGGTCGGGAGCCCCGGCAGCTCCGTGAGGCGGGCGGTGCTGGAGGCGGCGTAGGAGGCGATGCGGTTGTCCTTGATGTAGGGCACCGTGTTGGTCGCCTGGTCGCAG
>CADCTD010000078.1 GCA_902805545.1 uncultured Craurococcus sp. | reverse complement strand
GCGAGCGCGATGGCGGCGCGCTGGCGCGGCGGCAGCGCCCCGAGCGCCGCGGCCAGCGCCGCCCGCGCCTCGGCGGCCTCGGCATCCGCCTCCGGTCCGGGGTTCGGGTCGGCCAGGGCCGACGCCGCTTCCAGCCCGGCCGAGGGTGCCCCGGCCCGCCGCCGGATGCGGTCGATCGCCAGGTTGACGACGATGCGGTGCAGCCAGGTGGTGAAGCGCGCCCGCGCGGGGTCGAAGGCGGCCGCCGCCTGCCAGGCGCGGAGGAAGGCCTCCTGCGCCACCTCCTCCGCCTCCGCCGCATCGCCGAGGATGCGGAGCGCGACCCGCAGCGCCCGCTCGCCATGCCGGCCGACCAGCAGGTTGAAGGCCGCGCGGTCGCCGTCGCCGGCGAGCGCCATCAGCGCCGCATCGCTCGAGGCCGGGTCGGTCATCGGGCGCGGCGCGGGCGTCGCGCCGGGCGCCAGCCGAGGGAGGGTGAGGGCGAGGAGCATGGGCATCGGGTTTTCGCGGGTGATACGGCATGGTGGCCGCCAACCCACGGTGCGAAACCCGTCCCCTCCGCATGGCGCGTCATGGCCGCGGGGTTACCGCATCGGAATCCAGCCGGGCAAGCAACGCAGCGCGTCCGTTGCGGCGCATCCCGTGACAAAGGCGACGAAACGGGATCGGCCTGCGACGCGGTGCCGCCAGGATGGGCCAATCGATTTGGATGGTGTGCAGGAAGATGGAGATGCAGGCAGTGAACGAGCGGCCCGGGCTCTGGGCGATGATGCGCCAGCGCTGGCTCGACCTCGCGGCGCAGCCCCAGGAGGCGCATTTGCGGGAGGATATCGGCCTCGCCGGCCCCGTCCCCGATCCACGCTACCTCTCGGTCCTCGTCCAGGCCTGGCGGCGCTAGAGCAGGATCGCCGGGGGCCGTCACGGCCGGGGGCATGACTCACGCGACGCGGCAGCCGGTGAGACCACGGCCAGCCGCCCGGGGATCGCGGCTCATGGTCCAGGCTTCACGGCGCGGGGAAGACGGCATCCGTCCGCCCCATGAGGTGATAGGCGACGAGCCCGACCCATTCGCGGACGCTCCACTCGAATTCGCGCAGCCGGTCGGGGAAGGAGGCATCCGTCTGTGCGGCGAGCGTCCGGCCGGTGCGGTAGTTGACCGGCCAGGGAATGATTTCCGTCCAGCCCGCCTTGCGGAAGACGCCCACCGACCGCGGCATGTGGCTCGCCGAGGTGACGAGCAGCCAGGTCTCGCCCGGCTTCGGCTGCAGGAGCTTCAGGGTGAGGGTCGCGTTCTCCCAGGTGTTGCGCGCCTCCCGCTCCAGCAGCATCCGGTCCGCCGGCACGCCGAGGTCGCGCCAGAGCCGCGCCGCCACATCCGCCTCCGTCGTGCCGCCATGCACCAGCGAGCCCTGGCCGCCGGTGAAGACGAGGCGCGCCTCCGGGTGGCGGCGCAGCAGGGCGACTGGCTCCGTCATCCGCTCCGCTGCGCCGTTCAGCGCCGGGATGCCGCGCGCCTCGGTCAGGTTCTGCTCGACCGCGCCGCCGAGCACGATGATGCCGTCGATATGCGCCGGCTCCCGCGCCGGGCGGGCGAAGCGATCCTCGAGCGTCGCCTGGACCCATTGGTGCATCGGCAGCGCGATCAGCGCGAGGAAGAAGCCAAGGCCCGCGAGCGCCGGCCAGCGCCCCCAGCGCCGTCCCCGCCAGAGCAGGGCGAGGCCGATGGCGATCAGCAGCAGGGCCGCGTTGCCCGGCCGCGCCGGGAACCACAGCACCTTCGACAGGATGTAGGTCACGTCCTCCACGACCTAGAGCTCCTCGATCCGGCCCGGGCTGAGCCGGCCGCGCAGCAGGTCGCCGAGCGCCAGCATGTTGCCGCGGAAGCGCCCCCGGCGATCCGCCCAGGGTTCGGGGAAGGGGCTGCGGGCGAGGTTCATCGCCCAGTGCCGCGCCATGCTGCGCAAGGCCCGGTTCCAGGGATAGGTGCCCTTGCGGGCGAGGTAGACGGGGTTTGCGATCTGCGAGTAGCCGAGCCGGAGCCCGGGGCTCCGCCCGACCTTGGCGCCGAGATGCACGCCGCGCGCGCCCTCCAGGCGAAGGATGGCGCCATGCCGGCCGAGCAGCCGCGTCACGTCGAGATCCTCGTACCAGGCATAGGCCGGCAGCGCCTCGTCGACGCGGATGCCCTGCGCGCGCACGACGGCCATGCGGAAGGCCATGTTGCAGCCATAGCCATTGAAATGCGGCCGCGCCGCCATCCGGTCGGCGGGCGGCGCATCGGCGGCGAGCAGCGCGCGGCCCTCGGCGACGGAATAGCCAGGCCCGTTGGCGCCGTCGGCGATGACGGTGCCCGTCGTCACCACCACTTCGGATCGCGCGGCGAAGACCGCCTCGGTCGCCGCGCAATAGTCGGGCGCCGCGAGGAAGTCGTCGTCGAGGAAGAGCAGGATGTCGCAATCCGCGGCGCGGTCCATGATGGCGTTGCGCTGGCGCGGCAGGCCGGCGGGCGCGGTGAGGTACTCCACCCCCGGCAGCGGCTCGCCGACATCCTCGGGCGTCGCATGGCAGACGAGGATGCGGTCCGCTGGGCGGGTCTGGCGGGCGAGGTCGCGCAGCACCTCGGCAAGAATCGCCGGGCGGCCGCGCGTGGCGATGCCGATGCCGAGCCTCATCGCGGCGCCTCCGCCATCGGGGCGAGCGGCAGTCCCTCCGCCGGGCCCGGGGCGGCGAAGCCCGCGAGGCGGCCGCGCAGCGTCGCCCAGTAGTAGCGCGCCGCCAGCGCCCGGCCGCGTGCCAGGCCGAGCAGCGCACCGCCCAGCGGCCTGACGAAGAAGGGCAGCCAGACCCCCGCCGGCACCGCATGCCGGCGCAGCACGAAGCCGAGGCCGCGCCCATAGAGCGCCGCCCGCTCCACCGCGACCGGCGTCAGCCGCTTGTCGGGATGGATGACGAGCTGCCCCGGCTCGTAGCGCGCCGCATGGCCGGCGCGGATGGCGCGCAGCACCAGGTCGTTGCCCTCGGCCGAGCCGTAAGGCGTGCCGGGGCCAAGCCGCTCGTCGAAGCCGCCCATGGCGAGCGCGACCTCCCGCCGCAGGAAGAGGTTGAACTCGATCACGCTGGTCCAGACATTGGCCGCGGTGATCGCCCCCGCCTCCGCCCGCCAGCGGCCGGAGCCGAGCCCGCCCTCCGGCGAGGCCGCCGGCCCGGTCAGCACGGCGAGTGCCGGGTCGGCCGCGAAGGCGGCCGATACGGGGTCGAGCAGCCCGGGCGGGTAGGTGCAATCGTCATCCGGGAAGCCGACGATCTCGCCCCGCGCCAGGCCGAGGCCGAGATTGCGCGCATGGCAGGCATTGGCGACGGCGGAGCGGCGCCAGAGGAGCGGCAGCCGCCCCTCATAGGCGGCGATGACCGGCGCGAGCCGCTCATCCGCGTTCTGGTCGACGACGATCACCTCGACATCGCTGCGGCCCTGCGCGAGCAGGCTGTCGAACAGCGCGGCCAGCTCGGCATCCCGTCCGCGCGTCGCCACGACGAGGGAGAAGCTCACGGCAGCAGCGCCTCCACATGCGCGCGGATCGCGGCGCGGAAAGCCTCTTCCGAGAAGCGCAGCGCATTGGCGCGGCACGCCTCGGGCGCGATGGGCGAGGGCAGCGCCTCGAAGCGCTCGACGGCCGCGATCACCGCCTCGGCGCTTTGCTCGGGAAAGAGCAGGCCCGTCCGCCCCTCCTGCACGATGTCGCGGGCGCCGCCGCGACCGAAGGCGATCAGCGGCGTGCCGCAGGCCTGCGCCTCCACCATGGCGATGCCGAAATCCTCCTCGGCTGCGAACACGAAGGCCCGGGCCGTCTGGGTCAGCGCGATGAGCTCCGCCTGCGGCACGCGGCCGCGCAGCTCGATGTTCGGGGCGCCCTGCGCCGCCGCGCGCACCAGTGGCTCCGAGGGGCCGTCGCCCGTCACCACCAGCCGTCGCTCCGGCATGCGGCGGAAGGCCTCCACCACCAGCTCCACGCGCTTGTAGGGCACCATGCGCGAGGCCAGCAGGTAGTGCCCGCCGCGCGGTGCAGTCCCGAGGCCGAAGCGCGCGACGTCGACGGGCGGATGGACCACCGCCGCCTCGCGCCGCCAGACCTTCCGGATGCGATCGGCGATGTAGCTGCTGTTGGCGACCAGGCTGTCGACGCCCGCCGCCGAGCTGCGGTCCCAGAGGCGGAGGCGGTGCAGCAGCCAGCGCGTGTAGGCGCCCTTCAGCCCGGTCTCGAGCCGCGCCTGGCGGAGATACTGGTGCTGCAGGTCCCAGGCATAGCGCATCGGGCTGTGGATGTAGCTGACATGGAGCTGCCCCGGCCCGGTCAGCACGCCCTTCGCCACGGCATGGGAGGAGGACACCACGAGGTCGTAGCCCGAGAGGTCGAGCTGCTCGATCGCCAGCGGCATCAGCCCGAGATAGTTGCGGAACATCCGCCGGGCGAGGGGCAGTCGCTGGATGAAGCTCGTCGTGACGCGCCTGCCGCGGAGGAAGCCGCGCTCCGCCTCCGGCAGGAAGTCGCAGACGGCGAAGATATCGGCCTCGGGCCAGACCAGCAGCAGCTGCTCCAGCACGCGCTCCGAGCCGGCATAGCTGTCGAGCCATTCATGGACGAGAGCGACCTTCACGCATCCCCCTTCGGCAGCAGCGCCACCAGCCGCTCCGCCGCGGCGCGCCAGGAGAAGCCGGCGGCGCGCGCCAGCCCCTCGGCGCGGAGACGCTCGCGCAGCCCGGCCTCATCGAGCAGGCGGGCGAGGGCGTCAGGCAGGCGGCGCGGGCCGTCATTGTCGAACCAGAGCGCCGCCTCGCCGCAGACCTCGGGCACGGCGGCGGCATGGGCGGCGATCACCGCGCAGCCGCAGGTCATCGCCTCGAGCGGCGGCAGGCCGAAGCCCTCGTAGCGCGAGGGGAAGATGAGGCAGAGGGCGGACTCGTAGAGGGCGCGCAGCTCGGCATCCGTCACCCGGCCGAGCGGCACCACGGCCTGGCCCTCCGGATCGCCGGCATTGCGGAAGACAGTCGGGTCGGCCGCCCCGGCGACCGCGAGCACCAGCCCGCGCGCCGCGAGCAGCGCCTGCGCCTCGCCGAGCCCGGCCAGGCCCTTGTGCGCCGCCCGCGTCCCGACGACGAGGGCGAAGCGCCCCGGCTCCAGCCCGTGCCGCGCCAGCACACCGGCATCCGCCGGCTCGCGCAGGATATGCTCGCCGCCTTCCAGCACCACGCCGATCCGTTCGGGCGCGATGCCGAGATGGTGCGCGATGCGTCCGCGCGAGAACTCGGACACGGTCAGCAGCCGCGCCCCGGCCCGCGGCAGGGCCCGGTGCAGGCCGCGATACCAGGAGCGGAAGGCGAGGGAGTAGCTCTCCGGCGTGTCGAAGGCGCCGGCATCATGGATGACGACCGCCTGCCGCCTGCCCGCCAGCAGCGGCGCCGCATTGCCGAGATTGACCAGCACCGAGCCTCGCGCCCGCACCGGCAGCTCCATCTGCTCCCAGCCCTGGCCGCGCAGCCGCCCGAAGGCCTCGTCGCGCAGGTGCGGGAAGGGGGAGGGCGCGCCGCCCGCTGGCCGCAGCAGCCGTGCACCGGGCAGCAACCCCTCGGCCGCCATCGCATCGAGCGCGCGGGTGATCTCGGCGGCGAAGCGCTGCACGCCGGTGACGCGCTGGGTCAGGAAGCGCCCGTTGACGGCGATCATCAGAGCGCCCCCGGCTTCAGCAGCAGGCGCGGCTGGCGGAGCATCGCGCCGATCCGCCCGCGCTCCTCGCCATCCAGGGTGCGCAGCCCGGCGAAGGCGAAGGCGCCAACCGCCAGCCCCGCCGCGACGAGCATCGGCGTCAGCCCCGGCATCGGCAGCAGCAGGAGCAGGCCGATCCCGCCGGCCAGCATCGGCACGGCGAGCCGGCGCGCGGCCTCCGCCGCCGGCGGGTACAGCCGCGCGACGAGCGCGAATTTGCCCACGCAGTCGGTCGCCGCGCGTGCCGCCCAGGCGATCGCCGCGCCCTCGATGCCGATCAGCTGGATCAGCAGCGCCGCGAGCGGGATGAAAACCAGGGCCTGCAGGGCGGCGAATTTCGCCGTCGCGTCCGGCCGGCCGATCGCATCCAGCAGCGCATTCGGCGCGAAGGCGACGCAGGAGAAAAAGATGCCGCAGCCAAGCCATTGCAGCACGCGCCCGCTGCCCTCGGCGAAGCCCTGTCCGAGCCAGAGCCACAGGATCTCCCGCGCCCCGCCGACCAGCAGGAGGCAGGCGGGGAAGACCATCAGCATCACCAGCAGCCCGCCGCGCCGCAGCAGCGCCGCCGTCGGCGCCGGCGCCGTGGCGAAGGAGGAGGCGAAGGCCGGCAGCAGCGTCTGCGCCACCGCGACCGGCAGGATCCAGGCGCGCAGCACCAGGTCGAGTGGCGTCGCATAGAAGGCGACGGCGGAGAGGCTGAGCAGCGCACCGATCAGGAAGCGGTCGGCATAGAGCAACGCCTGGGTCAACAGGCCGGACGCCGTCATCCAGCCGCCGAGCTTCAGCAGCGGCAGCACCAGGGCGAAGCGCGGCCGGCGCAGGCCGAGCCCCGGCACCAGCGGCCGGATCAGCCAGAGATAGGAGAGGGTATTGGCGAGGCGGCAGGCGACGAGCGCCAGCATCACCCCGACCAGGCTGTCCCAGACCAGCAGCACCAGCACCGGCCCGAGATAGTAGAAGAGGTTGACCGGGATGGTGACGAGGTTGGCTGCGCGGAAGCGCTGGTAGGCCGCCAGCACCCCCCAGAGCGCCGCATTCAACACGACGAGCGGCGCGGCGGCGGCCAGCACCCGCATGGCGCCGATCGCCTGGTCGCGCAGCCCGGGCGGCACCTGCAGCACCCGCTCGACCAGCACGGGGACGAAGAACCAGAGGCCAAGCGCGACGAGGAGGCTGATGCCGAGCAGCGTGCCGAGCGCCGCCTCGACCAGCGAGGCGGCCTCGGCGCCCCGGCCGGAGCCGATGCGCTCGGAGATGGCCCGCGTCAGCGCTTGGCCGACGCCGAAATCGAAGACGCCGAACACGCCGACCATCGCCAGCGCCAGGGTGAAGAGCCCCCAGCGGTCGAGGCCGAGCTGGTGGATGAGGACGGGGGTGAGGACCAGGGCGAGGAGGAGCGGCACGCCGCGCCCCAGCCCGTTCCAGACCACACCCGCGACCATGGTGCGGCCGCGGGTGCGGGACTCTGCCGGATCGGCCATGACGGTGAGGGCCTCGCTAGATGCGCCGCGCCGTGCCAGCGCGGCCGCCCCAGGTCAAGCGGTATGAAACGGAGGCCGCGACGCCACGGAGCGGCGCCGCGGGGAGGTGCCTAGTAGGCGCCGCGCCGCAGCAGCACCGCAGCCGGGGTGCGGAGCAAGATGCGGACATCCTCGAGCAGCGAGGGGTTGGTGGCGTAGCGCGTGTCGAGCGCGACGCGCTGGGCGTAGGTGGTGTCGGACCGGCCGCTCACCTGCCAGAGGCCGGTGATGCCGGGCCGCACCGAGAGGTAGTGCTCGGCGGCCGCGCCGTAATGGGCGGCGAGCTCGGCGGCGACCACCGGCCGGGGGCCGACCAGGCTCATGTCGCCGCGCAGCACGTTGAGGAGCTGGGGCAGCTCGTCGAGGCTGGTGGCGCGAAGGAAGCGCCCGATCCAGGTGATGCGCGGGTCGTGGCGGAGCTTCCGCGTCGCCTCCCACTCGGCGCGGGCCGCCGGGTCCGCGGCGAGCAGTGCCTCGAGCCGGGCGGCGCTGTCGATGACCATGGAGCGGAACTTGAGGCAGCCGAAGCGCCGGCCGCCGCGGCCCACACGCTCATGGGCGTAGAAGGCCGGCCCGCCATCCGCCCGCACCAGCAGGGCGAGGAGGAGGAAGACCGGGGCACCCAGCAGCAGCAGCGCACCGGCACCGGCGATATCCAGCGCCCGCTTCGCCACCGCCTGCAGCCCGGGGGCGGCCTGCTGCGGCAGGCGCACCACCAAGGGGCCGATGGAGGACTGCGCATGCGTCAGACCACGGTAGGATTGAACGCCAAGCATGGACGACATCTGGCTCTCCTGGGTCCCGGCGCCGGGTAAGGGGGATGGCGCCGGTAATCCTTTGCCCGGCTCGGTTGACGGGTCAGACCGTTCCGGACGCTCGGACTATGGGGGTCAGGTCGTGCGGGATTGCGACGTGCATGCGGCCGGATTGTGGCATCGCACAAGAATGCGGGAGCGATGATCCGGTGGAGCGGGGCGCCTGCCGCTGCCGCTCATCCAGGGGGCGAATTGAAGCCGGCCGCCCCGGATTTCCCCTGAGGCGGCCGGCAAATGGCGACGCAAAGGCCGCTCGAATCAGACGGAGGTGATCACGCTGATATGGATCCGCCCGAAGCCCATGCGGTGCGGCCGCGGGACCAGCGCGGTGATGCGCCCCCGCAGCGGCAAGCTGCCTTCGGCCAGCAGCCCGTCGAGCGCCGCCCGTTCCGCCGGCGGCAGGCGGCCGAGCCGCCGCCCCTCGGCGGACCAGGCCTCGATCTCGGCCCCGCCGCGGCGCGGCCGCAGCTCGATCGCATCGCCGACCCGGGGGACGGCCTGGCCGGGGGCGAGCTCCGCCGCATCCGTCAGATAGGTGAGCATCTCGGGATCGGCGGCGACAGACTCGGTGTGCACGGTCGGGTCCTTCCTCATGGCCGCGGCCCAATGCGTGAAGGATGCCGATCGATCCATCGCGGCGGGATGACAGTCCAGAGAACAGGCCCTTAGTAGACGAAGCTTACGGCAATGTGAACCGGCGCGGTCATCTCTCCGCGAGTAACTCAACCGAAAGTTGCCCAAGGGCGAGGGATGCGGTGAGTCCCGGGCTCTCGATGCCGAAGAGGTTCAGCAGCCCCGGCACGCCATGCGCCCGCGGCCCCTGCAGGGTGAAGTCCTGCCCCGGCGCGCCTGGCGGGACGATCTTCGGGCGGATGCCGGAATAGCCTGGCGCCAGCGCCCCGTCCCGCAGCTCCGGCCAGTAGCGGCGGATGGCGGCGTAGAAGCTCTCGCCCCGGCGGGGGTCGACCTCGTAGTCGATCTCATCAACCCATTCGACATCGGGGCCGAACCGCGCCTGGCCGCCGAGATCGATGGTGAGGTGGGTGCCGAGCCCGCCCGGCACCGGCACCGGGTAGATCAGCCGGGAGAAGGGGTTCTTGCCGGTGAGGGTGAAGTAATTGCCCTTGGCATAGTAGGCGGTCGGGATGAGCTGGCTCGGCATGCCGGCCAGCGAGCGCGCCAGCCTCGGCGCATGCAGCCCGGCCGCGTTGACGAAGCTCCGGCAGCGCAGCGCCATCGGCTCCGCCCCGCCGACCTCGACCTCGACGCCCTCGTCGGTCAGCCGCCCGCCGGTGACGGGGGCGTGGAAGACGAAGATCGCCCCGGCATTCGCCGCATCGCCCTGGAGCGAGAGCATGTAGGCATGGCTGTCGATGATGCCGGTGGAGGGCGAGAGCAGCGCCGCGGTGCAGTGCAGCGCCGGCTCCAGCGCCAGGGCCTCGGCGCGCTCGAGCCGGCGGAGGTCCGGCACGCCGTTGGCCGCGGCGCGGGCCTGGATGGAGGCGAGCTTCTCCGCCTCCGCCTCGTCGGTCGCCACGATCAGCTTACCGCAACTGGCGTGCGGGATGCCGCGCTCCGTGCAGTAGTCGTAGAGCATGTGCTTGCCCTCGACGCAGCAGCGCGCCATCACGCTGCCAGCCGGGTAGTAGATGCCGGCATGGATCACCTCGGAATTGCGCGAGGAGGTCTCGGTGCCGATCCCCTCCGCCGCATCCAGCACCAGCACCTCGCGCCCGGCCAGCGCCAGGGCCCGCGCCACCGCGAGCCCCACCACGCCGGCACCGGCAACGACGCAATCGAACTCGTCCATTCCGCCTCAGCCCCGATCCAATCCCGCGCAAGATGTGGCGACCGTCGCCCCTGCGCCAATCGCCTTTGCCGGAGGAAGGCTCACCGTCCCTGGAAGACCGGCTTCCGCTTCTCCTGGAAGGCGCGCAGCCCCTCGCGGAGATCCTCGCTCGCCTTGGCCTCGGCGATGCGCGCCTCGAGCGCCGCCGCGTCGAGCGCTTGGTGGCCGATCTCGTTGATGGCGCGCTTCACCCCCTGCACCGCGAGCGGCGCCAGCTCGCCGAGCCGGGTGGCGATGGCGTCGATCCGCCCATCCAGCGCCTCCGCCGCGACGAGGTCGGTGAGGTAGCCGATGCGGAGCAGCTCCTCCGCCTCCTGCTCCTCGGCCAGCATGAAGAGCCGCTTGGCGTTGTTGAAGCCGAGGCGGGAGACGTAGCGCCTGAGCCCGGTCTGGTAGTAATGCAGCCCGATGCGCGCCGCCGGCATGAACATGCGCACCGCCGGCGTGCCGACGCGGAAGTCGCAGGCGAGCGCCAGGTCGGTGCTGCCGCCATAGACGCCCGCATGCAGCCGGGCGATGGTCGGGATGCGGAGCATCTCGACCCGGTCGACGAAGCTCTCGAAGCCCCGGGCCTGGTCGCCGGCGGCGCGGCCCTCCGCCTGCTCCGCCATGGCGCCGAGATGGGCGCCGGCCGAGAAGGCCCGGCCCTCGGAGGCGATCACCAGCACCCGCAGGGCCGGATCGGCCTCGACCCGCTCCAGGATCCGGAAGATCTCCTCGATATCCTCCGGCTGGACCCGGTTCATGACCTCCGGCCGGTTGAGGCGCAGCGTGGCGCGGCTGCCCTCGATGCTGAGGCTCGGCAGGCGGCCCTCATCCCTCGCGCTCATCTCGGTCCTCCCCTGGCGGCCGGTTTGTGCCGGGCCGCGCGCGCCCCGGCAAGGGTGCTGGCGCCCGGGCTGGCCGGCTGCCACTCTCGGCCATACCGAAGGAACTGCGACCATGGCCGACCTGCCCCAGCATGTGGACATCCATGAGGAAGGGCCCCGCGAGGGCTTCCAGATCGAGCCCGGTCCGATCCCGTCGGCCGAGAAGATCGCCCTCATCGAGGCGCTGTCGGAGACCGGGCTGCGGCATATCCAGATCTGCTCCTTCGTCAGCCCGCGCCTGGTTCCCGGCTGGGCCGATGCGGAGGCCGTGGCGGGCGGCTTCCGGCCGAAGCCCGGCATCCACTACGCCGCGCTCTGGTTCAACGAGAGCGGGATGCGCCGGGCGCTCGCCTTCCGCGACCGGCTGGCGATCGCCGGCTCCATCGCGCTCTCCGCCTCGGACGCCTTCTCGCGCAAGAACCTCAACCGCGGGCATGCCGAGAATCTGGAGGCGATGCGGAAGCAGACGGCGGTGCATCAGGAGGCCGGGGTGCCGGTGACGCGGATTGGCGTCATGGCCGCCTTCGGCTGCAACTACCAGGGCGACATCACGCCGGAGCAGGTGGTGCGGACGGTCGCCGACGGGCTCGCCATCGCCGCGGAGGCGGGCGTGGCCATCACCGATGTCTCGCTGGCCGATACCATGGGCTGGGCGACGCCGACCCGCATCGAGCGCGGCGTCGGCGCGGTGCGGGAGCGCTGGCCGGAGCTGCGCATCGGCCTGCATCTGCACGACACGCGCGGCCTTGCGGTAGCCAATGCCCATGCCGGGCTGCGGCTCGGCGTGACGAAATTCGACAGCACGGTCGGCGGCCTCGGCGGCTGCCCATTCGCCGGCCAGAAGGGCGCCGCGGGCAATATCTGCACCGAGGAACTGGCCTTGCTGTGCGAGGAGATGGGGATCGAGACCGGCATCGACCTCGATGCGCTGATCGAGGTCGGGCGGATGGCGGAGCGGATCGTCGGCCACCCGCTGCCGAGCGAGCTGCTGCGCGCCGGCAGCCTCGCCGCCTTCCGGCGGAAGGTCGTGGCGTGAGCGTCGCGCCCCTGGCGGGGCTGCGCGTGCTCGAGTTCAGCCACACCATCATGGGGCCCTGCGCCGGGCTGGTGCTCGCCGATCTCGGCGCCGATGTGGTGAAGGTGGAGCCCGCGCCGGCCGGCGATCACACCCGCCGCCTGCCGGGCTTCGCCGCCGGCTTCTTCGCCAATTTCAACCGCAACAAGCGCAGCATCGCCCTCGACCTGAAGCGGCCGGAGGGCCAGGCGGCGGCGCACCGGCTGGCGGCGCGGGCCGACCTGGTGCTCGAGAATTACGGCCCGGGGACCATGGAACGCCTCGGCTGCGGCTGGGAGGAGCTGCGGGCCGCCAATCCGCGGCTGGTCTATCTCGCGCTGAAGGGTTTCCTCGCCGGGCCCTATGAGCATCGCCCGGCGCTCGACGAGGTGGTGCAGTTCCAGTCCGGCCTCGCCTACATGACCGGCCCGCCGGGGCGGCCACTGCGCGCCGGCGCCTCCATCGTCGACATCCTGGGCGCCATCTTCGGCGTGACCGCGGCGCTGGCCGCGCTGCGCGAGCGCGACCGCACCGGCGAGGGGCAGCGCGTCAGCAGCGCGCTGTTCGAGAGCGCCGTCTTCCTGATGGGCAGCCACATGGCCGGGCTCGCCGCCACCGGCGAGTCGCCGCCGCCCATGCCCGCCCGCCGCGGCGCCTGGGGCATCTACGACGCCTTCGAGACGGGGGAGGGCGGGCAGCTCTTCATCGGCGTCACCAGCGACCAGCAATGGACGCGCTTCACCGAGGCCTTCGGCCTGGCGGAACTGGCCGCCGACCCGCGCCTCGCCACCAACGCCCAGCGGGCGCGGGAGCGGTCCTGGCTGATCCCGGCGCTTGCCGAGGTCTTCCGCCGCCACGACCAGGCGGAGGTTGCCCGCCGCTGCGAGGCGGCCGGCATCTCCTGGGCCCCGGTCGGCAGGCCGGCGGACCTGTTCGAGGACCCGCACCTGCTGGCGGGCGGGGGGCTGCTGCAGACGGCGATCTCGGCCCTCGGCGGCGGGGCGATGTTCGGCCTGCCTGCCCTGCCGCTGGAATTCGGCGCGGCGCGGGAGCGGGCGGGCCTCACCCGCCAGCCGCCCCGTCTCGGCGAGCACAATGGCGAGGTGCTGGCCGAGGCTGGCTTCGGCGCCGCCGAGATCACCGCGCTGGCCGCCGCCGGGATCCTCGCGGAGGCTTCCGCATGAGCGTCACCATCGCCGAGGGCGGGCTCGAT
This sequence comes from uncultured Craurococcus sp., assembly GCA_902805545.1. GTDB lineage: Bacteria > Pseudomonadota > Alphaproteobacteria > Acetobacterales > Acetobacteraceae > Belnapia. The sequence continues at coordinate 49,504 of CADCTD010000078.1, read as the reverse complement.
GACCCGCGGGTCATCGCCTTGCTGCACACCCACCTGGCCCGCGCCCGGGCCGAGACGGGGGAGGGCAGCGCCCATGCCCTGGACCTCTCCGGGCTGAGGGCGCCCGGCCTCCGCTTCTGGTCCGGCTGGGACGGCGATGCGGTGCTCGCCACCGGCGCGCTCAAGGCGCTCAGCCCAGTCCATGGCGAGGTGAAGTCGATGCACACGGCGGAGGCCGCGCGCGGCCGCGGGATCGGCGCCGCCATGCTCCGGCACATCATCGCCGCGGCGCGCGGTGCGGGGATGGCCCGGCTCAGCCTCGAGACCGGCTCCTGGCCCTATTTCGCCCCGGCCCGCGCCCTCTATGCCCGCCATGGCTTCAGCGAATGCCCGCCCTTCGGCGACTACCGGGAGGACCCGAACAGCGCGTTCATGACCCTCGCCCTCGACGGGCAGCTCACGCCCCTGTCTTCCGGCGACCGCGTGCCAGGCTGAGCACGGCGATGAGGGCGCCGAGGCCGGGGAAGACGGCGAGCATGCCGAAGGCCACCGAATAGGACCCGGTCGCCGCGACCGCCGCGCCGAGCAGCGACGGCCCGACCACGACGCCGGCGAAGGCGACGGAGAGCACGCCGCCCGCGGCATCCCCGGCCTTGCCGGGGGCGGCCAGCCGCGCCGCCTCGGCCAGCAGCAGCCCTGTCCAGCCGGCGGCGCAGGTGCCGAGCAGGCAGAGCAGCAGGACGATCGCCGGCCCCGGCGCCCCAAGCGCGAGCGGCAGCAGCGCCCCGCCGAGGCAGGTGCAGATGCCGATCGCCGCCAGCGTCTTCATCCCCGAGCGCCACCAGTCGGCTACCGCGCCCCAGGCGATGCGCGCCCCGATCCCGACCGCCTGGCTCGCCGAGGCGACGAAGCCGGCGGCGACCGGTGCCCACCCGCCTTCCTCGACCAGCATGGTGACGATGGTGGAGCCGAGCGCGAGCTGGAAGCCGGAGAAGCAGCCGGATATCACCGCCAGCGCGCCGAGCCCCGGCCGCGTCCGCAACGCGACGATGCCGCCGAGCGCCCCCGCCGTGACCGGGGAGCCCGGCTCCCGCTCGCCATCCCAGTGCCGGCGGAAGGCGCCGCAGCCGAGCGCCGCCGCCGCCATCACGGCGCCGACCGAGAGCACCGCGCCGCGCCAGCCGATCGCCCCGGCGAGGCCGGGCAGGATCGCCCCGGCCAGCGCGCCGCCGATCGGCACGCCGGTCTGCTTCACCGCGAAGATGCGGTTGCGGCGCGCGGGCGGCGTCAGCCGCGCCAGCACCTGCGAGGCGGAGGGATTGGTCAACCCATAGCCGAGGCCGATGAGAAAGGAGCCGATCACCGCCCCCGCCAGGCCCGCGCCGACGATCAGCAGGCAGGCCGAGGCTCCCGCCGCCAGGGCGAGCTGGGTGCAGCGCGCCGGGCCGAGCCGGCGCAGCAGCCCGCCCGAGAACATCGAGGCCGCGCTGGCGGCCGCATAGGTGCAGGCCACCTGCCAGCCGAGCCAATGCGGCTCCGCGCCGAGGTCCCGCGCCGCCATGGTCGCCAGCACGGGGAGGGTGAAGACGGCGAGCGTCGCCAGCGACTGCGCGCCGGTCGTGGCGGCCAGCGCCGCCCCCAGCCCCGCCAGCCGCAAGAGCTAGCCCAGCCGCCGCAGGAATTCGGGCGAGAGCTGCGCGAGATCGGTGATGCCGAGCATCGCCATGTCGCGGTGGATCTCCTCCCAGAGCAGGGTGATGGCGTGTCGCAGCCCGGCCTCGCCCGCCACCGCCGCCGCGTAGAGGAAGGGCCGGCCGAGGAAGGTGAAGTCGGCCCCGAGGGAGAGCGCCTTCAGCACGTCCGTCCCGCGCCGGATGCCGCCATCGAGGATGACGGCCATCCCGCCGGCCGCCTGCGCGATCTCCGGCAGCACCCGCAGCGGCGCGACCGCCCCGTCGAGCTGCCGCCCGCCATGGTTGGAGACGATGACGCCATCCGCGCCGTAGTCGCGGGCGATCCGCGCATCCTCGGCGGAGAGGATGCCCTTCACCAGGAGATGCCCCGGCCAGCGCGCCCGGATCAGCGCCAGGTGCTCCCAGGCGAGGCCATCCCGCCGCCCGATCGCCCGGATCAGGTTCGAGGAGAGCACCGGCGGCCCGCGCGTCGCGTCCATGTTCTCGAAATGCGGCATGCCATGGTTCTTCAGCGTCCGCAGCGCGGTGCCGAGCAGCCAGCGCGGGTGGCTGATCCCCTCCCAGGCCAGCCGCAGGTTGGGCCGCAGCGGCAGCGAGTAGCCGTTGCGGACATTGTTCTCCCGGTTGGCCGAGACCGGCACGTCGGCGGTGAGGACGAAGGTGTCGTAGCCGGCGGCCAGCACCCGGTCGACCAGCGCCTCGATCCGCCCGGCCTCGCCTGGCAGGTAGGCCTGGTACCAGGCGGTCGGCCCCTCGGCCCGCACATCCTCGAGCGGGATGAGCGAGGAGGCGCTCAGGATCATCGGAATGTTGGCCGCCGCCGCCGCGCGCGCGAAGACCAGGTCGCCGCGATAGGCCGAGAGCGCCGAGGCCCCCATCGGCGCGATGCCGAAGGGCGCGGCATGGCGCCGGCCGAGGACCGTCCGCCCGGTGTGCCGCTCCGTCACATCGGCGAGCACGCGGGTGACGAAGCCGAGCTCGCCGAAGGCCGCCCGGTTGTCGCGCAGCGAGGAATCGGTCTCCGCCGCGCCGGAGACGAAGCCGTAGAGCATCCGCGGCAGGTGCCGCCGCGCCGCCCGCTCGAAATCGTCGAGGGAGAGGATGCGGCGGAGGGAGCGCGGCAGGTCCGGCTCGGTCCGCCGCGCGGCGACGGTCGGCGTCGCCTCCGCCAGACTCTCCCGCGTCTCGCCCTCCGGCGGCATCACGCATCTCCCCTGCATCAGGCGGTCAGGGTCGGCCCAAAGCCGCGCCCGGTCAACGCGGCGCGGCGGCCTCCGCATAGCGGAAGGCGGCGCGGGTGACGGCGATGGAGAGCAGCCGCTCGTCGCCGCTGACGCCATCCTCCAGCGGCGAGCCGCCGGCGCGGGATTGCAGCCGCAGCAGCCGGCAGGGCATCGGCCCACCGGGCGGCGCGATGCGGAGGGTGAAGTGGTGCGGCCCGCGCCGCTCCACCTCCACCAGGCAGGGCGTGCCGTCGAAGCTCGCCTCCAGCACCGGCGCCGGCGCGCCATAGAGATGCCCGACCGCGAGCTCCACCGCGGCTACGGGGCGCAGCGGCGCCGGGTTGCGCAGCAGGCCCTGCAGCGTCATCCAGCGGAAGGGTCCCTCGGCATCCTCCTCCGCCCCGTTCCAGCCGAGGTCGAAGGCCGGGTCGCGCGGCGCCAGCACCGCCTCCCCTGCGGCAACGGCGGCAACCGGCGCATCCTCCACCGGCTCTGGCGTGGCCGCCGCGACCAGCCGGCGCAGCGCCGTGGCGGGCGCCTCCTCGCCGGCCAGCCGGTCGAGCAGCAGCGTCGCCGCTGCGTCGATGAAGGCGTCGATCCGCTCCTGCTGCATCGCCAGCCGCCGGTCGAGTCCGGCCTGGACCGATTGCTGCACGCCGTCGAGCGCCTGCTCCAGCCGGAGCATCCGCGATTCGAGCTCGGCCATCCGATCGGTCCCCGGCAGGCTCGGCCCGAGCGCGAACCGGGCGAGGACCGTGCGGCTGCCAGTGACGTGCAGCGCTACCTCGATGCCGCTGCCATTGAGGTCGGCCGGCTCCAGGGCGAGGGCGAAGCGGAAGGCGCAGCCGCCCTCGGCCAGCGGCACCGGCGGCTCCGCCTGGACCGCACGCGCCGTGCTGCCGTTGATGACCGCATGCAGCGCCGGCTGCAGCAGGCCGTTCACCCGCTCGATGCCTGTCCCTCGCAGCATGCCGTATTCGAGGCGCAGGTCCTCGATCCGCGGGTGCGAAGGGCCGAGCAGCGCCGTGGCCTCCGCGGGCGAGGCGACGGGCCAGGGATCGGCCAGGTCCGGCCCCTCCGGCGCCGCCGCGATCCGCAGCATCGCCGGCAGCGGCACGCAGGGGAGGCGGGCGATCGGCAGGGTCAGCACCGCATCAGGCTCGACCGGCCCGGCGAGGACGAGCTGCCCCGCCTCTATCCCGCGGCACCAGGCGCGGAGCGGCGCGTCCGGCCGCAAGGGCTTCAGCGCCCGCAGCCTGAGCCCGTCCCGGCCGGCGCCGACCACCAGCAGGGGGGGCGTTGCATTATCCATCGGGCGCCGTCGCTACCATTCCGCCGCGCGGGGCGTCCAGCGCTTCACCCGGGATTGGCGGCGGCCCAGCGGCCGCTCTGGGTGCGGCCGCCATAGCCGTAGGAATCGCCGTCGACGGCATGGACCAGGACGTAGCTCTCCTCGTGCAGCGGCCCGAGCAGCGCCGCCATCCCGGCGAAGGCGGCGGCGACGAAGCGGGTGGTCTCCGCCTTGGTGTTGGTCCCCGCGGTGATCTTGATGTCGAGCCAGGCGGCGCCGAGCCCTGCCTCGGCCGGACGCTGCCCGGCGATGAACCAGTCCTCCGGCCGCGCCGGCTCGGCGAGCACGGCGGTGACGCCCGGATCCTTGCCGAGATGCTCGGCGGCCAGGCGGGCGGCCATTGCGGCAAGCTCGGCCTGCAGGCCGGGGCGATGGGAGGGGGTGACGTAGCGGAGGCTGATCATGGGCATGGCGGGCTCCTTCGGTTCGGTGTCCCGGTGGCCAGCCTGCGGCGGCGCAGCCCTTTCTGGAACGCTATGAAGACGGGTTCTTATCATAGTAGATTCTTATCATGCTCGACCTCGACTCCGTCCGCCTCTTCGTCCTCGCCGCCGAGTTCGGCAGCCTGACCCGCGCCGCCGAGGCGGCCGGGACCGTGCAGCCCGTGGTGAGCCAGCGGCTGAAGGCGCTCGAGATGCGGCTCGGCCATCGCCTGCTGGAGCGGACGCCGCGCTTCGTCCGGCCGACCGCCGCCGGCGCCGCCTTTCTCGAGCGTGCCCGCACGCTGCTCGCTGCCCATGACGCCGCCCTCAGGCTGGAGGACGCGCCGCCGCTCCGCCTGGCCCTCGGCGCCAGCGACCATGCGCTCGGCCTCGGGCTGGAGCGTGTCTTCCGGCGCCTGCGGGCCGCGCTGCCGCCGGGCGCCGTGCTGTCGCTCCGGACCGGCCTCTCCCAGGAGGTTCGCGCCCGGTTCGAGGCCGGCGAGTGCGATGCCGCGCTGATCCGGCGCGAGGCCGGCGGCGCGGAGGGCGAGGTGCTGGGCAATGATCCGCTCGGCTGGCGCGGTGCCGAGGGCGTGCGCCTCGCCCCGGGCGAGCCGGTGCCGCTGGCGACGCTCGGCCCGGCCTGCGGCGTGCGGGGCGCGGCCATCCGTGCCCTCGACCGTGTTGGCCTGCCCTGGCGGGAGAGCTTCATCGGCGGCAGCTGCGCGGCCTTGCTGGCCGGGGCGGAGGCCGGGCTCGGCATCGCGCCGATGGGCCGCATCGCCGCCGGCGGGGCGCCGGATCGCGGCCCGGAACTGGGCCTGCCGCCGCTGCCGCCGTCGGAGATCGTCCTGCTGGCGCGCACCGGCTCACCCGCCCTCGCCGCCGCGGTGCGGGCGCTCGCGGCCGGGCTGCGCGCGAGCCTTGGCGAAGCCGGTGCTTCGCGTGCAAATGGAAGGTGATGGACCGCCCGCCCCTCCTGATGGTCAGCCCGCTGCCGCCGGCGCGGAACGGCATCGCCGACTATGCCGCCGCGCTGCTGCCCGGCCTCGCCGCGCATTACGACTGCGCCGCCGCCGGCGAGGACTGGCTGGCCGAGGCGCCGCCCGGCATCCCCATGGTCGACATGGCGCTGGCGCATCGCCTGCCGCGCGAGGGATGGCGCCGGCTCTGCCAGATCGGCAACAATCCCGGCCATGGCTTCGTCCTGCAGGCGTTGCGGGCGCGGCCGGGCGTGACCACGCTGCACGATCCCGGCCTGCTGCATCTCCACGAATCGACCGGGGAGGACCGCCCGACCATCCTCGCCGGGATGCGGCATGCGGCGCCCGGCCTCGCCGCGACCTATGCGCGGCACCTGCGCGAGCAGGGCTTCTCCACCCGGGCCAACCACCTGCTCTTCGACCTGGCGGGGGAGGTGCTGGCGCGCTCGCAGGCCGTCATCGTCCATTCCCGCTTCGCCCGGAACCGGCTTCGCCTCACGCATGGCGAGGCGGCGACGGCGCATGTCGAGGTCATCCCGCATCTCCTGCTGCCCGCGACCCTGCCGAGCCGCGCGGCGGCCCGCGCCCGGCTCGGCATCGGCGCGGAGGAGTTCCTGGTCGTCACCGCCGGCTTCGCCTCCGCCGCCAAGCGCCTCGACTGGGTGCTGGCGGCGCTGGAGGGGCTGCCGTCCCTGCGCTGGATCCATGCCGGCGAGGTGCCGCCCGGCCTCGCCGGGCGCCTCGGTGCCCGCGCCCGGATCACCGGCCATCTTCCCGCGGACGAGTTCGATGCGCATGTCGCCGCGGCGGATGCGCTGGTGAATCTCCGCTTTCCCTCGACCGGCGAGAGCTCCGGCTCGCTCGCCCGGGCCTTCGCCGCCGGCACCTGCTGCATCGTCTCCCGCACCGGCGCCTTCGCCGAGCTGTCCGCCGATGCCGTGCTCCACCTGCCGCTCGCCGGCGGCGCCGGGGCCCTGGCCGAAGCCCTCGCCGGCTTCGCCGCCGCGCCGGAGCGGGCCCGCGCCATCGGCGCCGCTGGCCGCGCCTATGCCGAGACGGAGATGGCGCTCCCCGCCGTCGCCGCCCGCTACCGCGCCGTGATCGAAGCGGCCGCGGACCGTCCTGCAGCCGCGGCCGGGCCATTGCCACCGCTGCGCCTCGCCGCCGATCCCAGGCTGATTGCCGATGCGCTGGCCGGCCGCTCCGGCCGCTGCCGCCTCCGCCTCGACCTTGGGGATCCCGACCGCCTGGCCGAACTCAGCCTCGCCCCCGGCGGGTTGGCAGGCGCCCTGCTGCCGTCGGGCGCCGAGCTGCGCGCTGCGCGGCTGGAGGAAGGGGCGCTGCTGCTCGACCTCCAGCTGCCGGGATGAGTGCTGCCCCGCTGCTCGCCGCCCTGCTGGCCCGCGCCATGCCGGGCCTCGCGGCGCGCGATCTCGGCCTGCCGCTCGGCGCCCTGCTGCCCTGGCTGCCCGGCACCCGTGCCGGCACCGCCGATGCGGCGGCGCTCGATCCGGCGGAGCGGGCGCTGTTCGGCCGTTTCCGCCAGCACGGGCGAGGGCTGCTCGGTCTCGACCCGATCGCCGATGCCGAGCCGGACCCGGCCTGGGAGGCTGCCCGCGACCGCCTCGCGTGGACGTCGCTCGCGGCGCCCGTGCCGGGTGCGACCGTGACGCTGGTCGCCGGCGGCACCGGCGAGGCGCCGCTGCCGGAGGGTTTCGGGCGCATCATCCTGGTCGCGGGCCGCGACGATGCGCCGGAGCGCCATGACATGCTCCTGCCCGAGGCCCGGCTCGGCGACACCCTCGATCGCCTGTGCGCCGCCGCGGCCGCCCTGGCCGGACCGGGCTGGCAGCCGGGCGGCCGCAGCCTCTCGCGCCGGCAGGCGAGCCTGTCGCTGCTCGTCCCACGGCCGGGCCATGTGCCGGACCTGCTGCTCCCGGCGGCCGCCTTGCCACATGACCTCGCCGTGGCGGGCGGGTCCGAAGGGCTGCCGCTCGACGGTGCGCGGCAGGTCCGGCTGCTGATCGGGAGCCTCCCGCCGACGCGCTGGCGCCTCAGCCTGCGCTTCACCGGTGCCGAGCCGGGCCCGGCCGCGCTCTTCCTCGACGGGCTCCGCATCCCGGCCCGCCCTGTCCCGGGCGGCCTCGTCGCCGGCATCGACCCGCCGACCCGCCATGCGCCCGTGCTGGGCCTCGCCTGGCGGGATGGGGCACCGCCCGGGCTTCGCCTGGTCACGCTGGAGGCGCGGCCATGACGGCGCCGCGGCTGCTCATCCTGTCCCCCATCGCCTCGCACCCGGCCGATCAGGGCAATGCCGCGCGCATCCAGGGGCTCGGCGCGGCGCTGATGGCGCGGGGCATTCGCTGCGAATTCCTCCATTGCGCCACGGAGGGCAGCACGCCGAGCCAGCGCGCCGCCATGGCCGGCTTCTGGCACGCCTTCGACGAGGTGCCCGCGGCCGTCACCGGCGAGCCGGGCCTGCCCGGCGCCTGGGGCATCGACGACTGGTGCCCGCCGGAGCTGCCGGCGCGGCTCGCCGCCCTGCAACGGGCCCGGCGCTACGACGCGGTGCTGGTGAACTATGTCTGGCTCTCCGCCGCGCTGGAGGGGGCGGGCGATGCCCTCCGCATCCTCGACACGCATGACCTCTTCGGCGGGCGGGATGCGGTGGCGCGGGCCCAGGGCCTCGATCCCTCCTGGTTCTTCACCACCATCGCCGAGGAGGGCCGCGGCCTCGACCGGGCCGACCTCGTCCTCGGCATCCAGGAGGCGGAGGCCGCCGAGTTGCGCCGGCGCTGCGGGGCGGAGGTCGCGGTGCTCGGGCATATGCCGCCGCTCCGCTTCCTCGCCGGGGCCCGGCCGGAGCCGGAGGCGCCCTTCGGCTATCTCGGCAGCGCCAATCCTTGGAACCTGGCCGCGATTCGCGCCCTCGACGCGGCGCTGGCGGAGGCGCCGGAGCTGCCCTGGCTGCTCGCCGGGCGCATCCTGCGGCGGCACGACCTCCGCCTTGCCTCGCGGCCGCGGCTGATGCCGAACCTGCCCGATACCGCCGGATTCTACGCCGCAGTCGACTGCGTGCTGAACCCGATGGCCGGCGGCACCGGCCTCAAGGTGAAGACGGTGGAGGCGCTGGCCTTCGGCAACCCCGTGCTCGGCACGGCGGATGCCTTCGCCGGCCTCCCGGCCGAGCATGCGGGCCATCGCTGCGCCGATGTCGCGGAGCTGGTCGGGCTGATGCGGGAGCACCGCAGGAGCGAGGCTTTCCGCCGCGAGCTCCGCCTTGCCTCCCGCCGGCTCGCGCTGCGCTATGCCGCCGAGGTCGCCGCGCAGCAGGATGCGCTGGCGGCCCGGCTCAAGGCGCTGGCGGCGTGATCAGCCGACGCGGAAGTTGCTGAACTGCCAGGGGTCCTCGCGGTCCACCGCTTCCGGGAAGAGGCGCGCGCGGTCCTGCAGCGGCGTCCAGTCGGAATAGGCGCCGACGACCTCGCCGAGATAGGGCCGGCAGATCTCCAGCACCCGCTGATGGTCGATCTCGTCCGCCTCGACGACGCCGCGGCGCGGATTCTCCATCGCCCAGATGACGCCCGCGAGCACCGCCACCGTCACCTGCAGCGAGGTGGCGTTGTTGTGCGGAACGAGCTCGCGCGCCTCCTCGATGGTGAGGCGCGAGCCGTACCAGTAGGCGCCCTTCGCATGGCCCATCAGCAGCACGCCAAGCTCGTCCATGCCGCGGACGATCTCGTCCGTCATCAGCCGCTTCTCCGGCTGCATCTCCCAGTTCTTGCCGGCCAGCTCATGCACCGAGAGCACCGCGTCGTCGCAGGGATGGTAGGCGTAGTGCGAGGTCGGGCGGTAGACCACGCCGCCATCCGCATCGCGTAGCGTGTAGTAGTCGGCGAGCGAGATGCTCTCGTTGTGGGTGATGAGGAAGCCGTGGAAGGGCCCCTCGAGCGGCGTCCAGGTGCGGACGCGGGTGGAGGCGCCCGGCCGCATCAGGTAGATCGCCGCGTCGCAGCCGAAGCCGTGGCGGTGGCCGTCCGCCGGCAGGGCCTTCTCATGCGAGCCCCAGCCGAGCTCGGCCGGCTGGCAGCCCTCTCCGACGAAGCCGTCGACCGACCAGGTGTTAACGAACTCGCCCGGCCTCTTCGGACGGTCGGCGACCTGCGTGTCCCGCTCGGCGATGTGGATCACCTTGATGCCGAGGTCATGCGCGATGCGGGCCCAGGCGGCCCGGTCGGCGGCCGGCGGCGGGGTGGCGATCGGTGCGCCGGTGTCGCGAGCGATGTCGAGCAGCGCCTGCTTGACGAAGTGGCTGACGAGGCCCGGATTGGCCCCATGCGCCGTCACCGAGGTCGGCCCGCCCTGCGCCATGGCGCGCAGCGCGACCGCCTCCTCGCGCATCGCGTAGTTGGAGCGCTGCGAGGGCGTCAGCGGCGGGTCCGTGTAGCCGCCGGCCCAGGGCTCCACGACGGTGTCGAGATAGAGCACGTCGAGCTCCTGGCAGAGCCGCATCAGCGCCACCGAGGAGACATCGACCGAGAGGTTGAGCAGGAAGTCGCCGCGCCGCAGCAGTGGCGTCAGCAGGTCCCGGCAGTTATCCCGCGTCGCCGCCTCGAGGACGAAGCGGATGCCGTATTCGGCCGCGACCTCGCGCCCCCGCTCCTCGGCGGTGACGATGGTGATGGCCTCGCGCGGGATGTCGATATGGCGGAGGATCAGCGGCAGGACGCCCTGGCCGATGCTGCCGAAGCCGAGCATGACGAGGCGGCCGGTGAAGCGGGCATGGATCATCGGTGGCTCCTTCCGGTTGGGGCGGTCCTGGTCAGCAGAACGCGCGGGGCGGCCTCAGGCGGCCAGTGAAACTTCCGCGTCGGCCTCGAGCATCGGCCGGTCGCGGACCTCGACCAGGCGGGCCCGGTCGAAGCCGTTGAAGGCGGTGCGCAGGCAGGCCCCGTAGGCGCCGAGCTGGCCGATCTCGATCCAGTCGCCCTCCTGCACGTCCTCGGGCAGCGGGAAGGGGCCCTTCATCCGGTCCGCGCTGTCGCAGGTCGGGCCGAAGAAGACGAAATCCGCCTCCTGCGCCGCCGGCGCCGGGCCCTCCGGCCGGATCAGCCGCACCGGGAAGGTGAAGCCCGGCACGCCGGCATCGGAGAGCGCGCCATAGACGCCGTCATTCAGGTAGAGGTCCCGGCCGCGCCGCCCCTGCACCTGCACGACGACCGAGCCGCCGCCGGCGACCAGCGCGCGGCCGGGCTCCGCCCAGAGGGTGACGCCCGGGAGCGCCAGCGCCTCGAAGCTCGCCTCGATCTCGGCGAAGAAGGCGCCGAGCGGGGGCGGCTCGATGCCCGGATAGGCGACCGGGAAGCCGCCGCCGACATCGATCACCTCGACCCGCACGCCGGCCTCGCGGATGACCTCGCCCGCCAGCGCCATGGCCTGCCGCCAGGCGAGCGGGTCCATCATCTGCGATCCGACATGGAAGCAGAGGCCGAGCCGGGCGGCATGCGGCCGCGCCGCGCGCAGCAGCGCCGCCGCCTCCGCCGCCTCCGCGCCGAACTTGCCGGAGAGGTCGAGCATCGCCGTGCCTTTCGGCATGGCGAGGCGGATGAAGAGGCCGAGCCCCTCCGCCGCACAATCCTGCCCTTCGGCGCCGATCTCGGCGAGGATCTTGCGAAGCTCCGCCGCGCTGTCGAGGACGAAGTCGCGCACCCCATGCTCGCCCCAGGCGGCGCGGATCGCCCCGCGCGCCTTGATGGGGTGCATGAAGTGGATGCCGGCCTCGGGGAACATCGCCCGCACGAGCGCCACCTCATTGGCCGAGGCGCAGTCGAAATGGCGCACGCCGCCCTCCCAGACCGCGCGCAGGACGGCGGGCTCCGGGTTGCACTTCACGGCATAGAGCACTTCGCCCGGGAAGCCGGCGACGAAGCCCGCCGCAGCCTCGGCGATCGCCGCCGGGCGCAGGCAGTGCATCGGCTCCTCCGGCCGCTCGACGGCAACGAGGGCATCGACCGAGGGCAGGGCGGTGAGGCTGTCGTCGAAGCGGCGGCGCAGCGGCGCGACCGCCGCACGGGTGCGGAGCAGGGACATTGTGCGCGATCCTGGAAAGCGAGAGGAGACGGGGGCTTGGCCCGGCTTCAGGCGATGCGCAGCGAACTTCGCATCGCGGCGATCCGTTTGAGCAACATAGGCAGATCCCTCACGGCCCCGGCCCCTTGCGGGACCGGCATGGACGAAAAGGACGCGTCCCGTCGTTGCTGTGCCCCGCCATCAGGCGGCAGGGGCTCGCGGCACGTGCGATAGCGCCAGCGGCCACCCTCGAGCAACCGCGGCAGGAGAAATAGTGGCTCCCCGCGCGAATTGCTATGCCTTTTTTCCGGGTCTCGCCCGTTCCACCGGCATGGCCGGGCGGGTCGGCAAAAACTTTCAGGAATCTTGCCGGTCAAGCGCCTGCAGTGCGAGGTATTCCCAGGCCAGTGTTGCCGCCGCCAGCGCCGTGATCTCCGACACGTCGTGGGCCGGCGCCACCTCCACCACATCCATCCCGCGGAAGTCGAGGCCGCGCAGCCGCCGGATCAGCCCCTGCGCCTGCCAGGAGGCGAGGCCGCCGATCTCCGGCGTGCCCGTCCCCGGTGCGAAGGCCGGGTCGAGGCAGTCGATGTCGAAGGAGAGATAGGCCGGGCTGGCGCCGAGCACCGCCCGCACCCGCTCCGCCAGCGCCGCCGGCCCGAGCTCCTGCACCTCCTGCCCGGTGACGATGGTGACACCCTCGCCCACCGTCCAGTCCCAGGTCGCGCGGTCGACCGGGGAGCGGATTCCCACCTGGATCATCCGCCGCGGATCGACCAGCCCCTCCCGGATCGCGTGGTAGAAGGGCGAGCCATGGGCATAGGCCTGGCCGAAATTATCCGCCCAGGTATCGACATGGGCATCGCAATGCAGCAGCCCGAGCGGCCCGCCGAGCCGTCGCGCCAGCGCCCGGAGCAGCGGCAGGGTGATGCCGTGCTCGCCGCCGAGCGCCACCAGGTGCCGGCAGGCCGCCGCCTGCCGCTCGATCAGCGCCAGGCTGCCGGGGATGTCGCCGAGAGCGATGGAGAACTCCCCGATATCGGCGATGTCGAGCGCGCGGGGATCGACCCAGTGCATGGGATGCACGCCATCCACCAGCATGCGGCTGGCCCGCCGGATCGCCGCCGGCCCGTCCCGCGTGCCGGCGCGGTTGGTGGTGCCGATATCCATCGGCACCCCCGCTACCACGTACCCGGCCCCCGGATCCCGCCGCTCGATGCCGAGGAAGCCCGGCGGCGTGGCGAAGGTCGGCGGGCCGGCCATGCTACTTCACCGCCGAGAAGGCGGTCGGCGCCAGCAGCAGGTTCTCGACCGCGGCGACGATCTGCCCGTCCTCCTCGGTCTTCGCCCGGGCCGCCAGCCATTCCGGGTCGGCGGCGAAGGTGTTCCACTTCTGCTCGCGCTCGGCGAGGCTCTCCCATTCCAGCAGGTAGTAGAGGTCCTGGTTGGAGGAGCCGACCAGCACCGTCCAGAACCCGGCCTGGCGGATGCCGTGCTTCTCCCAGAGCTTCAGGGTGATGGTCTCGAAGCGCTTCAGCAGCGCCGGCAGCCGGCCCGGCACGCAATGATAGATGCGGAGCTCATGGATCATCGCCTTGGTCCTCCCTTGCGGAAAGGCGAGCCTAACCCGCCTCCGGCAGGGCGCGAAGCGGCACCGGCCTGGTCAGCGCGGCGATCACCGCCTTCGCCGGGCATGGATGGTCGCCAGCCCCGGCGTGTCGGCCATGCTGGCGACGGCGCGGAGGATCGGCGCCGCCGTCCCCGACTGGCCGAGGTCATGGACGACGCTGCGGCCGATCGTCAGCCTGTCGTGCAGGAAGCTGCGCAGGTAGCCGGGCGAGGATTAGCCGGTGCCGGCATCATCGAGCGCCACCCGCACGCCCATCTCCGGCAGCTGGCGCAGCAGGCCGAGCGCGGGGCTATCATCGAGGCGGCGGATTCCGCATCGGGAGCGTGGCTTGCCTGCATTTTCCTCAGCCCTAGGGCTGCAGCGTGAATGCGTGGTGATTGTCGAACTCCGGCCTGGATGCCAGGGCTCCGTCATTCGGGAGGAGAAGCGGTATGAAATTTTATGATTCCGTCGGCCCAAATCCGCGTGTCGTGCGGATCTTCATGGCAGAGCGCGGCATCGAACTGCCGAAAGTCACCATCGATCTGCGAGGTGGCGAGAACCGCCAGCCGCCCTATGTGGCGAAGAACCCCGCCGGGCAGACGCCCTGCCTTGAGCTCGATGACGGCAGGGTGATTGCCGAGATCACCGCGATCTGCGAGTACCTCGACGAGGTCAGCCCCGGCCCTTCGCTCATTGGCGCCAACCCGCGGGAGCGGGCGGAGACGCGGATGTGGACCCGGCGGATCGACCTCAACATCATCGAGCCGATGGCCAATGGCTTCCGCTTCGCGGAGGGGCTGAAGCTCTTCCAGAGCCGCATCCACTGCATCCCCCAGGCTTCCGATGACCTGAAGGCGACGGCGCAGGAGCGGCTGGCCTGGCTCGACGGGCTGATCGCCGGCCGGACCTTCATCTGCGGCGACCGGCTGAGCCTCGCCGACATCATGCTCTTCGCCTTCCTCGATTTCGGCGCCGGGGTGGGCCAGCCGCTCAACCCGGCGCTCAAGGCCGTCACCGCGCATCATGCGATGATGGCGGCGCGGCCCTCGGCGAAGGCTTAGCCCTTGGCGAGCAGCTGCTCGGCCAGCCGCGCCCAGTAGCTGGCGCCGACCGGCAGGACGGCATCATTGAAGTCGTATTTCGGGTGGTGGACCTGCGGGTCGGCAGGTCCCCGCCCGGCGCCGAGCATGATGTAGCTGCCGGCCTTGGCATTCAGCATGAAGGCGAAGTCCTCGCCGCCCATGGTGGGCTTCGGCATCTCCTGCACCTTCGCCTCGCCGGCGATGGCGCGTGCGGCCTCGACGGTCAGCGCCGTGCTCTCCGGCTCGTTGACGGTCGCCGGGTAGCCGCGGTCGAAGACCGCTTTCGCCGTCGCCCCGAAGGCGGTGGCGATGCCGGTCGAGATGTCGAGGAAGCGCCGCTCCAGCAGGTCGCCCACCTCCGGCTTGAACCAGCGGGCGGTGCCGCGCAGCGTCACCTGCTCGGGGATGACGTTCCAGGTATCGCCGCCCTGGATGTGGCCGATGGTGATGACGCCGGATTCCGCCGGCTCGACATTGCGCGCGACGATGGATTGCAGCGCGGTGACAATCTGCGCCGCGACCACCACCGGGTCGTTGCCCTGGTGCGGCATGGCGCCATGGGCGCCCTTGCCGGTGATGGAGACCTCGATCTGCGCGGTCGCCGCCATGATCGGCCCCTCGCGCCACCAGAAGCTGCCCTCCGGCGCGCCCGGCCAGTTGTGCATGCCGAAGACGCGCTCCATCGGGAAGCGCTCGAACAGCCCCTCCTGCACCATGACGTTGCCGCCGCCGCCGGCCTCCTCGGCCGGCTGGAAGATGACGTAGACGGTGCCGGCGAAGTTGCGCGTCTCGGCGAGGTAGCGGGCGGCGCCGAGCAGCATGGTCGTGTGGCCGTCATGGCCGCAGGCGTGCATCTTCCCCGGGATCGTGGAGGCATGCGCGAGGCCGGTCTGCTCCTGGATCGGCAGCGCGTCCATGTCGGCACGCAGGCCGACGGCCCGCCCCGGCCCGCCCTGGCCCCCCTTCGTGCCATGGATCACGCCGACCACGCCGGTCCTGGCGATGCCGGTGACGACCTCGTCGCAGCCGAACTCGCGCAGCTTCGCCGCGACGATGCCGCTGGTCCGCACCTCCTCGAAGGCGGTTTCAGGATGGGCATGGAAGTCGCGCCGCCAGGCCGTCATCTCGGCGTGGAAATCGGCGATGCGGTTCAGGATCGGCATGGGGGCGTGCCTCGATGGGGAAGTTGGTGCCACCTGCTATCGGAGCGGGCGGCAGGCTTGGCAAGGGGGTGTCACACCCCCTCGGGCCGGAGGAAGGCGAGGTCCACGCCCTCCGTCGCCTGCAGCACCTGCTCGTGGACGAGCTTGTCCCAGCCGCGCTTCGGCCGCGCGGGCGGCGCCCAGGCGGCACGGCGGCGCGCCAGCTCCTCCTCGCCGACCAGCAGGTCGAGCCGGCGCTCGGCGACCGAAAGGCGCACCCGGTCCCCCGTCTCGACCAGCGCCAGCGGCCCGCCCGCCGCAGCCTCGGGCGTGATGTGGAGCACGATCGTGCCGAAGGCCGTCCCCGACATCCGGCAGTCGCTCATCCGCACCATGTCCTTGACGCCCGCCCGCGCGAGCTTCTTCGGGATGGGGAGGTAGCCGGCCTCGGGCATCCCAGCCGGGGTCAGCGGGCCGGCATTCTTCAGGATGAGGATGTCCTGCGGCGTCACGTCGAGCGCGTCGTCGTCGATCCGGTCGGCGAGGTCGGCGAGGCCGTCGAAGACGATGCAGCGCGCCTCGGTCTCGAAGAGGGCAGGGGTGGCGGCGCTCCGCTTCAGGATCGCGCCATCCGGCGCCAGGCTGCCGAAGAGCGAGACGAGGCCGCCGACCGGGCTCACCGGCTGGCTGCGGGCGCGGATATAGGTGCGGTCGACATAGGGCGTGCCGGCCTCGATCTGCTCGCCGAGCGTCCTGCCGGTGAGGTCGATGCAATCGAGGTGGAGGAGGTCGCGCAGCTCGCGCAGCAGGGCGACCATGCCGCCGGCGGCGTGGAAGTCCTCCATGTAGCCCTCGCCGGTCGGCTTCAGGTCGACCAGCACCGGCGTCTCCTCGGAGAGCGCGTCGAGCCGCTTGAGGTCGATCCTCACCCCGGCGCGCCCGGCGATCGCGGTCAGGTGAATCAGCGCATTGGTCGAGCCGCCGAGCGAGAGCAGCACGCGGAGCGCATTCTCGACGCTCTTCTCCGTGATGAGCTGCGAGGGCCTCACCGGATGGGTGATGAGGCGGACGGCGAGCTCCCCCGCCTCCTCCGCCATGCGCAGCCGGTCGGCATGGACGGCGGGCGCCGAGGCCGCCATCAAGGGCATGAAGCCGAGGGCCGCGGCGATGCAGGCCATGGTGGAGGCGGTGCCCATGACGCCGCAGGTGCCGGCGCTGGTGGCGAGCTTGCCCTCGATCTCGCCGATCCGCTCGGCCGAGACGTCGCCGGCGCGGTAGCGGGCCCAGTAGCGGCGGCAGTCGGTGCAGGCGGCGAGGCGCTCGCCCTCGAAGCGCTGCGCCAGCATCGGACCCGTGACGAGCATCACGCAGGGGATGTCGGCGCTGGCGGCCGCCATGAGCTGGGCGGGGACGGTCTTGTCGCAGCCGCCGATCAGCACCGCGGCATCCATCGGCTGGGCGGAGAGCATCGCCTCGGTATCGAGCGCCATCAGGTTGCGGTAGTGCATGGAGGTCGGCGTCAGCGAAGGCTCGCAGAGGCTGACGGTCGGGAAGGCGAGGGGGAGGGAGCCCGCCGCCAGGACGCCGCGCTTCACCGCCTCGATCATCTCGGGGACGTTGCGGTGGCAGTTGTTGTAGTCGGAGGCGGTGTCGGCGATGCCGACCACCGGCTTCTCCAGCATGCTGCGCGAATAGCCCATGGAGGCGGCGAAGCTGCGGCGCAGGTAGAAGGCGAATTCCCGGTCGCCGTAATTGGCGGCGTTGCGGGCGAGGCCATGGGGCGCTTTGGTCGCAGGGGGGGTCACGAGGCTACTCCGGGCTGAGGCCCGCACGCTGCATCAGCCTGCGGTGCAATGGCAATTCGTGCTCGATGCGCGCAACGGCGGCCGCCCCGCCCATGGCTGCCGGCGCCATGCCCTGCGTCGCCATGAAGGCCTGGGCACGCGGGTCGCCGAGGCCTTCGGTCAGCGCCCGCTCGATCCGCTCGGTGATGGCGCGCGGCGTCGCCGCCGGCGCCTGGACACCGTACCAGCCGGTGTAGATGAAATCGGGGATGCCGAGCTCGGCAAAGGTCGGCACGTCGGGAATGGCCGCGGGCCGCGCCGCGACGGGCTGGGCGAGGCCCTTCACCCGCCCCTCCTCGAGATGCCCCTTGCAGGCGGCATAGAGGGCGAACATGCAGTCCGTCCGCCCGGCGATGGTATCGGTCAGCGCCGGCGGCGCGCCATTGTAGGGGACATGCAGCATGGAGGCGCCGACCCGCCCGAGGAGGTCGAGCATCGGCAGGTGGGCCGTCGTGCCGACGCCCCAGCTCGCATAGGACAGCGCATCGGGCTTCGCCTTGGCAGCGGCCAGCAGCGCCTCGAAGCTGCCCCAGCGCGGATGGGCGACGAGGACGGAAAGCGTCTCGCAGACCTGGGTGACATGGACGAAATCCGCCAGCGGGTCATAGCCCGGGTTGCGCAGCGCCAGCGGCGTCAGGGTGAAGGTGGCGATGGTGCCGAGCAGCAGGGTCATCCCGTCCGGCTTCGCCCGCGCCACCAGCCGCGCCGCGAGGCTGGTCGAGGCGCCGGGCTTGTGGTCCATGACGAAGGTGCCGCCGAGGCGCTCCTGCAGGGTCTGCGTCACCAGGCGGCCGACGACGTCCGAGGCGCCGCCCGGCGCATAGGGGATGACCATGGCGACGGTCTGCCCCGCCGGCCAGGGTGCCTGGGCCAGGGCCGGCGCCGCCAGCGCGCCACCCGCCGCGATCAACCCTCGCCGCCCGATCCCGGCCATTGCCATTCCTCCCGTTTCGTTGCGCCGAGCCTGCCCTCCGCCCGCACCCCTGGCAAGCCGGCCGGGAATCTGCGGTATCTGGTTACCGTGGCCGAAAACTCCAGCTTTCCCCTTGACCTCCGGCGGGACGCGCCGCATAAACCGCGCCTCTTTCAGACCGGACAAAGCCCATTCCCATGCAACTCCAGACCCAGACGCGCTCGCTGAAGCCGGCCGAGGTCAAGAAGGCCTGGGTGGTGGTCGACGCGCAGGACCTCGTCCTCGGCCGCCTCGCCACCATCGTCGCCAATCGCCTCCGCGGGAAGCACAAGCCGCAATTCACCCCGCATGTCGATTGCGGCGACCATGTCGTCGTCATCAATGCCGAGAAGGTGCGGGTGACGGGCCAGAAGGCCGAGCAGAAGATCTTCTACTGGCACACCGGTTTCCCCGGCGGCATCAAGGAGCGCACGGTGCGCGAGCGCCTCGAGGGCAAGTACCCCGAGCGCGTGATCGAGAAGGCCGTGGAGCGGATGATCACCCGCGGACCGCTCGGCCGCCGCCAGATGGAAAACCTCCATGTCTATGCCGGCCCGGAGCATCCGCATGCCGGCCAGCAGCCGACGGCGCTCGATGTCGGCGCCATGAACCGCAAGAACAAGGTGCTCTGAGCATGAGCGAGCAGACGACCGGCACGCTCGCCGATCTGAAGACCCTGGTGCAGTCCGGTGCCATCACCGGCGAGGCCCCCGTCCCGCGCGAGCCGAAGCGCGACGCCTTCGGCCGCGCCTATGCCACCGGCCGCCGCAAGGACGCCGTGGCCCGCGTCTGGGTGAAGCCCGGCAAGGGCGAGATGACCGTCAACGGCAAGCCCGTGGTGACCTATTTCGCCCGGCCGGTGCTGCGGATGCTGCTCTCGCAGCCCTTCCTGGTCGCCGACCGCTACCAGCAGTTCGACGTGATCGCGACCGTGGTCGGCGGCGGCCTCTCCGGCCAGGCCGGCGCGGTGCGCCACGGCATCAGCCGCGCGCTGACCAACTACGAGCCGGAGTTGCGGCCGATCCTGAAGAAGGCCGGCTTCCTGACCCGCGACCCGCGCGTCGTCGAGCGGAAGAAGTACGGCAAGGCGAAGGCACGACGTTCGTTCCAGTTCAGCAAGCGCTAGCTGGCAGCGGACGCCGGCACGCGCCGGCCACATGGCTGTCATACGGAGGGGGGCGGGTCCGCAAGGATCCGCCCCTCTTGCTTTTTGGGCCGCATTGGGCGGCACTGTCCCCGAGGCTGAGGGAGCCAGGACGATGGCGAAGACCCCGACGGTATTCATCGATGGCGAGGCCGGCACGACCGGCCTGCAGATCCGCGAGCGGCTGGCGATCCTGCCCGGCCTCTCCGTCCGCTCCATCGACCCGGCTCGCCGAAAGGATCCCGAGGCCCGCCGCGCGCTGATGGCCGAGGTCGACCTTGTCGTGCTCTGCCTGCCCGATGAGGCCGCCAGCGAGAGCGCGGCACTCGCCGCATCCCTCGGCGCGGACGCCCCGCGCGTGCTCGATGCCAGCACGGCCCATCGGGTGGACCCGGACTGGACCTATGGCCTGCCGGAGCTTGCGGCCGGACAGCCGGCGCTGATCGCCGCCGCCCGGCGCGTCTCCAACCCCGGCTGCTACCCGACCGGCGGCATCCTGCTGCTCCGGCCGCTGATCGAGGCGGGGCTGATGCCGCCCGACCATCCGGTCTGCGTCAACGCCATCTCCGGCTATTCGGGCGGCGGCAACAGCATGATCGCCGAGTACGAGGCGCGGCGCGCGCCGGATTTCGAGCTCTACGGCCTCGGCCTTACCCACAAGCACGTGGCCGAGCTGCAGCACTACAGCGGCCTCACCCGCCGCCCGATCTTCATCCCCGCGGTCGGCGACTACCGGCAGGGCATGATCGACAGCATCCCGCTCCACCTCGACGCCCTGCCGGGCCGCCCGAAGCCCGCCGATATCGAGGCGCTGCTCATGGCCCGCTATGCCGGCAGCGAGTACGTTCAGGTCGCCCCCGCGACGGCGAAGCTGGAGCCGCAGGCGCTCAACAACACCAACCTGCTGGAGCTCCGCGTCCATGGCAACGAGGCGCTCGGCCAGGCCGTGCTCACGGCGCGCTACGACAATCTCGGCAAGGGCGCCTCGGGTGCCGCGGTGCAGAATATCGGGCTGATGCTCGGCATCCCGGTCGAGACCCGCCTGGCAGCCGCAGCCGAATAGGGAGGGGAGGATGGGACCGCTCTACCCCTTCGAGGGCAAGCAGCCAGTCGTCGACCCGGAGGCCTGGGTCGCACCGACCGCGGCCGTCATCGGCGATGTCACGATCGGGGCCCGATCCAACATCTGGTATCACTGCGTCCTGCGCGGCGACACCAACTTCATCCGCATCGGCGCCGGCTCCAACATCCAGGACGGCACCATCATCCACGTGAATGCGGGGAAGCAGGCGACCAGCATCGGGGATGACGTGACGGTCGGCCACGCCGCCATCATCCATGCCTGCACGCTGATGAACCGTGCCTTCGTCGGCATGGGTGCGACCGTGCTGGACGATGCGGTGATCGAGGAGGGCGGGGTGCTCGCCGCAGGCTCCGTCCTGCCCCCCGGCAAGCGCATCGCCGCGCTCGAGCTCTGGATGGGCAACCCGGCGAAGCCGGTGCGCCTCCTCACCCTCGAGCAGCGCGCCGGCTTCGACAGGACGGCGCCGCATTACGTCGAACTCGCAGGGCGCCACCGGGCCTCCCTGAAGTAGGCGCGAAACCGGGCCGGACGCATCGTGCGTCCGGCCCTCCCGCTCAGGCGCCCCGCGGCAGGGCCGGGCCGGTCCGGCTGCGATGGGCGTTGAAGCGCTCGAGCACCCAGGACACGACCGGCCAGAGCAGCAGGGCGAAGCCCAACGCCATGATGCTGCTCACCAGCCAGTTCGAGAAGAACACGCCGAGGCTGCCCTGGCTGATCAGCAGCGACTGCCGGAAGGCCTCCTCCGTCCGGTCGCCCAGCACCAGGGCGAGCACCAGCGGCGCCAGCGGGTAGTCGAGCTTCTTCAGCACGTAGCCGATGACGCCGAAGATCAGCATCAGCGTGATGTCGAACTCCGCATTGCTGACGGTGAAGGCCCCGATCGCGCAGACGACGAGGATGATCGCCGCGATGATCGAGAAGGGCACGCGGAGGATCGCCGCGAACCACGGCACCGCCACCAGCACCACGATCAGCCCGACGACATTGCCGAGATACATCGAGGCGATCAGGCCCCAGACGAAGTCCTTCTGCTCGACGAAGAGCATGGGCCCCGGCTGCAGCCCCCACATGATCAGCCCGCCGAGCAGCACCGCCGCGGTGGGCGAGCCGGGCACGCCGAGCGTGAGCATCGGCAGCAGGGCGGAGGTGCCCGCCGCATGCGCCGCGGTCTCCGGCGCGATCACGCCCTCGATCCGCCCCTTGCCGAAGCTCGCCCCGTCCTTCGCCATGCGCCGCGCCACGCCATAGGACATGAAGCTTGCGGGCGTGGCGCCGGCCGGGGTGATGCCCATCCAGCAGCCGATCAGCGACGACCGCAGCGCCAGCCACCAGTGCTTCGGCAGGCTGGCCCAGACCTTCAGCACCACGCGGGCGTCGATCCGTGCGCGCTCGCCCTTGAAGCGCAGCCCGTCCTCGATCGAGCAGAGGATCTCGCTGATGCCGAAGAGGCCGATGACGGCGACGAGGAAGTCGAAGCCGCGGATCATCTCCGTGCTGCCGAAGGTCATCCGCAGCTGGCCGGTGACGGTGTCCATGCCGACGGCGGCCAGCAGGAAGCCGAGCATCATGGCGCAGACGGTCTTCATCGGCGGCCCCTTGCTCATGCCGACGAAGCTGGCGAAGGAGAGGAACATCACCGCGAAGAACTCCGGCGGCCCGAAGCGCAGCGCGAAGCCCGCGATGACCGGCGCGATGAAGGTGATCATCACGATGGCGACGAAGGCGCCGACGAAGCTGCTGGTGAAGGCGGCCGTCAGCGCCTCGGCGGCCTTGCCCTGCTGCGCCATCGGGTAGCCGTCGAAGGTCGTCGCCACCGACCAGGGCTCGCCGGGGATGTTGAACAGGATCGAGGTGATGGCCCCGCCGAACAGGGCGCCCCAGTAGATGCAGGACAGCATGATGATCGCCGAGACCGGCGGCATGGCGAAGGTCAGCGGCAGCAGGATGGCGATGCCGTTCGCGCCGCCGAGGCCGGGCAGGACGCCGATCAACACGCCGAGCGCGATGCCGACGAGCATGAGCAGCAGGTTCTGCGGCTCCATCACGACGACGAAGCCCTGCATCAGCAGGCCGAGTTCTTCCATGGATCAGTACCCCAGCCAGGTCTCGAGCGGCCCCTTGGGGAGCTGGACGAGGAACCAGATCTCGAAGAGCAGGAAGCAGGCCACCGCGACGGCGAGCCCGGCCGCCGCCGACCGCGCCCAGCCGAAGCCGCCCAGCCGGTGCATGAACCAGGCGACCAGTGCCGCGGAGGCGACATAGATGCCGGTGAAGGGGATCGCCCCGACATAGACCGCCGTCGGCACCAGCACGGAGGCCACCAGCCGCAGCTGCGCCCAGCTGGCGAAGAGCCCGCTCTCCGCCCGGCTGCGCACCGCCTGAACCAGCGTCGCCGTGCTCGCCGCGATGAGGATCAGGCCGATCCAGAAGGGAAAGGTGCCGGATTTCGGTCCGTCCGACCCCCAGCCCGTGCCGATGCGGAGGCTATCGCCGATCGCCGCCGCGCCGGCCAGGGCGAAGGCCAGCGCCGTGCCGACCTCCACCACGCCCATGCGCAGCCCGCGTTCCGCGCTCACGCGAGGAACCCCGCTTCCTGCATCAGCGTCTTGTGCTTGGCTTCCTCCTTGGTGAGCCACTCGCGGAAGGTGTCGCCCGTCATGGTCGTGGTGTTGAAGGCGCCCTGCTGCATCAGCTCGCGCCAGTCGGGCGTCTCGCGCACCTTCTCGAGCAGTCCCTCGTAGAAGGCGAGCTGCGCCGGCTGCACGCCGGCCGGCATGAAGATGCCTCGGAGCATCAGGTACTCCACGTCGAGCCCCGACTCCTTCGCGGTCGGGATGTCGGACCAGGCCATGGTGTCCGTCATCTTCTCCGTATTCGCCAGGCGCTGACTGTCGAACACGCAGAGCGGGCGCAGCGCGCCGGAGCGCCAATGCGTCACCGCCTCGATCGGGTTGTTGACGGTGAGGTCCACATGCTTGCCGACCAGCTGCACCGCCACCTCGCCGCCGCCGCGATAGGGCACGTAGGTAAATTGCGCGCCGGTCGCCTTGCTGAGGGCGACGCCGATGATCTGGTCTTCCTGCTTGGAGCCGGTGCCGCCGAGCTTCAGCCGCTCCTGCTTCGCGGCCGCGGCGAATTCGGCGACGGTCTTCCAGGGCGACTCCGCATTCACCCAGAGCACGAACTCGTCGAGCGCCAGCATGGCGACCGGGGTGAGGTCCTGCCAGTTGAAGGGCACGCCCGTCGCCAGCGGGGTGGTGAAGAGGTTGGAGAGGGTAATGACGATCATGTGCGGGTTGCCCCGCGCACCCTTGGCCTCGAGGAAGCCCTCCGCCCCGGCGCCGCCGGCCTTGTTCACGACCACCATCGGCTGGCGCATCAGCTTGTGCTTGGAGACGATGCCCTGGATCACCCGCGCCATCTGGTCCGCCCCGCCGCCCGTCCCGGCCGGGACGATGAACTGCACGGGCCTGTTGGGCTCCCAGCCGCGCTGGGCGAGGGCAGGGGAGGACAGGCTGGGGGCAAGGGCGGCCGCGCCGGCCCCCATCAGCAGCGATCGGCGAGAGCAACCCTTGAGCATCATTCCTGCTTTCCCCGGCATAGCGTTGCGGTCCTGGAACCGCGTGACGACCCCCGGGTTGCGGCGGAAATTGAGGTAAATCAACGAAAAGCGTGTAAAGTGCCCAGGCGGCCCCACTTGCCCGGCGCCCGGCTCTGATGCAGAGAAAGGCCGACGTCGCCGGAGGAAACGCCCCATGCCCGCCATCAGCACCCTCGCCGAACTTCTCGCGGCCGGGGCGGCCGACCGGCCCGCCATCCGCGCCCCGGAGCGCCCGCCGCTGAGCTATGGCGGCCTTCGCGCCCTGGCCGAGCGGACCGTCGGCAGCCTCAATGCGCTCGGCATCGGCCGCGGCGACCGCGTGGCCATCGTCCTGCCGAACGGCCCGGAGATGGCCGCCGCCTTCGTCGCCATCGCCGGCGCCGCCACCACCGCGCCGCTGAACCCGGCCTACAAGGACGAGGAGTTCGAGTTCTACCTGACCGACCTGAAGGCGAAGGCCCTGGTCGTCCAGCAGGGGATGGAGACGCCCGCCCGGGCCGTCGCCGCCCGCCTCTCGGTGCCGGTGCTGGAGCTCGTCCCCGGCGCGGCGGCCGGCGAGTTCACCCTGGCCGGCGGCGCCCCCGCCGCGCCCACCCGGCCAGGGCCGGCCGGGGCGGATGACGTCGCCCTCGTCCTGCACACCTCCGGCACCACGGCGCGGCCGAAGATCGTGCCGCTGACCCATACCAACGTCACCGCCTCGGCCGCCAGCATCGCCCAGACGCTGGAGCTGACGCCGGCCGATGCCTGCCTCAACGTCATGCCCCTCTTCCACATCCACGGGCTGATCGCGGCGACGCTCTCCTCTCTCTCGGCCGGCGCCTCGGTCATCTGCACGCCCGGCTTCAACGCGCTGAAATTCTTCGGCTGGCTCGATGCCGAGCGGCCGAGCTGGTACACGGCGGTGCCGACCATGCACCAGGCGATCCTCCAGCGCGCCGAGCGCAACCGCGAGATCATCGCCCGCGCGCCGCTCCGCTTCCTCCGCTCCTCCTCCGCCTCGCTGCCGGCCCAGGCGATGCGGGACCTCGCCACCGCCTTCAACGCGCCGGTCATCGAGGCCTACGGCATGACCGAGGCCAGCCACCAGATGTGCAGCAACCCGCTGCCGCCGCGGCCGCAGAAGCCCGGCCTGGTCGGCCTGGCCGCCGGGCCCGAGGTTGCCATCATGGCCGATGACGGCAGCATCCTGCCGCAGGGCGAGATCGGCGAGGTCGTCATCCGCGGCCCCAACGTCACCACCGGCTACGAGGCCAATCCGGAGGCCAATGCCAAGGCCTTCACCAATGGCTGGTTCCGCACCGGCGACCAGGGCATGTTCGACGAGGACGGCTACCTGATGCTGACCGGGCGGCTGAAGGAGCTGATCAAGCGCGGCGGCGAGCAGGTCAGCCCGCTCGAGGTGGACGGCATCCTCTCGGAGCATCCGGCCGTCGCCCAGGCGCTCACCTTCTCCATCCCGCACCCGATGCTGGGGGAGGAGGTCGGCGCCGCCATCGTCCTCCGCGAGGGGATGGAATGCAGCGAGCGCGAGCTGCGCGACTTCGCGGCGAAGCACCTCGCCGACTTCAAGGTGCCGCGCAAGGTGGTCTTCGTCCCCGAGATCCCGAAGGGCGCGACGGGCAAGCTGATGCGCATCGGCCTTGCCGAGAAGCTTGGGATCACCGCCTGACATCGGGCCCAGGGAGCACCGCATGAAGATCTGCATCTACGGCGCCGGCGCCATCGGCGGGCTGATGGCGGCAAGGCTCGCCGCCCGCGGCGAGGCGGAGGTCACTGTCATCGCCCGTGGGCCGCATCTCGCCGCCATGCAGGCGAACGGCCTGCGGCTGATCTCGGACGGGGCGGAGACCGTCACCCGCCCGCGCTGCGTCGCCTCCGCCGAGGAGGCCGGACCGCAGGACTATGTCCTCATCACCCTCAAGGCCCATTCGCTGCCCGGCGTCGCGCAGCAGATGCAGCCGCTGCTCGGGCCTGGGACGACGATCGTCTCCGCCGTCAACGGCATCCCGTGGTGGTACTTCTACAAGCTCGCGGGCCCCTATGAGGACCGGCGCGTCGCCAGCGTCGACCCCGGGGGGCGGCTCTGGGAGGCGCTGCACCCATCCCGCGTCCTCGGCTGCATCATCTACCCGGCGGCGGACGTGCCGGAGCCGGGCGTCATCAACCACACCTATGGCGACCGCTTCTCCCTCGGCGAGCCGGATGGCAGCCGCAGCGACCGCGCCAACGCCCTCTCGGGCGCCCTTGTGTCGGCCGGCTTCAAGGCGCCGGTGCGGCCGAAGATCCGGGACGAGATCTGGGTGAAGCTCTGGGGCAACCTCGCCTTCAACCCGCTCTCGGCGCTGACCGGCGCGACGCTCGACATCATCACCGGCGAGGGCGAGCTGCGCGCCGTCTGCCGCGCCATGATGCTGGAGGCGCAGGCGATCGCCGAGGCGCTCGGCACGCGCTTCGCCATCGACGTCGACAAGCGCATCGCCGGCGGCGCCGAGGTCGGCGCGCACAAGACCTCCATGCTGCAGGACCTGGAGCGCGGCCGTCCGATGGAGATCGACGCGCTGCTCGGCGTCATCGTCGAGCTCGCCGAGCTGGTCGACCGCCCGGCGCCGACCTGCCGCACCGTGCTCGCCCTGCTGCGCACCCGCGCCCGGCTCGCCGGGTGCTACTGACCCCAAGCTTGGGTTGCGGCCCGGTCATCCCACCACCATTTGTCCCCCCGGTGCGGCCGGGCCATAGTCTGGCCCGGAGGTGACACGAATGCGACGACGCCTGGCCGCCATCCTGCTCGCCCTTGCGGGATGCGGCACCACCGAGCCCCATGCCACCCTGCCGCGCGATGCCGTGGTCGGCGCCGGCGACCCGACGCGCGCCGCGGTCATCGGCAGCGCCTATGCCTTCGCCGCCCGCCCGCCGGGGCCCGACGCCGCCGCCCGCGCCGCGGCCGAGGTCGAGTACCTCGCTGCCGAGATTCCGGCCGGCCCACGCTGGGTCGGCTTCAACCCGACTGTCGGCCTTGGTCTCCAGGTGGCCCGTGCGGAGCTGCGCCAGGCCCTCGGCATCGCCGCCGATGCGCCGCCGCAGGCCGTCGTCGATGGGCTCTTCGCCGCCTCGCGCGCACTTCGCCAGGGCGATGCCGCGGCAGCCAGGGCCGCGCTCGCCGGCCCGGTCTTCCCGAATGGCGCGACGACCCTGCAGCGCCTTGCCACCCTGCCCGACCTGCCCCGCACCCGCAGCGCCACCGCGCTGGCCGAGCGGGAGCTCTACCGGGTCGAGCAGGACAACCAGATCTCCTCCGGTGGGGATGGAGCCAAGCTTTGAACCACCGATCCTTGGGGGAATGCTGATGATCCGGACCGTTTTGCCGCTTGCCGCCATGCTCGCCTTCGGTGCCTGCACCCTGCCGCCACCGCCAGAGGCTGCCAGCCTGCCCGCCGATGCCGTCATCGGCGCGGGCGATCCGCTGCGCAGCGCCGTCGCCAATACCTCGGTCGCCTTTTCGAGCCCGGCCCTGCTTGCCGGCCGTCCCGCCCAGGCTGCCCGCGCCGTCGCGCAGATGGAGTGGCTGGCGGTCGAGATGCCGACCAACCCGCGCCTCACCAGCGTCTCGCCGAGCATCATCGGCCAGATGGCCGCGGCCCGGGCCGAATGGCGGGCCGCCCTCGGCATCGCCCCGAATGCCCAGGCCCAGCCGGTGATCGACAGCCTCTACGCCGCCGCCCGGGCGATCAGCTCGCGGCAGGGCGACCCGGCGGCCACCCTCGCCAGCCCGGTCTTCCCGCAGGGCGGCCAGGCGACACTGACGCGGCTGGCCACGCTGCCGAGCCTGCCGCTCACCAACTCCGCCGCCGTCACGGCGACGGATGCCATCCGCCAGCGCGACTCGCAGTCGAACTTCCGGCTGTGATGCGCCGGGCCGGCCTGCTGCTGCTGCTCGCCGCCGCCGGATGCGCGGAGATGCAGCAGCGCCCCTCCACCCCGCCCATGGACCTCGCCGCCGGCGTCTCCGATCCGGCGCGGGCGGCCATCCAGGGGGCGGCCCAGGCCTTCGCCGACCGCGGCCGGGGCCTATCCGGCCAGCCTGCGGCGGGGGCGACGGCCGCCGCCCAGCTCGAATACGCGACCGAGTCGCTGGAGCGCGACCCGCGCTTCACCCCGGTGCCGGAGGCGGTGCGCCGGCAGATGCAGCTCGCCCGGACGGAACTGCGCGACGCGCTCGGCGTGCAGGAGGCGGCACCGCCCCGCCCGGTGATCGACGGCCTGCTCGCCGCCGCCCGGGCGCTCCGCGCCAATGACCGAGCGGCCGCGGCCCGCGCCCTGCGCGCGCCGCTCTTCCGCCCCGGCGGCGAGCGCTCGGTCGCCCGCCTCGGCGAGTTGGGGCCGTTGCCGCAGGCCTCCAATGCCTCGGCGCTGCTCGCGCAGCAGGTTGCCCAGCTCGATGCGGAAAGCGGCTGGAACAACACCCGCCAGGCGGAGATCAGCGGCGTGAACATCACCACCTTCGGCCTCGGCGGCAACGGCATCGGCTACTGACGCCGGGGCCGCCGCAGGCCCTGCCGTCTTGTCGGGCCCGCTCGCCGACGCTCGAGACGAGCGGAGGCGCGAATCACGCGACGAGGCAACAGGATGGGCCGCGATCTGCGATGTGGTGAGCGCGGATCATGGTCTAGCGGGGCAACCGGCCCCCGCCTATCCTCCGCCGCAAATCCCCGGGGGAGGAGCCCAGCATGACCGCCACCATCGTCTCGCCGCGGCTGATGCGCATCGGCGGCGGCAGCGTCGCGCAGGCCGCCGAGGTGCTTGGCCTCTTCGGCCTCTCGCGGCCGCTGGTCGTGACCGACCCCTGGATGGTCTCCTCCGGTACCGTCGAGCGGGCGCTGCTCGCCTCGCTGCGTGCCGCAGGCCTCGCCGTCCAGGTCTTCAGCGAGACCGTACCGGACCCGACCGATACCGTCATCGAGGGTGGCGCGGCGATGCTGCGCGGCGGCGATTTCGATTGCCTGATCGGCTTCGGCGGCGGCAGCCCGATGGATACGGCCAAGGCCATGGCCATCCTCGCCGCCGCCCCGGCAGGTGCGAAGATGCGCGACTTCAAGGTCCCTGCCCAGGCCGATCGCGGCCTGGTTCCCGTCATCTGCATCCCCACCACGGCCGGCACCGGCTCGGAGGCGACGCGCTTCACCGTCATCACCGATACCGAGACCGAGGAGAAGATGCTGATCGCCGGCCTCGGCGCCCTGCCGCTCGCCGCCATCGTCGACTACGAGCTCACCTTCAGCGTCCCGCCGCGGACCACCGCCGATACCGGCATCGACAGCCTGACCCATGCGCTGGAGGCCTATGTCTCGAAGCGCGCCAACCCGCATGCCGACAGCATGGCGCTCTCCGCCATGCAGCTGATTGGCCGGCATCTCCGCCCCGCCTATCACCAGCCGAGGAATGCCGCGGCGCGGGAGGCGATGATGCTCGGCGCCATGCAGGCCGGCCTCGCCTTCTCCAACAGCTCGGTCGCGCTCGTCCATGGCATGAGCCGCCCGATCGGCGCGCATTTCCACGTGCCGCACGGCCTCTCCAACGCCATGCTGCTGCCGGCGGTGACGGAATTCGGGTTGAACGACGCCCTGCCGCGCTATGCCGAGGCGGCGCGCGCCATCGGCGTCGCCACGCGGGAGGACAGCGACGAGGCCTCGGCCTCGAAGCTGCTCGAGGAGCTGCGCGCGCTGAACCAGGAGCTCGGCGTGCCGACGCCGAAGGATTACGGCATCGGCGGCAACCGCTGGGAGGGGCTGCTGCCGCTGATGGCGAAGCAGGCCCTCGCCTCCGGCAGCCCCGCCAACAACCCGCGGGTGCCGACCGAGGCGGAGATCATCGACCTCTATCGCCGGGTCTATGCCTAGGGCTGGATCGCCGCCGGTGTGAGCCGGGCGGCAGGACAGCAGGCCGGAGCACGATCCGCGATCCGGCGGCTGCGCTGCGGATCACGGTCCAGCCGCAGGTCTCGCCCGCCACCGCTCATGCCACCGTGCCAGCCCCTCCGCCGGCACCGGGCGGCTGACCAAATAGCCCTGCGCGTGATGGATGCCGAGACCGCGGACCATCTGCCAGAGCCGCTGGTCCGACACGCCCTCGGCGATCACCTGCTTGCCCGAGGCCTCGGCCAGCCGCACCAGGCGCCGTACCTCGCGCCGGGCATGGGCATCCGCGGGCAGCCGTTCCACCAGCGACCGGTCGAGCTTGAGGGCGCCGAAGGGCAGGGAGAAGAGCCAGCTGCGGTCGTCATGCAGGATGATGTCGTCCAGCAGCACCCGGTACCCGGCCTCGCGCAGCCGAAGCAGGGCCCGCCGCAGCGCGGAACGGTCCTCGACCACGGTGGTCTCGGTCAGCTCCAGCGCCACCTGGCCCGGCTGGAGCCCGCCCGCCCGCAGCGCCCGGT
Source organism: uncultured Craurococcus sp. (assembly GCA_902805545.1). GTDB lineage: Bacteria > Pseudomonadota > Alphaproteobacteria > Acetobacterales > Acetobacteraceae > Belnapia. Next base: position 18,889 of record CADCTD010000078.1, on the reverse strand, counting down.
GCAGCCAGGCCGGCAGGTCCGGCAGCACCAGCTGCCCGAGCGGCAGGTTGACCGAGACATTCAACCGCAGCCGCTGCCAGAGCGGCGCCAGCTCCACTGCCGCCCGTGTCGCCACCAGCATGGAGAGGGCGCGCACGAGCCCGCAGCTCTCGGCCAGCGGGACGAAGCGGTCCGGCGAGATCAGCGTCGGTGGCCGGTGCCAGCGGGCCAGCGCCTCGACCATGACGGGGCGCCGGTCGGCGATGCGGACCACCGGCTGGTAGTGGACGGAGACCTCGCCATTGCGGAGGCCGGCAGCCAGATCCGCCGCCTCGCCGTGCAGGCCGGCGAAGGATACAACCCCTGGGTGGGCGGCCAGCCATGATTTCGCTGGCCCGGCGGCCCGTATCATCGCCTCGACATCTTCCCGGCTGATTGAGCGGGACAATAAAGGGGGTGAAGCCCTCAAGCTACGACTGAATTCGAGAAAATTCACCCATTATTGAGAGAGTCGCATTTTTTCAATGTTTCAGCGATAGGGCATGGGCAGCGCGAGCGCCAGGGAGAGGCGCCTCGCCCCCTGGAACGCTCGCTGCCAAGGTTCCGAGGCCGAAGGGCTCTCGGAAACCGTCGATCAGACGCCCGCAGGAGCCTGCTTCGGCGAAACCGCCGGGGCATCCGTGCCGCGCCGCAGGCGGTCCTTGCCGGTGTAGAGCACGATCGGTGCAGCGATGAAGACCGAGGAGGAGGCGCTGACCAGGATGCCGAACAGCATCACCCAGGCGAAGCCCGCCAGCGTGTCGCCGCCGAACAAGGCCAACGGCATCGCCGAGAGCAGCAGCGTCACCGAGGTGCCGAGCGAGCGGTTCAGCGTCTCGTTGATCGACTGGTCGACGAGCTGCCTGAGCGGCATCTGCTTGTACTTGCGCAGGTTCTCCCGCATCCGGTCGAACACCACGACCTTGTCGTTCGCCGAGAAGCCGATCACGGTGAGGATCGCCGCCACCGTCGTCAGGTTGAACTCCACGCCGAACAACACCATGAACCCGACGGTCTTCGTCGTGTCGAGGATCAGCGTGACGATGGCCGCGATGGCGAACTGCCATTCGAAGCGGAACCAGATGTAGATCAGCATCGCCAGCAGGCTGATTCCCAATGCGATCATCCCGCCGAGGAAGAGCTCGTCCGAGACCCGGTTGCCCACCGCCTCGACGCGCAGGATCCGCGACCCCGGCGCCACCTGCTCGACACTCTCGCGCACCTTGTTGACGGCCGCCTGCGTGCCGCCCTCGTCGGCCTGCACGGGGAGCCGCAGCAGCACCGTCTCGGCATCGCCGAACTGCTGAAGCCCGACATCGCCGAGGTCGAGGCCGGAGACCTTCGCCCTGAGCGCCGCGAGGTCGGCCGGACCCGGCGTCCGAACCTCCATGACGATGCCGCCCTTGAAGTCGATCCCCTTCTCGAGCCCCGGGTAGAAGGCACCCACCAGCGAGGCGGTGGAGAGGATGGCTGAGACGAGGAGGCCCACGCGCGCGCCCTTCATGAAGGGGATGCGCGTCACGTCGGGGATGATGCGGAAGAGCGGCCGCGCCAGCCGGCCCCGGAGGCCACGCCCGTCCTCCAGCACCGGCAGGGTCTTGGGCCGGGTCCAGCGATACCAGGTGGAGACCATCAGCCGCACCAGCGTCGTCGCCGTCCACATCTGCACGATGGTGCCGATGGCGACCGTCACCGCGAAGCCCTTCACCGGCCCGCTGCCGAAGCCATAGAGGCAGGCCATGGCGATGAGATTCGTCAGGTTGCTGTCCATGATCGTGCCGGAGGCCTTGGTGAACCCCGCCTCCAGCGCCGAGAGCGGCGGCCGCCCGTTCTTGAACTCCTCGCGGATGCGCTCGTTGATCAGGATGTTCGCATCCAGTGCCGTCCCGAGCGTCAGCACGATGCCGGCGATGCCGGGCAGCGTCAGCGTCGCCTCCATCACCGAAAGCGCGGCGAGCAGGAGGACGATGTTCACCAGCAGCGCCAGGTTGGCGAACCAGCCGAACAGCCCATAGGCGAGGCCCATGTAGAGGAAGACGAAGAGCGCGCCGGCGGCCAGCGCCAGCACGCCGGCGCGGATCGCATCCGCCCCGAGCTCGGGCCCGACCGTCCGCTCCTCCACCACGGTCAGCGGCGCCGGCAGGGCGCCCGCCCGCAGCAGCACCGCCAGCTCATTGGCGCCCGCCGCGTTGAAATTGCCGCTGATCTGCCCGCGCCCGCCGGTGATCGGCTCGCGGATGTTCGGCGCCGTGATCACCTTGTTGTCGAGCACGATGGCAAAGGGCCGGCCCACATTCGCCCGTGTCACATCGGCGAAGCGCCGCGTCCCGGTGGAATCGAAGGTGAAGTTGACCACCCACTCGCCCGTCCGGTTGTCCTGCCCGGCCCGCGCATCGGTGAGGTTGGCGCCGTCCACCTCCACCCGCCGCCGCACGGCATAGCGTTGCGCCGGCTGCCCCGGCCGTGCCTCGCCATCGAGGAACTGGACCCCGGGCGGCGGCGTCGCCGAGGCCGGGTTGGCCGCCTCGTCCAGCAGATGGAAGGTCATCCGCGCCGTCTGGCCGAGCAGTTGCTTGATCCGGTTCGGGTCCTCGACGCCCGGCAATTGCACTAGGATGCGGGCCTGCCCCTGGCGGGCGATCAGCGCCTCGGACACGCCCGTCTCGTCGATCCGCCGCCGGACGATCTCGATCGACTGCTCGACCGCCCCCGTCGCCTTGGCCCTGAGCCCCGCCTCGCTCAAGCTTGCCGTCACCAGGCCTTCCGGCGTGGAGGCTACCTCGATGTCCGGCACCGTGGCGCCGAGGCTGGTCGGGATCTGGTTCGCCTGCTCGCGCAGCACGGCCATCGCCGCCTGCACCTGGCTGGTGTCCCGCACCCGGAGGCTGACGCGCTGCTGCGCCGGCTCGGCCGCCAGATTGACATATCCGATATTGGCCGCCCGCAGCCGGCCGCGCGTGGCGTCCGCCAGGCTCTCCAGCCGCTCCTTCACCACCGCATCCATGTCGACCTCGAGCAGCAGGTAGGAGCCGCCGCGCAGGTCGAGACCGAGCGAGAATTGCCGCGCCCAGGAGGGCAGCGAGGCCTTGGGGAAGAGGTTCGGGGTGCAGAGCAGCACTCCGAGCAGGCAGACCGCCAGGATGGACAGGGTCTTCCAGCGGGCGAAGAACATCATGATCGGGTGCTACTCATCGGAATTGCGGGAACCCCGGCGCCGGGCGCCGTCCCGGCCGGGGGTTCGGGCCGGAATGTGACGATGCCCGGCCGTCGATGCAACCCTGACCTTCCATGGGTGTTCCGACGGACATCCAGGAGCGGAACATACGCTCCCCGATCCGATGCGGAAGGCGCCATGACCAGGTCCGGCTTCACCCAACCATCCCCACGCCGGGGTTGCACCCGCCCCTGACCACGCCTACCGCCACCGCCCTGAACCATTGACCCTGAGAGAGGCCCACGCCCGAGCCATGTCCGAGACCCGAGGCAGCACCCCCATCGAGCTGGCGGCCGAGGAGGCGCGCATCGGCGCAGAGTTGCTCGGCCTCGACAAGAGCACGGACCCCTTCGTCTCCGCGGTGCGCGCCACGCGCATGCCGATGATCGTCACCAACCCGCGCCTGCCCGATAATCCGGTCGTCTTCGCCAATGACGCCTTCATCCGCCTCACCGGCTACCGGCGGGAGGAGATCCTCGGCCGCAACTGCCGCTTCCTCCAGGGGCCGGAGAGTGACCGGGCCACCATCCGCCGCATCCATGACGCAATCGAGGCCCGCGAGCCGATCGAGATCGACATCCGCAACCATCGGAAGGACGGCACCACCTTCTGGAACCGCCTGCTGATCGCCCCGGTGCGCGACGCCGCCGGGGAGCTTGCCTATTTCTTCGCCAGCCAGCTCGACGTCACGCCGGAGCGCGAGCGCCTGGCCGGCCTCGAGAGCCACAATGCCGCGCTCCTGGCCGAGCTGAACGAGCGCCTCCGCTCCCTCGAGGAAAGCGAGGCCCGCCTCCGCTTCGCCACCGAAGCCGGCCGCCTCGGCATCTGGGAGCTCGACCTCCGGACCGGCGCGCTCGCCGCCTCGCCGATCTGCCGGGCCGATTTCGGCCTCGGCCCCGACATCGCCTTCACCTATGAGGCGTTGCGCGCCGCCATCCACGCCGCCGACCGCCCGCGCCTCGAAGCCGCCATCGCGGAGGGGCTCGGCACCGGCCAGGAGTTCAGCCTCGAATGCCGGGTCGGCCGGGCGGATGGCCGCCCTGGCTGGATCGAGCTGCGCGCCCGCTTCCTCCGCGATGCCGAGGGCCGGCCGCTTCGCATGGCCGGCACCTCGCGCGACATCACCGCCCGCAAGCGGGAGGAGGCGCAGGACCGGGCCCTGCTCGAACTCGACGACCGCTTCCGCAGCCTCGACCTCCCGGGTGAGCTGGCCTTCGCCGCCGCCGAGATCCTCGGCCGCACGCTCGGCGTCAGCCGCGCCGGCTACGGGCTGATCGACACGGCGGCCGAGACCATCGCCATCGAGCGCGACTGGACCGCGCCCGGCATCGAGAGCTTCGCCGGGGTGATGCATTTCCGCGACTACGGCTCCTATATCGAGGCGCTGAAGCGCGGCGAGATCGTGGTGTTCGCCGATGCCGCGGAGGATCCGCGCACCGCGGGCAAGGCGGAGGCGCTGCGCGCCAGGCAGGCGACGGCCATCATCAACATCCCCGTCACCGAGCGGGACGGGCTGGTCGCGCTGCTCTACCTCACCAATGCCACGCCGCGGCGCTGGCAGCCGGAGGAGCTGGCCTTCGTCCGGGAGGTGGCGCTGCGCACCCGCCTCGCCGTCGCCCGGCGCCAGGCCGAGCAGGACCTGAAGGGGCTCGCCGAATCGCTCGAAACCCAGGTGAATGCCCGCACCGCGGCGCTGATGGAGGCCGAGGCCGCGCTGCGCCAGTCGCAGAAGATGGAGGCGGTGGGCCAGCTCACCGGCGGCCTGGCGCATGACTTCAACAACCTGCTCGCCGGCATCGCCGGGAGCCTGGAGCTGATGAAGACCCGCATCGCCCAGGGCCGGCTGCAGGACGTGCCGCGCTACCTGACCGCCGCCCGCGGCGCCACCGACCGCGCCGCGGCCTTGACCCACCGGCTGCTGGCCTTCTCCCGCCGGCAGACGCTGGAGCCGAAGCCGACCGATGCCAACCGCCTGATCGCCGGCCTCGAGGAGCTGGTCCGCCGCACCGTCGGCCCCGCCATCGCGGTGGAGGTGGTCGGCGCCGGCGGCCTCTGGACCATCATGGTCGACCAGAGCCAGCTCGAGAACGCCGTGCTCAACCTCTGCATCAATGCCCGCGACGCCATGCCCGATGGCGGCCGCATCACCATCGAGACCGCCAACCGCTGGCTCGACGAGCGCGCGGCGGCCACCCGCGACCTGTCGGCCGGCCAGTACGTGGCGGTCAGCGTCAGTGATACCGGCACGGGCATGCCGCCCGACGTCATCGCCAAGGCCTTCGATCCCTTCTTCACGACGAAGCCGCTCGGCCAGGGCACCGGGCTCGGCCTCTCCATGATCTACGGCTTCGCCCGGCAATCGGGCGGGCAGGTCCGGATCTATTCGGAGCTGGGGCAGGGGACGCTCGTCTCCCTCTACCTTCCCCGCCATATCGGGCCCTCCGATGAGGCCGAAGCGGCTGCCACCACGGGCGAGCCGCCGCGCGCCGAGCATGGCGAGACCGTCCTCATCGTCGATGACGAGCCGACCGTGCGCATGCTCGTCGCCGATGTGCTGAGCGAGCTCGGCTACACCGCCATCGAGGCCGAGGATGGGGCGGCCGGCCTTCGCGTCCTCCGCTCCGCTGCCCGCATCGACCTGCTGGTCACCGATGTCGGCCTGCCGGGCGGGATGAACGGCCGGCAGCTTGCCGATGCCGGCCGGGCCCTGCGCGGCGACCTCAAGGTGCTCTTCATCACCGGCTATGCGGAGAATGCCGCCATCGGCCATGGCCATCTCGAGCCGGGGATGCATGTGCTGACCAAGCCCTTCGCCATGGAGACGCTCGCCAGCCGCATCCGCGAGATGATCGCCTCCCGCTGACCGGCAGGGCGTGGGCTGCTACAAGCCCCGCTCCACACCCGAAGGGTGACTGCACCATGCCCCTCCGCATCGGCGTCCTCGGCACCGGCCATTTCGGCCGCTTCCACGCGCTGAAGCTCGCCGCGCGCGGCCTGCTCGCCGGCCTCTACGATGCCGATCCCGGCCGCGCCGCGCAGATCGCGGCCGAGACCGGCGCCCCGGCCCTCGCCCCGGATGCGCTGCTGGCCGCCTGCGACGCCGTCGTCATCGCCGTGCCCACCGCGCACCACCATGCGCTGGCGATGCGGGCGATCGCGGCCGGCCGGCACGTCTTCGTCGAGAAGCCGCTCGCCGCGACGCTGGAGCAGGGGAGGGAGATCGTCGCCGCCGCCCGCGCCGCCGGCCTCGTACTGCAGGCCGGGCATATCGAGCGCTACTCGGCCGCCATCCGGACGCTCCGCGCCAGCGGCGCCGAGGCGGGGGCGATGAGCTTCGAGGCGACCCGCGTCGCCCCCTTCCGCCCGCGCAGCCTCGATGTCTCGGTGGTGCTCGACCTGATGATCCACGACCTCGACCTGGTGCTGAGCCTCGCCGCCTCGCCCCCCGCCGAGGTGCGGGCGACCGGCCGCCGCATCATGTCGGAGCATCCGGACTTCGCCGTCGCCCATCTGCGCTTCGAGAGCGGCGCGCGCGCCACCGTCACCGCCAGCCGCGTCAGCGTCGGGATGGAGCGGCGCCTGCGCATCCTGGGCGCGCAGGGCGAGACCCGCATCGACTTCCTCGCCCGCAGCCTCGAGCGCCTGCATCCCGGCGGCGCGGAGCCGGTCGAGACCATGCCCGGCTGGGGCGTCACCCGCGCCACCTGGACCGAGCATGACAGCCTGGAGGCGGAGCAGGCCGCCTTCCTCGCCAGCATCGGCTCGGGCACCCCGGTCGAGGCGAGCGGCGAGGCCGGCCTCGCGGCGCTCGATGCCGCCCTCCGCGTCGAGGCGGCCATCGCCGGTCGCTAACCCGCCGCGCGGTCCGGCCGCCGCGCCACATAGGCGGTGCGCAGACCGGGAAGGAATCCGCAGCCCTCGTAGAAGCGATGGACGGCCGGATCCGCCCGGCCGCTCTGCATCAGCACATGATGACATTCCTGGGCCCAGGCTTCCGCCAAGGCCGCCTGCACCACCGCCCGGCCATGCCCCCGCCCGCGCCAGGCGGGATGGGTGACGACATTCTCGAGGAAGCCATGCCGCCGACCCCCACGCAGCAGGTTCGGCGCGGTGACCAGCATGGCGCTGGCGACGACCTGCCCCTCCGCCTCCGAGACGAAGAGGGCGAGCCCCGGCCAGCCGAGCGTCTCCCGCCAGATCGCCTCCGCTCGCGCGCCCTCCGCCGCCGCGCTCACCTCCGAGGCGTGGTAGAGGCCGAGCAGCCCGGCGAGGTCAGCCGCCCGCGCCCGCCGCGCCGCCGCCATTGCCGGATTCTCCCGTGCCGTTCCGATACGCCCCGAGCATCCCCAGCACTGCCACGGCAGCCGCCTCGCTTGGCATCCCCTCCGCCGGGCGCAGCCGACCGAGCGCCTCGGCGAAGCCCGCCCGCTGCGCCGCCGCAGGCTCCGCCTCCCGCAGCAGCCGCACCAAGCCTTCGGCCAGCAGGGCCGGGGTGCAGCGTTCCTGGAGGAACTCCGGTACCACCTCCCGCTCCGCGAGCAGGTTCACCAGCGATACATGCGGCACCTGGATCAGCCGCCGGACGATGGCTGCGGTCAGCGGGTTGACCCGGTAGCCGACCACATGCGGCACCCCGGCGACCGCCACTTCGAGGCTGGAGGTGCCGGACTTGATCAGCCCTGCGGCAGCCGCGGCAAAGGCGTCGTACTTGTCCGCCGCCTCCCGCACCAGCACCGGCCGCACCGGCCATGCCGCGCAGCCCTCGCGCACCGCCTCCTCGACTGGCCCGGCCAGCGCGACCACCGGCCGCAGCCCCGGCACCGCCTGGCCCGCCAGCCGCAGCGCCTCGCCGAAGGTGCCGATCAGCCGCCGCACCTCGGAGCGCCGGCTGCCCGGCATCACCACCACCACCCGCTCCTCCGGGGCGATGCCGTGTGCCGCCCGGAAGCTCGCCGCATCGCCCGCATCCGCCCCGCTTTCCAGCACCGGATGCCCGACGAAGCTGACCGGGATGCCCGCCGCCTCGAAGAAGGGCGGCTCGAAGGGAAGGAGGGCAAGGATCCGGTCCACCGTCTCGGCGATCCGCCGCACCCGGCCCGGCCGCCAGGCCCAGACCTGCGGCGCCACGTAATGCACCACGGGCACGCCCTGCGCCCTCACCCGGCTGCCGAGGCGGAGGGTGAAGCTTGGCGCGTCGATGGAGAGGAAGAGGGCCGGGCGCCGGGTCAGGACATCCGCCTCCGCCTCCGCCATCCGCCGGGCGAGGCGGCGGAGATTGGGCAGCACCTCGAGCAGCCCCATGAGCGAGAGCTCGCGCATGGGGAAGAGGCTCCGGACCCCGGCCTCCGCCATGCGCTCGCCGCCGATGCCGGCGAATTCGAGGTCGGGCCGCCGCCGCCTGAGGGCCGCGATCAGCCGCGCGCCGAGGATGTCGCCCGAGGCCTCGCCGGCCGCCATGTAGATGAGGGTCATGCCCGCCCCCGATCGCCGAAGGGCTTGCCCGAAGGCGTGAATCGGCGGCGCCTCATGCGAAGACGGCCGGGGCAGGGGCCTCGACCGGCCCCCGCGGCCAGTCCCTGTGGTTCAGCACCGCCCCCTCAAGCCGCACCCGCTCGATCGCGTCGGGGTCGAGGGTGCAGAACACCCAGCCCGGCGCATCCATCCCGCCTGCCGCGAGCACGCCATCCTCCGGGAAGCCGCGATCCACTGGCCCATGCACCGAGGCCGCCCCGTGATTCGCATCGAGCGCCGCCGACCAGGGCGCGAGCCCGACGGTCGGCGCGACGGCGACGAAGCACTGGTTCTCCAGCGCCCGGGCCTGGGCGGAGAAGCGCACCCGGTTGAAGCCATGGATGCTGTCGGTGCAGGCCGGCACCAGCACCAGCCAGGCCCCCGCCTCCACCTGCGCCCGCACATGCTTGGGGAATTCGGCGTCGTAGCAGATGGAGAGGCCGATCCTGCCCCAGGGCGTGCCGAACACGGCCGGGCCGGCGCCGGCCGAGACGCCCCAGCTCTCCGCCTCGAACCGCGTCATCATCCGCTTGTCCTGAAAGGCGAGGCGTCCGTCCGGCGCGATGAGCGGCGCCCGGTTCACCACGCGCCCGCCGACCTCCATCGGCAGGCTTCCCGGCACCAGCCAGACGCCATGCCGCCGGGCGACGCCGCGCATCGCCTCGACCACCGCCGGCGCGATCGCGACCATGGCGCGCAGCTCCGCGCCGGCATCCGCGAGCCCGCCGACGATCTCCATGGGCGCATATTCGGGCATCAGCAGCAGGTCGGCCTGCCCCGCCGCCTCGGCGACGAAGCGGTCGAGCCGCGCGGCATAGCCATCGATTCCCGCCGGCCGCCCCACGGGCCAGGCGAAGGCACCGAGCCGGAGCGCCGTCACAGCGGATCCTTCATCCAGAAGCCGAGCGCATGGGGCGTCTCCGCCGGGTCGCCATGCTCCCGCCAATGGAAGACGCAGGAGAGGTCCGGCCGCGGCGCATAGCCCCGCCGGCGCCAGAAGCCGTCGAGCGGGATGTAGTCCCGCGGCCGCCGCGGGTCGTTGGCATTGCGGACGACGGCGCAGAAGGCCGCTGCCTGCAGCCCGAGCCGCCGCGCCTCCGCCTCGCGCCGCTCGAAGAAGCCGACGCCGATCCCCTGGCCGCGCCAGGAGGGCAACAGCACGCTCTCGCCGAAATAGCAGAAGCGCGCCGGATCCAGGCCCCGCCGGCGGAAGGCCGCCTGCACCGGTGCATGAGCCTCGGCCATGGGCTGGCAGGTGGCCATGCCGACCGGCTCCGCCCCGTCCCAGGCGACGATGACCGCGGCATCCCGCCCGGCGAGGAGCGTCTCCAGATACTCCTTCTCCTGCGCCGCATCGCCGTCATAGAGATAGGGCCATTCGGCGAAGACCGTCCGGCGCAGCCGCGCCAGCGCCGGCAGCGCCGCCTGCCGCGCCTCGCCCGCCAGGGTCTCGAGCCTCGCCGCGCTCATCCGGTGATCTCGCGCTGCTGCCGGGCGCTCTCGGCGAAGGCGCGGAGGCCGTTCTCCACCACCGCGCGGTCGAGGTCGCGCAGGATGAAGACGAGGCGCGATCGCCGGTCATCGCCCTCCGGCCAGCGCTCCAGCATCACCGGCGGGTGAAACAGGCTCTGCACGCCATGGATGGCGACCGGCCGCGCCTCGCCCTCGAGGTTCAGGATGCCCTTGATGCGCAGCACGCTCTCGCCCCGCGTCATGGTCAGCACCTCGAGCCAGGTGGCGAGCCCCTCCCAGGGCAATGGCTCGTCGAAGGTGAGGCAGAAGCTGTGGATGCGCGCATCATGCCGGCTGACATCGTGGTGGTGATGGCCGGCGAAGGCCTCGGCATCCAGCCAGCGCCGCACATCCGGGTGCTTGCCCGCCGCGTCGTAGAGGCCGCAGTCGAGCAGCGCGGCGGCCGGCGCATCGGCCCGCAGCAGCGGCGCGCCGGGGTTGAGCGCGCGTAGCCGCGCCTCCAGCGCCGCCATTGCCTCCGGCGCGGCGAGGTCGGTCTTGCTGAGAACCAGGCGGTCGGCCACGGCGGCCTGCTTCACCGCCTCCATCTGCGCATCGAGCGTTGCCATGCCGGCCACCGCATCGACGAGGGTGACGACGCCGTCGAGCCGAAAGCGGGCGAGCAGCAGCGGCTCCGCCATCAGCGTCTGCAGGATCGGCGCCGGGTCGGCGAGGCCGGTGGTCTCGACCACCACCCGCCGCACCGCCTGCCCGGCATCGACGCGGGCGGCGAGGTCGCGCAGCGCCCGCACCAGGTCGCCGCGCACCGTGCAGCAGAGGCAGCCGGCATTGAGCAGCACGGCATCGCCGTCAAGCCGCTCGACCAGCAGGTGGTCGAGGCCGATCTCGCCGAACTCGTTGACCAGCACGGCGGTCTCGGCCAGCGCCGGGTCGCCGAGCAGGCGGTTGAGCAGGGTTGTCTTGCCGGCGCCGAGGAAGCCGGTCAGCAGGGTGACAGGGATCGGTTGTTGACGCGGCCGGCTCACGGCCTCGCTGGCGCGCTGCCCATCGGACGCGCTCATGCCCCGTACAGCGCCTCGGGCGAGACCTCGGGTTGCGTCAGCGCCGCCAGCACGCCGTCGCGCGGGGCGAGGTAGAAGCAGTTCCGCCGCCCGGTATGGCAGGCGACGCCGGTCTGGTCGACCAGCAGCAGCAGCGCATCGCCGTCGCAATCAAGGCGGATGTCGACCAGCCTCTGCACCTGGCCGGAGGTCTCGCCCTTCCGCCAGAGCGCGTTGCGCGAGCGGGAGTAGTAGCAGGCCCGCCCGGTCGCCAGCGTCTCCTCGACGGCGGCGCGGTTCATCCAGGCGAGCATCAGCACCTCGCCCGTGTCGTGCTGCTGGGCGATGGCGGGGACGAGGCCGCGCAGGTCGAAGCGGATGGAGTCCAGCAGGGGGAGGCCGGGTTCCGGCGCGGGGCTCTTCGGGGGGCTGCTCATGCCCCTATATAAGGGCAGGATGCCCGGATGGAGGAGCCCATGCCCGACGCCCTGGAGGCGAGCCTCGACCGTGCCGCCTCCCTCTGTGCCCGGCGCGGGGCGCAGCTGACCGAGCTGCGCCGGCAGGTGCTGCGGCTGGTGCTGGAGAGCCGCCAGCCGGTCGGCGCCTATGCGCTGCTCGACCGGCTGAAGGCGAGCCGTGCCGGGGCCGCCCCGCCGACCGTCTACCGGGCGCTCGATTTCCTGGTGGAGCAGGGGCTCATCCACAAGGTGGAGCGGCTCGGCGCCTTCGTCGGCTGCGTCGAGATGGAGGAGCATCCGGAGGATTGCGACTGCGGGGCAGCGCACGATCACCCGCACCAATTCCTCATCTGCGCCCGCTGCGGCGGGACGACCGAGATCAGCGACCCGGGCGTGACGCTCGCCCTCAGCCGTGCCGCCGCCGCGGCCGGCTTCGTCCTGGCGCGCAGCACGGTGGAGGCGGAGGGGCTCTGCGCCGCCTGCCGGGGCCCTGCGGAGGGTTGAGATGCACCCGGATCCCGAGCGCGCCAAGGGCAGCGACCCCGCCCATGCCCATGCCCCGCGCTGGCGGCCGGGCGGGAACCGGCGAATGAACCCCAGCAACCTGGCTGTGACGCTGGCCGGCCTCGGGATTGCGCCGATGGTGCCCGGCATCCGCCTCCTCGGGGTGATTGGCTGATGCGGCGGCGCCTGCTGCTCGCCCTGCTGCTGCCCGGCGCGGCGCTGGCGCAGGCACCGCCCCGGCCGGGGCCCGAGGCGCGCAAGGCGGAGCTCGACCGTGCCTTCGAAGCGCTGCGCACGGCGCCCGACGAGGCGGGGGCGGCGATGGTCGAGGCCCGCATTCGCCAGCTCTGGGCGCAGGCTGCCAGCCCGTCGGTCGTGCTGCTGCTCCGCCGCGGCGCCCGCAACCTGGAGGCCCGGCTGCCGAACGAGGCACTCGAGGATTGCGACGCCGCCATCACCCTGGCGCCCGATTTTGCCGAGGCCTGGTTCCTACGCGCCCAGGCCTATCTCGCCGCCGGCGACGGCGCCGCAGCGGCGCGCGACCTGCAGGAGGTGCTGCGGCTGGAGCCGCGGCACTGGGCGGGGTTGCTGGCCCTCGCCGCGATCCAGGACGGGGCAGGGGACGCCAAGGGTGCGCTGCGCAGCCTGACCGCGGCCCTCGCCATCAACCCGCAGATGCCGGGCGGCGCGGCGCGGCTGCGGGAGCAGCGGCGGAAGGCCGAGGGCGAGGCCACGTAAGCCTGAGCGGCCATTCCGTTGCTGCATGGCAGCAAGTCCGAATGCTGAGTGGAATGTCATCTTCCAGGGCCGTAGATTGCAATCCTGCAATCTCGCCGGCCCGGCTGGACGGGCCGATGGATCAAGGAAGGCCGCCATGAACGAACTCATCTCCATGCTGCCCTGGGCCTTCGGCCTGGTGGCTGCGGCGGCGGCGTTAACGCAGTTTCGCTGAGCTTCAATCCCCGATGAGGGCACGAATACGGCGAGGAAGCTTGCCCACCTTGAAAGGCTTTGCGATCAGCGCCATGCCCGGCTCCAGCTCATCGCTCGAAAGGCCGGCCGCATCGGCATAGCCGGTGACGAAGGGCACCCTCAGCCTGGGCCGCTGCATCCGCGCCAGCCCGGCGAGTTGCTTGGCGTTCATCCAGGTTGCCGTCCGCCAGATGCAGGCGGTGATCGGCCTGAAAAGGCGTCGGCGCGGCATTGGCCCTGCGGAGGCCGGCCGCCGCACCGGGACGGTCCTCCGGATGCCTGGCGTCGAGCCAGCCGAAGCCGTCGCCGGTGCCGGGCGGCTGGCCGGTGAACTCGTACCAGAGGCGGTTGAGGTGGATGCACTGGGCGTCCGGGCCAGTGGTCCGGATCATCACCGGCGCATGGTCGGCCGCGGACGGGGTTGTAGGAGAAAGTGTACCGGGTCTCCTCCGGATAGCCGTCCGCTTCATCGGAGGTGCATGTCCCCGGCCCAGGTGGCCTCGCCGGCCAGCGCTCGGTCCACCAGCGGGGCGATGCGGGCCAGATCTCCGCCCAGACCTCCCGGAAGGGCCGGCCCATGGCGCGCGGTTGGTCGGCGCGGAGGATCGGCTCCTAGCCGTCATTGCATAGGAAGCCGAGCGCGGGCCCCCAGGCAACGAACATCGGGAAGCGGAAGGCGAGCATCAGCCCGACCACCGTCCGCAGCGAGGCGGCCCATCCCCCGGACGGGAAGTTCGAGCAATGAGGCTCTGCATCATCGCACCGGCGCGGCCGCCGCCGGCGGGCGGGCTGTCGGGGCGGCCGCTCAGCCGGGCCTCGTGCCGGGCGGGGCTGCCCGGCGCCCCCTCAAGGCTCGGCCGGGCCGGCCGCGCTGACGAAGGCCGCGGCGATCACATGCCGAGGGCGCGCTTGTAGAGGTCGAGCAGCGTCTCCTGCTCCTCCACCTCGGCCGGCTCCTTCTTGCGCAGCGAGATGAGCTGGCGGACCACCTTCACGTCGAAGCCGGCCGACTTGGCCTCGGCAAAGATGTCCTTGATGTCGTTGGCGAGCGCCTTGCGCTCCTCCTCCAGCCGCTCGATCCGCTCGATGATGGAACGCAGGCGGTCGACCGCGATGCCGCCGACCTCCGGGTCCGGATCGGCGGCCTGGCGGGCGCGGCTGGCGCGGGCTTCGTCCTCGAAATCGATGTCGCTCATCTGCTGCCTCAGCTCCAGGGCGGGCGGCGCTCCTACCGCGCCCGGAGCCGGGCAGCAACGACGATCAACCGTGCCCTGGGTTGGAGGCGGCGAACTGCGCTTTCTGTGCCGCGCCCGCCTCGGTCTGGTGCTTCGCCTGCCACTCCTTGTACGGCATGCCGTAGATGATCTCCCGCGCCTCGGGGTCAGCCAACGGGATGCCCTTCTCCTCGGCCGCGGCGCGGTACCACTTGCTCAGGCAGTTCCGGCAGAATCCGGTGAGGTTCATCATGTCGATGTTCTGCACGTCGGTCCGCTCGCGGAGATGCTCGACCAGGCGGCGGAAGGCGGCGGCCTCGAGCTCGGTGCGGGTGGCGGGGTCGATATCGGCCATGGGGCTCTCCCTCTTCGTCCCTGCCTAGATGGTCCATACTGGCGCCGCAGCAAAGGGGAGGAGAGGGTCCATGGCGGCTGGCTTCGACGACGCGCGGGCGCGGGCGGCCTTGCACCGGGCCTTCCAGGCGGCGCTGGCGGCGGCCGACCCGCTGACCGCGCTGCCGGCGCATCTGCCGGAGCCGCCGCGGGGCCGCTGCATCGTCATCGGCGTCGGCAAGGCGGCGGCGAAGATGGCCCTCGCGGTCGAGCGGGCATGGGCGGACCGGCCGCTCTCCGGCCTCGTCATCACGACGCATGGCGCCGACGTGCCGGAGCCCCCGGCCGGGCGGCGGATCGCGGTGCGCTTCGGCAGCCATCCCGTGCCGGATGCGGCCGGGGCGGCGGCGGCGGCGGAGATGCTCGGCCTGCTGCGGGGGCTTTCGGCGGATGACCTCGTGCTCTTCCTGGTCTCGGGCGGCGGCTCCTCGCTCTCGACCCTGCCGGCGCCGGGCCTCTCCCTCGACGACCTCATGGCGGTGAACCGCGAGCTGCTGCGCTCCGGGGCGCCGATTCAGGAGATGAATTGCATCCGCAAGCACCTCTCGGCCTTCTCGGGCGGCCGTGTGGCGGCGGCGGCGCATCCGGCCCGGGTCGTGACGCTCGCCATCTCCGACGTGCCGGGGGACGACCCGGCGGTGATCGCCTCCGGCCCGACCGTGCCCGACCCCACCACCTTCGCCGAGGCGCGGGCGCTGGTCGCGCATTACGGGATGCAGCTGCCGCCGGCCGTGACGCGGCACCTCGAGTCGGCGCAGGAGGAAAGCCCGAAGCCGGGCGACCCGCGCCTCGCCGGGGCGGAGCTCCGGATGATCGCCACGCCGCTGATGGCGCTCCGGGCCATGGCGCGGGAGGCCGAGGCGATGGGCCTCGCCCCGCTCATCCTCGGCGATGCGCTGGAGGGGGAGGCGGCGGTGCTCGGCAAGGTCCTGGCCGGCATCGCCCGCGGCAGCGCGGCGCATGGGCTGCCGGTCGGGCGGCCGGCGCTGATCCTGTCGGGCGGGGAGACGACGGTGACCCTGCCGCCGGGCGCCGCCGGCCGGGGCGGGCGGAGCATGGAAGGGCTGCTCGGCCTGGCGCTGGCGCTGGAGGGGCACCCCGGCATTTGGGCGCTGATGGCGGACACGGATGGCATCGACGGCAGGTCCGATGCCGCCGGCGCCATCGCCGCGCCGGATACGCTGGCGCGGGCGCGGGCAGCGGGGCTCGACCCGCGGGCGATGCTGGCCGCGCATGACAGCTACGGGGTCTTCGCCACGCTCGGCGACCTGATCGTCACCGGGCCGACGCTGACCAATGTAAACGACGTCCGCGCCGTGCTGGTAACTTAACCGGCGCTTCAAATTTAAGTCGCACCGGGTGCTAGGCGGGCCAGCTTACATTTCCTAAGTTGGCGCCATGCGTGACCCAGAACTGGAAGACATCCTGGCCCGGCGCGGCGCCGTCACCCGCATCGCCTCGGCCCTCGGCATCTCCCCCGCCGCCGTCTCGCAATGGCAGCGCGTGCCCGCGGACCGGGTTGCGGAGCTGTCCCGCCTGCTCGACCTGCCTCCCTATCGGCTGCGGCCGGACCTCCACAGAACCCCGCTCGAAGGGAATACGCCCCGCATGGCCACACGCATCCCGCTGCGCCGCCGCCGCCGCACCAAGATCGTGGCGACCCTCGGCCCGGCCAGCTCCACGCCCGAGGTGATCGAGCGGCTCTACCGGGCGGGGGCGGATGTGTTCCGGCTGAACTTCTCCCACGGCTCCCACGCCGACCATGCCGAGCGCATCACTGTCATCCGCGCGCTGGAGCGGAAGGTGGGGCGGCCGATCGGCATCCTCGCCGATGTGCAGGGGCCGAAGCTGCGGGTCGGGCGCTTCCAGGGCGGGCGGGTGCAGCTGCAGACGGGCCAGCCCTTCCGCCTCGACCTCAGCCCCAATCCGGGCGATGTGCGGCGGGTGCAGCTGCCCCACCCCGAGATCATCATGGCCGCGCAGATCGGCACCAGCCTGCTGCTCGACGACGGCAAGCTGCGGCTCCGCGTCACGCGGGTGAGGGAGGACCATCTGGAGACTGAGATAGTTGTCGGCGGCCCGCTCTCCGACCGGAAGGGCGTCAACGTGCCCGACGTGGCGCTGCCGATCCCGGCGCTGACCGAGAAGGACCGGGAGGACCTCGCCTTCGTGCTCGAGCGGGGGGTCGAGTATATCGGCCTCAGCTTCGTCCAGCGGCCGGAGGATGTGGCCGAGACCAAGGCGATCTGCGCCGGCCGCGCCTTGGTGATGGTGAAGATGGAGAAGCCGCAGGCGGTCGAGAACCTCGATGCGATCATCGCGCTGGCCGATTGCGTGATGGTGGCGCGCGGCGACCTCGGCGTCGAGCTGCCGCCGGAGGAGGTGCCGCTGGTGCAGAAGCGCATCGTCCGCGCGGCACGGGCGCTGGGGCGGCCGGTGGTGGTCGCCACGCAGATGCTGGAGAGCATGATCTCCGCCCCGGCGCCGACCCGGGCCGAGGCCTCCGACGTGGCGACGGCCGTGTTCGACGGGGCGGATGCGGTGATGCTCTCCGCCGAGACGGCGGCGGGGCAGTATCCCTTCGAGGCGGTGAACATGATGGACCGCATCGTGGCGCGGGTGGAGCAGGACCCGGGCTGGCGCTCGCTCACCGACAATTCCCGCCCCGAGCCGGAGCCGAACAGCGCCGGCGCCATCGCCGCCGCGGCCCGCCAGGTGGCGCATACGATCAAGGCGCAGGTGATCGCGACCTTCACTTCCACCGGGTCGACGACGCTGCGCGTGGCGCGCGAGCGGCCGGATTGCCCGATCCTCGGCCTCACCGCCAGTATCGAGAGCGCGCGGCGGCTGGCCGTCGTCTGGGGCGTGCATCCGCTGGTCTCGCAGGAGCCGAACTCCATGGGCGACATGGTGGCGAAGGCGCTGCGCTCGGCCCAGGCAGAGGGCTTCGCCACGCCCGGGCAGGAGGTGGTGGTCACCGCCGGCGTCCCCTTCGGCACGCCCGGCACGACGAATGCGTTGCGGGTGGCGTCCGTGAAGTAAGGGAGGGGGAGGGGATGAAGAAGCTGGTCAACGACCCGCGCCGGGTGGTGCGGGAGATGCTCGAGGGCCTCTGCGACCTGCATCCCGGCCTCGCCCTGCTGGAGAGCGAGGAGGTGGTGGTGCGCGCCGGCTTGCCGCCTCCCGAGGCCCGGCCGGTCGCGGTGCTGTCGGGCGGCGGGGCGGGGCACGAGCCGGCCCATGCCGGCTATGTCGGGCCGGGGCTGCTGGCGGGCGCGATCGCGGGCGATGTCTTCACCTCGCCGAGCGTCGATGCGGTGCTGGCGGGCATCCGCGCCGCGGCCGGCCCCGCCGGCGCGGTGCTCGTCGTCAAGAACTACACCGGCGACCGGCTGAATTTCGGCCTGGCCGCCGAGCTGGCGCGGGCGGAGGGGATCCCCTGCGAGGTGGCCGTCGTCGCCGATGACGTGGCGCTGCGCGACACGGTGGCGCCGGAGCGGCGGCGGGGCATCGCCGGGACGGTGCTGGTCCACAAGCTGGCCGGGGCCGCGGCGGCGCAGGGGCAGGGGGTGGCGGAGGTTGCCGCCATCGCCCGCGCGGCGGCTGCCGAGCTCGGCAGCATGGGCGTAGCGCTCGGCGCCTGCACCGTGCCGGCGGCGGGGAAGCCGGGCTTTGCCCTCGGCGAGGCCGAGATCGAGCTCGGCCTCGGCATCCATGGCGAGCAGGGCGTGGAGCGCGGTGCGCTGGCGCCGGCGGATGCGCTGGTCGAGCGGATGCTGGGGACGATCCTGGAGGACCGGGACCTCGGCGCCGGGGCGCGGGTGGCGCTGCTGGTCAACGGGCTGGGCGGCACGCCGCCGATGGAGCTCTCGATCGTCGCCCGCCGCGCCATCGCCCTGCTGCGCGAGCGCGGGCTGGTGGTGCAGCGGGCCTGGGCCGGTAATTTCCTCACCGCACTCGAGATGCCTGGCTGCTCGCTCTCCCTGCTGAGGCTGGATGACGCGCGGCTCGCCCTGCTCGATGCGCCCGGCGAGGCGCCGGCCTGGCCGGGGCCGGGGCGGATCGTGCCGCGGGTGATGGTCGCGGCCCCGC
>CADCTD010000077.1 GCA_902805545.1 uncultured Craurococcus sp. | reverse complement strand
CGTGGATGAAAAAGGACAGTTTGTGCGCCCGCCCGCGGCAAGCGACCAGATCCCGCTTCATCCGCCACAGCTTGCGCGCCAGCCAAGGGAGGCCCCGCGCCACGACGCCGGGGGAGCGGAGCAGCAACCTCGCCAGCGCCTTGAGCGCCTCGCCCCTGCGTTGCCGGTCGAATTGCACGCCCACGCTGGCGGCCAGCACGCCCGCCAGGACGGCCTTGTCGTCGAGCAGGTCGTGCACGCGGCCGTTGGCCACCAGCGTCATCGCGTAGCGGTTTCAGGCGGAGTGGCCCGCGAAGGAGGTGTCGAACGCGATCGATGCCCCGGCGCCCCGCCGGAGGCGCTCGACCACCGTGTCCATGGTGATCGGCGCCTCAGCCGCCCGCAGCGTGCCCCGGCCGGTGTCCGCCTGGAGCTGGAAGGACGCGAGGCGCACGACGTCCGCGCGCTCGACGAAGAAGGCCGCGACCGCCGGGATCTCGTGGAAGTTGCCGTCGAAGACGGTGGTGTTGAACAGCACCGACAGGTTCAGGCCGCGCGCCCGCTCGATGTACTCCCCGCGGACGGCATTCAACGCGGCCTCGCTGCCGAAGCCCTTGCGTTCCTGCGTCATGTCCACGTGGAAGGCGACGTCCACGAGGCCGTTGTCGCGGAGTTCCGTCAGCAGGTCGCGCGTGGCCTTGATGCCGTTGGTGAAGAGGGCGGGGCGCATCCCGCGGTCCCGCACCCGCCGGACGATGGCTACCAGCTCGTCCCTCCGCCGCAGCGTCGGGTCGCCGCCCGTGATCTGCACGTCCGTGTTCGGGCCGTAGTGGTCCCGCACCATGTCGATGCGGCGATAGACCTCCTCGATGGGCAGGTCTTTGACCGCCTCCGAGTGGTCGGACAGGTAACAGAGCGTGCAGTCGAGGTTGCAGCGCTGGGTGATCTCCAGCGCGACGCAGCCCATGGAGAAGCGGAGGCCCATGGATTGCAACGGATGCCATTGGCCGGTGGCCTCCATGCGCTGCCGCGCGCGCGCCAGCGGCGTCCGGCCGCCCGGCTCGGGCGGCGGCTCGGGCCGCGCCGCGGCGATCTCCGCCGGCGTCATCAAGCGACGCCCGCTCGTGGACTCAGCCAAGCCGAATCATCCTTCCCGCCTCGCACCGACATCGCGGCTCGTTACTGCCCGCCGGCGTCGTTCAGCTTCCAGTCGTAGGCGTTGCGCGCAACGGACGTGACGCCCTCCAGCGCCGCCCGCTTCTCCGGCGCCGCGTGGCGCCGCAGGTGCTCGATCACGCCCGCGTCGGTGCCGCCGAAATCCGATTTGTACCAGGTGTAGATGGACGACACCGTCAGCGACCCGCCGCGCACGGCGAAGCCGCGCGGGTGGTTGACGTACTCCGCCGCGGCGCGCTCCAGCGCCGCTTCCGTGTTCGCGCCCGTGTAGGGCTCCGGCTGGAGGTCCGGGCAACCCACCGAGGCGCAGTTCAGCGCGTAGTGGATGCGCGGGTCGCGCCAGATCGGCCGCAGGATGCGGTGCTCGATGTCGTTCAGCGACAGCGGTTCGTCCTCGACCCGGACGAGCTTGGCGTCCCAGGGCCCGGCGGCGTTAAACAGGCCGGGGGTGAGATTGATCCGGGTGATGCTCTCCACGGGGTAGTGCCGCAGGACCACCGCCACCGTCAGCTCGTTGTAGAGGTTGATCCAGTAGGCCCGCTGCTCCGCGCGGGACAGGCGCGACACGGGAACGGCCGCCAGCCGGGCGAGGTCCGCTTCCAGAGCCGCGCGATCGGCGGGCGTGACGGCGCCGTAGGCGAAGCGGTTCACCCCGTCCTGCCCGGGGCGGAGATAGCGGCGC
>CADCTD010000076.1 GCA_902805545.1 uncultured Craurococcus sp. | reverse complement strand
GGCCTCGTTCATCATGAGCTTGCGCTCGCGCACGTCGTAGCCGAGCGGCACCTTGCCGCCCATCCACATGCCGCGCGCCTTGGAGGCCGCCACCTTGTCGCGGATCCGCTCCCCGATCACCTCGCGCTCGAACTGCGCGAAGGAGAGCAGGATGTTGAGCGTCAGCCTGCCCATGCTGGTCGTGGTGTTGAAGGCCTGCGTCACGGAGACGAAGGTCACGCCGTGCGCCTCGAAGGCGTCCACCAGCTTGGCGAAGTCGGTCAGCGAGCGGCTCAGGCGGTCGATCTTGTAGACCACCACCACGTCCAACCGGCCCGCCTCAATGTCGGCGAGCAGGCGCCGCAACGCCGGGCGCTCCAGGGTGCCGCCCGAGAAGCCGCCGTCGTCGTAGCGGTCGCGGACGAGGGTCCAGCCCTCGGCGCGCTGGCTGGCGATGTAGGCTTCGCAGGCGTCGCGCTGGGCGTCGAGGGTGTTGAACGCCTGGTCGAGCCCCTCGTCCGTGCTCTTGCGGGTATAAACCGCGCAGCGGAGCTTCTTCACCTTCGCCGGAATCGCGGCGTCGGTGCGCGTGCGGCGGCTCACGCGCCACCTCGGTGGCGCAAGCCAAAAAAGGTCCAGCCGTTCCAGCGCGTGCCGGTGATGTGGCGGGCGATGGCAGAGAGGGACCGATAAGGCCGCCCCTCGTACTCGAAGTCGTCGGTCCGGACCGTGACCACGTGCTGAACGCCGTCGTATTCGCGGATCAATCGTGTGCCGGGCAGCGGCCGGCTGTTAGCCCAGATGCTACGTAGGACGACGTTGCCGCCGTCGAGCTGCTCGCCAAGTGCTTCCAGCCGTGCCCGGGTCTCGGGCTTCAAGCCGCCATACGCCAGTTCCTGGATGCGGTAGGCGAGGCGGCTCTGGAGGTACGTGCGGTTGAAGGGCGGCGGCTCCTTGCCGAATAGCTCCCGCCATTGCTGCTTCAGATGGGCGATGGGCGCCGACCGTAGGGCAGCTAGGCGGCCCAGGACGTCCGCCTGCGGGATGGCGGTGACAGCGAACGTGGGCGCCTGAACGGCTTGGTTCGTGGCTATACGGGGCATGCGGGTCTCGGGTTGCTCCGGTTCGCATGCATGCTCTGGTCGGCTCGGAAGTGTAGCGAACTTTCTCCCTGGTCGCCGGGCTGTGCGGCGTCGCGGGCGAAATCCTTGGCAGTGCGGCACCGGAGGCGCAACAAGCCGACTCCAAGGAGGGAGCAGGCCTCGCGGAGGTGGGGTGGGAGGTGCGGCTTTGCCGGTTCCGCGGCGGCTTGGCAGCTCATGACGCACCAACCGCCGAGGTGATGGCCAGTAAGACCCTGGTGCGGGCGGAAGCTGCTTGATTGAACTGCAGCCCACGACTCGGAGTCGAGGAATGGCAAGGACTGCGAAGAACGAGCAGCTCTCGCTGCGCGACATGATTCTCCGGTGGTGCGACCCAGCGCTGGTTGAAGCCGTTCAAGCCTATCTCGGTGTTGCGTCCGGGGAGTACGCCACCGGCATCGGCACCATGTTCTTGGTCGCCATGGTGGCTCGCGTCTACCGACCTGGGTGCAAGGCCGACTACATGCTGGTCCTAGAAGGGCCTCAAGGGGCAAGGAAGTCGACCGCCTGCGCCATCCTGGGTGGCTGTTGGTTTTCCGACAACCTGCCGGACATCCGAGGCGGCAAGGACGTGTCGCAGCATCTTAACGGCAAATGGCTTATCGAGGTGGCCAAACCCTCAGCGCTGGATAAGCCTGAGGCAGCGGCGCTCAAAGCGTTCATCACCCGGCCGGTGGAGCGGTATCGTCCCAGCTATGGGCGCCGCGAAGTGGTTGAACCCCGCCAATGCATCTCTATCGGTAAGACCAATCGAGAGACCTATCTGCGCGACGAGACTGGTGGCCGTCGATTTTGGCCGGTGAGGATCAGCTGTATAGACACAGCGGGGCTGCGACGCGACCGCGACCAGCTCTTCGCGGAGGCAGTCCGACTTTTCCGGGAAGGAGCTGCTTGGTGGCCCAATGCTGAGTTTGAGGCAAGGTACATCGCGCCTGAGCAAGAGGCCCGGTTCGAAGAGGATGCTTGGGAGGAGGCAATTGCCCAGATCCTCGCAAGTCGGTCAACAACCACAGTTCTCGAAGTAGCGCAGAAAGGGCTGTCAATGGATGTGCCGAAGGTTGGGACGGCAGATCAGCGACGTATCACGGCCACCTTGACACGGCTTGGGTGGATCCAAGGAGCCCGCCGGAGCGACGCCAGGCCGTGGTATGCCCCCGGCACCCAGCGTGACGCATGACGCGCCGTGACGCAGTTCTCTATCGATTGGTCTGACCGGGAGAAGTGAATAGGGGATCATATGAGGAGAAGGCGTCATTTGCGTCATCTGCGTCATTTCCAGTTGGGCTAGAGCTTGTTCGGTACGGGTCCTTTCCCGACCTACGAGCGGCATCCCCTTCGAGAGAAGCGTCGGTTGCGCCGCCAAACGCTCCATTGTTCGTGGAAGATCGTAGTACAGCGAGAGCATGTCGTGTTGCGCCGTTGATTCCTCATCCGGTATCCTATCGGCGTCGCAGCGCTCACCCGCAGCGCCGCCAGGAACCCTGCCGATGGCCGGCCGCAAGTGCATCCCGCAGCCCGAGGACATACCGCAAGGAAGCGCCACCGCGACATCGCGTGTGCCAGCCGCGCCAGCCTCACCCCTGTTTCCCACATACCGGCCAGCGCGTATTGCCGAGCTGGTGCCCTACGCCCGCAATGCCCCGACCCACTCCGAGGCACAGGTGGCTCAAATCGCCGCCTCGATCCGCGAGTTCGGCTTCACCAACCCCATCCTGGTCGATGGCGACCGCGGCGTCATCGCCAGCCATGGCCGCTTGCTCGCCGCTCGCAAGCTGGGCCTGAACGAGGTGCTGACCATCGAGCTCGGGCACCTAACGCCAGCCCAACGTCGGGCCTACATCCTTGCCGGCAACCGCGTGGCCCTCTCGGCCAGCTGGGACGAGGACCTCTGCGGATCGAACTTGGCGAGCTGCAGGCTGACGGCTTTGACCTCGCGCTGACCGGCTTCGACGCGCTCGAGATCAGCGGGCTCCTGGTCGAGCCCGCCGCAGGCCTGACCGATCCCAATGACGTGCCGGAGGTGCCGGCCAACCCGGTGAGCCGTCTGGGTGACCTCTGGCAGCTCGGCCGCCATCGCCTGCTTTGCGGCGACAGCACCGACCCACCTTATGGCGTGGACTATAACCCAGCCTGGCGCAACGCAGCCCTGGAGGGCAGCAAAACCCAGCGCACCGGGAAGGTGCTGAACGACCACCGGGCCGACTGGCGCGAGGCCTGGGCGCTGTTCCCCGGCGAGGTGGCCTATGTCTGGCACGGCGCCCTCCACGCCACGAGCGTGGCAGAGAGCCTCGCCGCCTGCGGCTTCGAGATCCGCGCCCAGATCGTGTGGGCCAAGGAGCGGCTGGTGATGGGCCGTGGGCACTACCACTGGCAGCACGAACCCTGTTGGTATGCTGTTCGCGGCACCGCGCACTGGAGCGGCGACCGTAAGCAGACGACACTCTGGCAGATCGCCAGCCGCGGCCAGGATGTCGAGACCACCCACGGCACCCAGAAGCCGGTCGAGTGCATGGCGCGGCCTATCCGGAACAACTCCAGCCCTGGCCAGGCGATGTACGAGCCCTTCTGCGGCTCCGGCACCGCAGTGATCGCGGCCGAGATGGAGGGCCGGGCTTGCCACGCCATCGAGCTGTCGCCGGCCTATGTCGACGTGGCGGTGACCCGCTGGCAGGCCTTTACCGGGCAGCAGGCGGTGCTGGAGCGGGACGGCCGCAGCTTCGGCGACACGGCCAGCGAGAGGGCAGAGGAGGCGGTCCATGCTGGCGCTGTTTGAGCCGACCGAGGATCAGCGGCGCACGGTCCCCGCCATGTCGGGGTTCGGGGTGCCGCAGGCGGATATCGCCACCCACCTCGAGATCGATGCCAAGACGTTACGCAAGCACTCCCGCCGCGAGCTGGACCGCGGCACGATCGATGCCAACGTCAAGGTGGCGCAGACGCTGTTCAACATGGCGACGCTGGAGAAGAACGTCGCGGCGGCGATCTTCTGGATGAAGGCGCGTGCGGGCTGGCGGGAGAAGCACGAGATCCGGGTCAGCGTGTCACCGGTGCAGGAGCTGTCCGACGCCGAACTGCTGGAGATTATCGAGCGCGGGCGCGACCAGCAGGCCATCGAAGCTGACGAGGACGCCGCAGCGGAGCCGTCGGGCACCAAGCCGTCCTGTTCAACACCGACCAACGACCGTTGATCGGTGTTGAACAGGGCCGGGCACCAAACCGCCACCCGGACGTTGCCTCCGGAGCCACTCCTTATGCGCCGGGAGACCATGCGAAGGACGACAGCAATCCCCGCTGGTGCGACAGATCGCGCCAGGTCAGATGCCAAAGCCCTCGTTCGCCTGGACGCCATAGCGCGCCTGCTCGATGGTCGATGGCGGATCCCCGGCACCCGCGTCAGGTTCGGCGGTGACGCTCTCCTGAGCCTGCTCCCAGCCGTTGGGCCGGTCGCCGGCACGGTCGCATCTGCCTACCTGATCTGGGAGGCCCGTCGGTTGGGAGCACCTTCGTCGCTGCTGCTGCGTATGGCCGGCAATGTCGCCCTTGACAGTCTGGTCAGTGCAGTCCCTGTGGCCGGGGCCGTGGGCGATGTTTTCCTTCGGGCCAACCTCCGCAACATCGCGCTGCTGCGACGGCACCTGGAACACGGCGGCTGACGCAGACGTTGAAACCTTCGTTCTGTCCTCCCCCTCCATGCTTTACCGAGCCGTTGAAATCTCAGCATCATTCGCCATTGCGACGCAGGCGAAGCCCACCCGGGCCTCGGTCGGGACGCCGAACAGCGCGGTGTGCCGCGCCGGCAGCCCACCCGGGAAGTGCTTGACATATTCGGCGTTGCAGGCGGCGTAATCGGCCCGGTCGCTGATCAGCATCGTAACCTGCACCACTCGGTCCAGGCTGCTTCCGGCCTCGGCCAGCAAGCCCGCGATGAACGCGAGAGCATTGCGCACCTCCTCGGCCGGGGTAGCACCGCGGTGAACGCCGCGGGCCGGGTCGTGCGGCGCCGAGTGACCCGAAACCCAGATCAAGCCGCCTGCCTTCACTACACGGCTGAACGGACGAGCATCACCCGGAGCGGGCTGACCGAAGAACTCCATGTGACTGTCTCCTACCGGGCAAGCCGACATTCGGCGATGACCAGTCTATGCCGCTACATGCACTGCAACTTGTCGAAGGTGGTCGCGTCTTGACGCCCAGTCAACGAACGAGGAGGCACGAGATGCAAAGCATGCCGTCGCATGTGGCCGTTGTGGCTGCTGCCGTGATTGTCTGCCTGGGATTTGCACAGCCCGTCTACGCTGAACCGGACGTACAACGCGGCAGGGCCTCATTCTACGATGGCGAGCGCTTCGAGGGCCGGCCGATGGCGAACGGCGATCGCTTCGACCCGCAGTCCAATGCAGCGGCCAGTAAGACCCTTCCGCTTGGCACCGTGGCGGACGTCACCAACCGGGAGACGGGCGAGACCCGGCGCGTGGTGATAGAGGACCGCGGCCCCTACGTTCAGGGGCGAGTGATCGACGTCTCGCCGCGCACCGCCGAGGAGCTTGGCATGCGCCAAAGCGGCGTCGCGCCCGTCGAGGTCAAGCCAGTTGGTCAGCTGCCGAACCGGGCGCGTGACGGCAGAGCAGGGACAGAGTAGCTGGCGGGGTGGCAGAGAACCACCCGGACGCCGCGCCCGCGCAGTCCGTCTGTGGATATCGGGGATAAGGGAGGTCCGCCCGCAATTAGGGGCACCAGGACGTTCCCTGTTCGTTCTAGGCTTCGGTCATGCCAGACGACTCCCTGCCGCCCCTCCCTGTGCATCTTGGCTTCTTCGAGCCCAAGGCACTGCGCGTAACGCCAGCGGAGCGGGATCTCGTGGCCGCGTTCATGGAGCGCGTGTTGGCGGCGCATCCGGCATGGCCTTGGCCGCTGATTGAGGAAGAGGCACGGCGGCGTGCTGAGGAGTTTTTTGCCGCCGCGCGTCGGTGACCGGGAGGTGGGTCCGGCTTCGGCTCGGGCCAACACACGGGCGACGGTCGTGTGCGTCCAGACAGGGCGGCCCCGCGGCGTCGGCACGCCACGCTCGGTCAGCGCCCGCGCGATCGCCGCCTGGCCGGCGACACCTTTCGCCCGCAGCCGCTCGACCTCGAAGGTCAGCCGGTGCGCTACTCGCTCAGCCGCCATGCGCCGCGCCTGGGCCGCTGCCGTGGCGCTGGGGCCCTGGGCCGATAGTCCCGGTCGCCGCCCAGCGCCGCCCCACGCGCCTTGGCGGCCCGCAGCGCCGCCCTGGTGCGCTCGCTGATCAGCTCGCGCTCCTTCTGCGCCATGGCGGCGTAAATGCGCATCATCAGGTCATCGGCGCCCGGCATGTCGGCGGCCCGGATCCGGTGCCCCTCCTCCGGTATTCCTGAGAGAGTGTGGGCGCGCCGGGTAATCCGGTCGAGCCGGGTTGCGACCAAAACCGCACCAAGCTGCCGGCAGCGAGCCAGTGCCGCCTGGAAGCCAAGCCGGCGGTCGTCCTTGCCGCTGGCGGCGTCCGAGTACTCTGCCACCAAGTTCCAGCCCTGAGCCTCGACATAGGCCCTGACACTGGCCTGCTGCGCCTCCAGCCCGAGCCCGCTGTGGCGCTGCTCGGCGGTCAAGACCCGGCAGAGCCCGACCGCCAGTTGGGCGGCGCCGTGTGGCAGCGCCGGCCGCATCAGCCCGCCTCCGCGATGCGGTAGATGGTGTAGCTCCCCTTGGCACCGCTTCAGGCCAGCGAAGAAGCCCCGGACCGTATGCGCCTGCCAGCCGGTGGCCTCGGCGATCTGGGCAACCGTCGCACCCTCCGGCCGGCGCAGCAGGGCCAGCACCTGCTGCTGCTTGGTTGCCCTCTCGCGGCTTTCGGACGCCGCTGGTACGAGCTGCCGGTGCGGCCTTTACCAGAATGGCGCGGAGAGCGGCGATGGCGTGAGGCAGGTCCTTGCGCCCGCCGGTTGTGTCATCCCAGGCGGCGAGGATCCGGTGGGCGGCGTCGCGCAGGCTGGGGCGTGCCAGGAACACCATGCGGGGCGTCAAGGCAGGGTCGGCACCGGTCGGTCCCTCAAGGGGCTCTGCAACCTCAGGCGCCGCAAGCGGCGTGCTACCGGGCTCGTGGACCGTTTCGGCGAGGTCGGTGTCGGCGCTTGCGGCCTCGGTGTCGGTCGGCGTCGCGGTGACGATTGGCGGCGCGCCAAAGGCGGCGATCCCTCCCTCGCTGATGCGCACAGTAGGCCGGCTGCCATCTCGCTGATGCCAGCGCAGGTCGGCGAACTCGCCGGGGGCCTCGCACGCCTCGACGTAGCCGTGTTTGAGGAGGCTCGTCAGCACCGCCCGGGCCGCAGCGGTGGGGAGTTTGTCGGGCGGTACGGCTAGCCGCAGCAGATGCTGAGCGGCCTCGTCGAGGATGCGGCAGGCGGTGCCGGAGAGGGCCATGTCGGGGCTCTTGGGTGCGGCACCCGACCAACCAGATGCTACAACCCGAAGCCCCGCCAGGCAGCTGGTCGAGGCAGCGCGCCGGCGTTCACAGCGGCGCGTGACCGACCATTCGCTCTGTTGGGCTCGTGAGCCAAGCGGAGACTGGAACGGCTGAGATTTCCGGCTAACAGTCCGCGCCCGGCCATCAGGTAACTCAAGCTGGCGGCATCTAGGAGAGAAGGGCTAGAATTGAGCCTGGCCGCTGTTCTCGTCAGCAAGCAGGAGCCACTTGGCATGCGGAGCTTGCATCTCGTCATACTTGCCCTGGCGCTTGCGGCCGGTGCCAATTTGAGGTCGCCTTTGGCTCAACCAGCCGGCCTTCATGTCTACATTGGCATGTGCGAGGCATCCGGCGCGGTGGCCATTCCAAGGGGAAGCTTCGCCGGCTGGTTCGTGGTGGCGAATGATGAGGACAATGTGCTGCGCGCCTACAATGCTGAACGGGCCAGCGCAGCACCCCACGCAACTCTCGACTTAAACGGTCATCTTGGTATTTCGCAGCAGGATCGCGGCAAAGGAAAAGGAAAAGCTGACATTGAAGCGGGCACCTGGCTAGGTGACCGCATCTACTGGATCGGCTCACACAGCAGGAACGGCGACGGTGAGCGCCGCCGCAATCGGCACCAGTTCTTCGCCACTTCGGCGACGGCAGGGGAGGCGGGGATCCGATTGCAGCCAGTTGGCCGGGCTGTAAGCCTCCTCGACGAGCTACGTGAGGCGCTCGACGCGAGCGGGCTCGGGCTCGGATGGACAGTAGGCCAAGGGAGCGACGATGAGCGGCTGGCGCCGGAACGCGAGGGGCTGAATGTGGAGGGGTTGGCAGCAAGGCCGGACGGGTCGTCGCTGCTAATCGGGCTGCGTAATCCTGTCGCCGACGGCCGAGCGGTACTGATCCCGTTCCTTAACCCGCACGAAGCCGTCGACGGAAATGCCAAGCCGAAGCTCGGCACACCGGTGACGTTGGACCTCGGTGGCAGGGGCATCCGGAGTATGGACTATTCAGAAGTGCGGCGCGACTACATCATCGTCGCGGGCCCAAGGGCCGACGAAGCGCCGCTACAGCGACCTGCCTTCGATCTATACGCTTGGTCGGGGGATCCTGCGGTCGGAGCCGTCCGGCTAGCCGGGGTTGCAGAAGCGCTTGCGGATCCGAGTATCGTCCGCGCCGAGTCTATTGCCGCGACGAGCACTCTTCATCCCGAGGCGATGATTATAAGTCCGGACGGGACTGCCGTTTGGTTGCTGAGCGACGACGGTGACCTTCGACTCAACGGCACCGGCTGCTCGGACCTTGCAGAGAGGCAGAGACAGTTTCGAGGCGTCACGTTGCCGGTGCCATGAACGCCATTGGTGCTATTACGCAGCTTGCCGAATTGGTGCATTCTGCCGCACGTGCCGTTCGCCTCGACGCGCTTCATCGGGACCTCGCCTTCGGCAAGGCAGCGCGGGTCGCGGTTCGGGACACCGACCGCTATGGCCGCTCTGTGGGACGCGTGTATGCCGGCTCTGAGGAAGTGAACGCCGAGATGGTCAGGCGCAGCGCCGCCTGGGTCGACCGGCGCCACAGCTACGGTACGGCGCTACTGCGGCTTGAGCAGACCGCACAGGCTGAATATCGAGGACTTTGGAGGCTGCCAGACGCGGAGCAGGTACCGCCTTGGGAGTGGCGGGCGGCCGCGCGAAGCCGTTAGACGGGGCTGCCGTGCGCCCGCGGCTTGACACCGAGCCCGACCAATTTTTAACGCGTCATCTCGATTGCTCGTCCGGCCTCGTCGCCGGGAATGTGCCACGAGGTCTCGTGTCTTACATAGGCGTCGCCCTTCCCGCGCTGGGCCGAGAGTCAGTTGAACGAGCCCTCGGTGATCTCCCGGTCTTCGGCAATCAGCGTTTTGCTGTGGATCGCCGCGACGGGGAAGACAGCAGCGCCGGCAACCCGCAGGCGCTCAGCCGCCTTTCGACCTTCGCGCCTCTCGCCGGCGAAAGCGAGGTTGCGGTCGAACACGATCTCTACCGAGGCCCCAGCGGCGATCGCGCAGCGGCAGAGGTCACCGATTCGGTCTGCTACGACCGCGCGTAGGGTAATGTACGGCGATACGATGGTTATCCTGTCGCGCGGCCTCGCTCCGGAGAGTGCGGCCCTCAGCACCTCGCGGTGCCGGGCGAGTGTCGAGATGCGCTCGCCCCGCACCAGGAACACCGTCGGGAATCGGTCGACCGCGGAGCTGCACCCGGGCAGCTCGTCGTCCGGGTCGGCGAAGATCTTCCTTCCCGAAAGAGCGGAAGGGGTGTTCCCCGCCCGTTTGAATAGGCGCATGTCGCCGAAGACAACAAGGTTGTCCTCCGCTCGGGAAACCAAGACGTTCAGCATGTGAGGGCGGCGATCGAAGAACAATGCGCGGGGAGTAGCGTCCATGCTGTGCGTCGGCGAGAACACCACAATAGGGCGCTGTGCCCCCTGCAGCGCGTGGACCGTGCCGCACGTGACCCGAGAGAGATCCTTCAAGCGCCGCACAAGCGCACCCCTCACCGCATCCGCCTGGGGCCGAAAGGGGCGACGACGGCAACGACCTCTTCAATTGGCTCACCGTAATGCTCCGCCCAGGCCCGAGCGTTGCTGGCGACCCAATCCGCAGTTCTGTCGGCTTCGGCCTAATTCAGGTTGCTGCCGCCCGACGCACGCACGCGCCCTGCACGTGGGCCCACTTCAGAGGCCGCAGCGGCGGGGTCCTAGACGGCGGCGGCGTCCGCGGTTCCAACCGCGCCTTGTAGGCGAGCTCGTTGCAATATCGAATTATGTTGGACTGGCAGCGGTGGTGCTCCGACAAGGAGATGCTGGGCTCGGTTTCCATACCGACGCTGGTGGCGCCGCTAGCGACCTGCGCAAGCCGCATGACGCTTCCCTGGAGTTCGTCACCCCCCGGCGGGGCCAACAGGAACGGCGGAGTGCAGCTGACGACGGGTTCGATCTGGTGCACGTCCCCTACGACCACGGCGCGTCTTGCCAAGCCGAATGCCGCGGCGCCGACATGCGGCGCTACCTGCCCGGCCTCGTTCATGATGGGCAGGTCGATGCCGTCGCAGAGGAAGTTGGACGCGAACTCCCGTTTCGGCCCGACCTGGCCCATGAACGCCGCGTGCCGGAAGTGCTTCGGCAGCGAGTGCAACGTCGAGTCGAGGCACGGGGTCAGCATGCACCAGCGGCGGAGCATCGCCAGCGTGCCGGCGCGGCCGGCGCCAAGCTTGGCCCTGATGGACGCCGGCAGGTCGTTCGCGGGCCGCTTCCGGGCCTCCGAAAGGCCACGGATCTCAAGGATCCAACGACCCTCCCAGTACCACATCGCTTTCTGGAACATCTCGTGCCGGACCGTGATGTCGGCCACGCGGTCGAAGTCGGAGAAGTCTGGGGTGTCCGGTATCACCGGCGGCTCCGGGTGTCCTGCGACCTGGGCGACGAGGTGAGCGCGGGCGGCTGAACGGAGCCGATGCAGGTCGTTCTGCATCCGCCTCAGGTCATCCAACGTGGCGGCGGATGCCGTCGCGGCGGAGATGACCGCCTCCAAGCACCGCCGATGGGCGCTGCGCAGGTTACCGATGCGCTCGCCGTGGCTGGAGGTCATGGCGTCGATCTCCGACCAGAGCGTGGAAGCCTGTCTGGCCAAAGCCTCCCACGCGCCCTTGGCGGTATCGACGACGTCCGCCCTTCGGCGGTGCCATTCCGCCGGATCCCCAGCGGCGGACATCTCCCGGTAGGCGTCTTTGTGGTCCGAATGGCGCGAAACCAACTCGACCACTCTGGCGCACTGCCGCAAGGCGGCGATCGGGCGGAGGAAGCGGAAGCAGAAAGCCAGGATCTCCAGCAGCCTGCGATCCGCGAATTCGGCTTCGAGACGCTTTGATTGGGCCAGCGCCGCGTCATATCGGCCGAGAGCCTCCGCCTTGGCGTCCGCTCCTCGAGCAGAGCGCCATAGAGCTGGATCAGCTGCCGTCCGGGATTGCGTAACGAAAGCGCCACGCCGAGGCGCGCGATTTTCAGCCGGGAGAAGCCGCCCGGAGTGCGGTCTTCCGCCACGGCCGCCATCAAGCGGTCGCACCAGTCGATGGTGTCGTCCCAGTTCGTCGGTTCGTAAGGGTTGGCATCGAGGTAGGAGTCGAAGGCCTCCATCTTGCCGAGGACCGGCGTCCGCCCAGGGCAGGTCAAGCTGCCAGCGGTCTCCACCAGCCGCCAGCGCGCCTCCGCCTCGTCGGCGATCCCACCACCCGGCACGGAGCCAGCGAGCCGCTGCAGGTCGTCGGTCAGGCGGATGGCGCCGCCCCCGATGCAGTTTCCGCTCCTCTCGTCCTTGGAGAAGCGAACCGGGACGGGTTCGTTAATGACCATGGGAAAACGTCGATAACGTTGTTGAAGCCGAGGCGGGCCGTGGTGCCGACCAGCGCACCCCCGGAGTGCTCGCCCCGGTTAAAGGCACGGCACGCGTCAAAGAATTTGCTCGACCGGGAGGTGGCCCACCTGTCAACGAGCTTTAGGTGCTCGCAGGGGTGTCGAGCGAAGGGGGCGGCCAGCTCCCCCAGCGTCACGCGGTCGTCTGGGCGATCCACCAGCCCGAGCAGCGTCTTGGCAAGGGCGAACTTGTAGGAGGCGACGTTGCGGCCGAATAAGATGACGGCGCTAGTTAGCGTCGAGCGTCGGAGCCTTGGCGAGGAAGTCGCTCAAGCTGCAAGGGGTCCCGGATCGTGCAGTTTATACGAGCTTATCACCGCAAAGTCAGGTTTGCGCGTCGCCTGTCCGCCAAAGTGAAGAGGAAACAGAGACGCTGTTAACAGGTAGCGTCTCGACCTCGCCTTCAGAGCACGCTTAACTTTTCAAAAAGACAGCGGGGGCGATCGATGGTCAAGCGATTGGTGCTTTGCTTCGATGGAACCTGGAACAGCGCCGACAGTGAAAGGTCCGAAACGAACGTAGCGCGCATTGCCCGTGCGGTGCGGGCCAACAGCGGCGCCGACGGAGTGCGACAGATCACCCTTTACCTACGTGGTGTTGGGTCCACCGGGATCGCACTGGAAAGAATTGCTAGCGGTGCTTTCGGTACAGGAGTCGATGAGAGCATCCGCTCGGGGTACATGTTTTTGGCTCAAAACTATGAACCTGGCGACGAAATCTTCCTGTTTGGTTTTTCACGGGGAGCGTTTACGGCCCGAAGCTTGGCCGGTTTTGTCTCAGCCTCAGGACTATTAAAGCGCCAGAAGCTCGGCGACATCGCCGAGGCTTGGAATTACTACCGCACTGCGGACCCTCGGTCGCCCGCAGACTTCTGCCAGCTTCACGGGTCCGATTGCCACACTAACGTAGTAATCACCTTCCTCGGTGTCTGGGATACGGTGGGTGCGCTCGGCATCCCTGGCACAATCCTGAACCGTCTGACGGAGCGCAACTACCAGTTCCACGATACGACGCCCTCGCGGATCGTGAGGATAGGCCGGCATGCTCTTGCGATCGACGAACACCGGGACGAATTCGTGCCCACCCTTTGGACCGGCCAAACCCCGTCAGGTTGCGACATTGAGCAGGTCTGGTTCGCTGGTGCGCATTCGGACGTTGGTGGTGGCTACACCGATCGACGGCTCGCCGACATCGCGTTGCTCTGGATGGCAGAGGAGGCGAGGCGGGCGGGGCTCCAGCTGGACTTCGACATGCTGCCTGCGCAAGTGCTCGATCCCTGCGTCCCGCAGCATGAGTCTCGCCAAAGTTGGTCGCGCAAGGACCTCCTGACACCGACTATACGCGAGGTGATGGGGCGGACACCGGATGTGGGGCTCCTGGAACGGCTTTACCGGCCGATGGACGCTGACGGTCGCCCTCAGTCACCGATCAACGAGACCTTGCACCCGAGCGTGAAACAGCGTTACGGGCAGGAGGTGATGGTGCTGGCTGGGCACGATGAGACACCAGGCGAGCAGATGACCTACCGGCCCAAAAACTTGGTAGCGCCGCTGTTTTAGTGGAAGTTACGCAAACATTGCGCTTCCATCTGTCGAAGTGCCGTTCGACCGCAACCAATAACCCGAAATTCGCAATTTGGAGCTTGGCCGGGGGCTCTGCGAGCGCCACGAACCACACGCCGAAGCTATCGTCCTCGTTGGCGAAAGAGTTAATACTGCGGCGGTGGCGTAAGCCACACCTTGGCCTCCGTCATGACCCAAGCTCGATAGCCGGTACAACGCCGGGGTTTGTACCAACTCCGTCAATAAAACCAACCCCGAACAATTGATACGGCCGTGATATCAAACGCCGTCTTAAATGCAAGAAATATCAGATCGCCGTTATACTTACCGTCAATTTTGCAATTGAACCAGCAATTCGGGAAAATCGGTTCAAACAGAGGATGGGTGCGGAATTTCGACGCCGTGGCTTCCTCTGTTGCCAGTCGTTGCGGCAAGCATTGCAGCGTGGTCAGAAATCTTCGCCGGCGGGATGCCGCTCTATGGCTGATGGAACAGAGGAGATCTTTGAGATCACCGTGCGGCCGGGGAAGCCCTACACGGTTGAGGCGCGCTGGCGTGGGCAGTCGGAAACGGCAATCGCGCCACGGCCACGCGACATGGAGGGTGACCTGCGCGAGTTGCAGACCGCTCTACACATCGGCCTTCCCATGCGCGGTGCGCCTGCTCAACCCGCGAAAGCCGCCTCTGAGCCACGCATCATCGAGGGCATCGGTACGCGATTATTCGATCTGCTATTCCGCCGCGACGTCTTCACACTGTACAGCGAAGCGAGAGACTGGGCGGCTGAAGCCGATGGGCGGATCAGCCTGCACGTTCGCCTGACGGAGGAAATGCGCGAACTCGGCGTCCTGCCTTGGGAGACGCTGTACCACGCCGAACGACGAGAATACTTGGCTATCTCGGACCGCGTCGGGCTGACCCGCACGGCCGAGGATTTCGTGAAGGCGGTCCGTAAGACGCCGAAACTCCGCATCCTGTGTGCCATCGCGGATGCCACTGATGATGGCGGCGGCACGGAGGGGGGCGGGCGCCTCGACCCTTTGATGTTCGATCGTGAACTGATGTGGATGGAACAGGCGATCAGCGAACTGCGGCAGGCGGGCCAAGTTCATTTTGAGGTTGTGAAGGCCAGCCTCGGCGAGGTGGAAGACCGTCTGCGGAGCCGACGCCACAGCGGCTGGGATGTGTTTCACTTCATCGGTCATGGCGGCTTCGACGACCGGCGCGGCCAGGGCTACCTAGTCTTTGTACAAGACGGCTCGCGCGCCGGAGAACGGGTATACGCCGAGGACCTCGGCCCGTTGCTCAGCTTCAAAGGCGGTCCGCGACTGGTTCTGCTGAATTCGTGCGAAGGCTTTCAATCGCGCACCGGTGACATCTTCTCAAGCACAGCCGGCCACCTTGCCTTCAGCGACATTCCCTGCGTCGTGGCGATGCAATTCGTCATTACTAGTCATGCCGCGCAGGAATTCAGCCGGCGCTTCTACAGCGATCTGGTCGCAGGCGAGTCGGTGAATCAAGCCGTCCGCTTCGCGCGCATGGGGATGAAGCGTTACGGCCCCGAGTGGATCACCCCCGTGCTGTTCTCGCGCAGCGCCAGCGGCATGATCTTTGAGCTTCCGAAGGTAGTGGCACCATGACCGGTCCCGCGTTGTTGCAGGCCTGGACGCACTGGCTCGGTGTCGCCGTAATGGTGCTCTGGGCAGTCCGTGACCTGCCCCGCCCACACCATCCGGACGCGCTCGCTTACGCTACTCTGGACTCCCGACGTTGGGCCGCACTGGCCCTGCACACCGCTGCCGCCTGCTTGGCCTATTTGCTCGTCCTTGGGCTGCTGCTTCTTGCGATGGCCAATGCCGACCGCCGCGAGGCGGCTGGTTCCGTCGCGCTGGTGGCCAGCCTGGCGACCATCTGCGCGCTGCAATGGGCGCCGGCGCTGTGCAATGTGTGGTCATGGATTCGCAATTCAATTCAGGCCTTCGCTGGGTATCCTGACGCCGCCGAGGCACTCGCCCGCGCTATGCGCTGGTGCGGCGACGACTGCACACATTCCCTAGCCGCTGAGCTGGAGCCCTACGGCATCGGATTGGAGGAGGTCGTCCATGCGTTGCGTCCGGAAGCGCTGTACAGTGTGCGCGAGGCGTACTGGCTCAACGACCGACTGCACCACCTCAACTCCGACCCTCGGATTCCCGGGATCACGCCGGCGCGGCTGCATGCTTGGCGGGCGAGTACCGCCCATGATGTCGGACGGGTCACGCTGCGCTACCGGCGCCTGCTGCGCAGGGTGGGACAGGCCGCATTGTTCGCGGACGACTTGGCGATGCAGCTCGCGACACCCACGGAACGGGCGGGCGAGAAGCGGCAGCAGCGCCTGCGCGACCGCGTCTCCGCCCTTATCGCAGACGAGGCCGATGCGGTGACTGCGGAGCTTCGCCTCCTGGTTGCCGGCGTCGTGCTCTCGCTGCCGCGCGATGCAGGCGCGCGCGATACCCTGCTGACCTGGCTCGACTATCGCGCTGACCGTGCCGACGGATTGCCGATCTGGCCGCTCTTTGCCGTGTTTGGCATCGATTTTGCCGTCTTCGCTGTGGCTTGGGTGTTTGGCGTGGCGCCAGGCCCAAGGTCTGCGACTGGCGGACTGTCTGACCTCGCCTTGCGACTGCCCTTTATGGTGACGCATGCCGCCGGCATGGCGCTGGCGACCCTCTTGGCGATCTGGCCGAAGCTTCAGTTTAACGCCGCGCGTCCGGCACTTGGACGCCTGCCCTGGCAGTCCTACCCGGTTGTGGGGGTAACTGGGTGGGCGGCCGGCGCAATCCTGACAACCATTTTGCTGCTGTCGGGGCCACCACGCCCGCCGGGCGCCAGCCCGGCGCTGCTCATTTTCGGCAGTTCATTATTCTTCGCGGTACTGGCCGTGGCGGTCGCTTGGCGGATCGACTGCCGTCTTATCTCAAATGCGCGCGGCCCCGCCGCCGCGCTGCGCGACGCGTTACTGGTCGGCACTGCCTATCTCACCTTCGACGGGTTGTTCCGCCTGTTCGTGCAGGGCGGTATCCAAGGCAGCGGAGTCTTGCCGCCCGCGTCCGTTATCTGGCCGATGTTTTTTTGCTTCGCCGGATCGGTCGGCCTCCTGATCCCCGGTTTTGCGGCTGACTACATCAGGGGGCAGGACTGCGCCCTACCCCCAGCGAGCGAGGTGGCGGCGGCAATCCTGGCTCCGCGAGAACAGATAGAGGTATCCACAAGATGAGCGACACCACCGACTTCCAAGAACTGCGCAAAGAAGCCACAAAGCTGTTGCGTCGGGCCGAGCCGCACGACTTCTTGGCCGTGGGACAGGGCAATTTCCGCTCGGCCAGCGGCGCCGGATCGCAGCTGGACCCGAAGGTCGAAGACGCTCTGCGAAAGGGCGCTGGCCCGGCGCTGTTCGACCTGCGGGACGGCCGCTTCACCATGCGCAGCCGGCAATGGGCGTACAGCTTCGCGACGCTTTTTTTCACTGAGATCCGGGACGCGATTTGCCGCGACGAGAAGGCGCATTCCGTCGAGGGTCTGACCGCGCGTGGAGCCGCCTCAGCCGTAGCGGGCTGGGCAGTGAGCGCACTTGGTCTTAGCAATCCGATTGCGTTCGGGGTCGCAACCTTGATCGTTTTGGTGCTTGGCTCGGCGCTGCGATCCGCCTTCTGCACAGCCACGCAAGAGGAGATCCTGGTCATCGCTCAGCCAAGCTGACTGCCCGTAACAACTGGATCAAGGCGATGCGCTAGGCTTGGTGCTTTTAGCATACACATTCCATCGGTCTCCCATCAGAGAAGTTCGTTCCCCAGTCCCCGACGCTGCTCCAGTCGGTTTCCGCACAACCTGTCTCTTCGAGTAAACCAGCGCGCTGAGGCGCAGGTTTGGCTTGGGTTTCCAAGGCACCCTTGATGATGCAGTCGCGGGGCGGAGCCGGGTTCTCTCTCCGAAATGTTGGAGACCCTCCGGACCATGAATGTAGGGCGATTTTACCCTCAAGCCTTATCCTGTTGGAAACGCACGATACCTGGGTATAGCGCAGGCACGTCATTCAGTGCGTCGACCGCCTAACGGTCGAAATGGCAGACGGCACTAGCGCACGGGTACAGACAGCCAGGGCTGCTGAAAAAGGCCGGGTGACCCGATCGCGCCCCTGACGGGTTCCTGTATGGAAGAGGTCCATGTCATCGCACGGACTTGCAGCTTGGCGAGGAGTTACGAAGCCGCTGTCTCAGATTGCCGGAACAGGTCCATATTGGCTTCTCCCCAAGCTGAGAGGGATAGAAGGATCGGTACGAATGTCCGGCCCCGATCAGACAAGCTGTATTCGACCTTGGGCGGCACCTGAGCGTAGACGACGCGATTGATGAGCCCGTCGGCTTCCATTTCGCGCAACTGATTGGTCAACGTCCTCTGTGTGACCCCGGACATCAGGCGCATCAACTCATTAAAGCGGACCTCACCTCTTTCCTGGAGATACCAAAGCGCAACGCATTTCCATTTTCCGTCGATCAGACTGATTGCCGCCTCCACTGCGCAACCGGGATTGCAATCCAAACTGGAATGGCGCCGCTTGACCATGTCAGTATCATCCTATGCACCTAGGGAAGATTTTGTGCGTATTACAGCGGTAGTGTGTACCCGTTAAGCGGGCTCTCACCATCAGTCGGGTTTGAGAAAAGGCAAGAGCATGACCGGCACCATGAAGGCGATCGTCCTCAGCAAATTCGGTGGCTTCGACGCTTTCGAGATGCGCGATGTTAGCGTACCGGTCGTCGGACCTCGGCAGGTCCGGGTACGCGTCCACGCCACCGCCATCAATCCCCTGGATTATCAGATCCGACGTGGCGACTACGCCGACTACGTACCGCTCCCCGCCATCATCGGTCACGACGTGTCCGGCGTCGTGGAAGAGAAGGGGGCGTATGTAAGCGAGTTCGACATAGGCGACGAGGTTTACTACACGCCCAAGATCTTCGGCGGACCTGGCTCGTACGCGGAGCAGCACGTTGCCGATGTCGGTATGGTCGCCCGCAAGCCGCACAATATCAACCATTTGGAAGCCGCCAGCCTCACGCTGGTTGGGGGGACGGTCTGGGAAGCTTTGGTGACCCGCGCCCAGCTTGCCGTTCACGAGACCATCCTGATCCATGGTGGTGCCGGCGGTGTGGGTACGGTGGCGATCCAGCTTGCCAAGGCGATGGGTGCGCGGGTCATCACGACGGCGCGCCGTAGCAACCATGAGTTCGTACGTTCGCTCGGGGCGGACGATGTAATAGACCACACCTCCGATGACTACGTCTCAGCCGTGGCGGAACTGACGCATGGGCGAGGGGTCAACGTCGTATTCGACACCATCGGCGGCGACACCCTGACGAGAAGCGCGCTCGCCCTCGCAGATGCTGGACGGGTGGTCAGCATCGTCGACATCGCGCAGCCGCAGAACCTGATCGAGGCCTGGGCAAAGAACGCCGCCTACCATTTCGTCTTCACCCGTCAGAACCGAGGCAAGCTCGACGCGCTGACAAACCTTATCGAACGCGGCCTGATCCGACCTGTCATCGGCGCGGTGCTTCCTCTGGCTCGTGTCGGCGAAGCGCATGAATTGCTCGAAGGCGGGGGCTCCCGTGGGCTTCGAGGTAAGCTGGCGATCGATGTAGTGGGCCAGACTGTCAAGCTTCCCACACCGCGATAGATACCCCGGGGCGAGGGGCCATTCGGCATCCAGCGCCAAGGTGCCCCGGTCCTGATCACGTACTTGATCGCGTAGCGCAGACTGCTGAGCACCTCACGCAGCGCGTGCTCACGCTGCCCGGCACCCTCAGGCAGCAGCGTCAGGCAGGGCGCGACCAGAGCCCATGCGTCCTCGGTGACATCGGACGGACAGGGCCTGCGGGCATCCATGCCCCGCAGCCTGATCCTTACCCTGCCACGGCTCCATGACAGCCTCAGGGCGCGGCGTCAGGTCCGCCGCAGCGCCTGGCACTCGCTCTCTTCCGCAGGACGGAAGGCTTGGTCGCCGGGGATGGTCTTCACCACCTCGAGCAGATCCCATTCGCCCCGGGACTCCGCGGGGCGCTTCGCGCGCATCAGCAGCATGTCGCGGATGACGCGGCCATCCTCGCGGATGCGGCCGCCCCTGGTCATGAAATCCGCGACGGGCATCTCGCGCATCCTCGCCATGACGGCCGGTGCGGCATCCGTGCCGGCGGCCTTCACCGCCTTCAGGTAATGCGTCACCGCGCCCCACATACTGGCCTGGAACATGGTCGGCGGCCGGCCATGCAGGCGGGCGAAGCGGCTGGCGAAGGCGCGCGTCCCGTCATCCCGGTCCCAGTAATAGGCCTCGGTGAAGACCAGCCCCTGGGCCGTCTCGAGGCCGATCGCCTTGACGTTGGTAAGCAGGCAGAGCAGCGCCGCGGGCTGGATGCCGCGCCGGATGAGGCCGAATTCGCCCATCTGCTTCACCGCATTGATCAGGTCCGTCCCGGCCACCGCCAGGCCCAGCACGGTGGCGCCGGACTGCGCGGCGCGGAGCAGGTGGGTGGAGAAATCCGTCTCGTTGAGCGGCGCCCGCGTCGTGCCGACCACCTCGCCGCCGAGGGCACGCACCGCCTCGATCCCGTTGGCCTCGAGCGAATGGCCGAAGGCGTAGTCCGAGGTGAGGAAGTACCAGCGCCGCCGCCCCTCGCCGATCATGGCGGAGACGGTGCCGCGGGCGAGGGCGTAGTTGTCATAGGTCCAATGCAGCCCGTTCGGCGTGCAGCCGCGGCCCGTCAGCTCGGTCGTGCCCGCGGCGACGGAGATGTTGATGCGGTTCTTCTCCCGCGTCAGCTGCTGCACGGCCAGCGCCACGGCGGAATTGCCGATGCCGAAGATCGCATCCACCCGCTCCTGGTCGTACCAGCGGCGGGCGATGCCCATGCCGACATCCGGCCGGTTCTGCAGGTCGCCGAAGACCAACTCGATCGGGCTGCCCAGCACCTGGCCGCCGAAATCCTCGATCGCCATGCGGGCCGCGACAACGTCGCCCATGCCCTGCTGGTCGGCGAAGGGGCCGGACATGTCGTCCAGCACGCCGAGCCTGACGACATTGTCGGAGGCCTGGGCCAGGGCGCGGCCCGCCGGCCAGATGGCCGCCGCCAGCATAACCGCCCGGCGTCCGGCCGGCAGCACCGGCCGGGGCGCTTTCTCGTCGTTCATCTTGGACCTTCCTCCGCAAGCCAGGGCCGCCGTCGGTATTCCCGCGGCCGCCTCAAGCATGCAGACTGTCCCACAGCCGGGGGGACGCCGCCATGAGCCTGCATATCGACTACTACGCCTCGCTGAACTCGCCCTGGACCCATCTTGGCGCGGCGCGGATCGAGGCGCTGGCGGCGCAGCATGGGGCGAGCCTCCGCATCTGGCCGGTCGATTTCGGCACCATCTTCGCCGGCTCCGGCGGGCTGCCGCTGCCGAAGCGCAGCCCGCAGCGCCAGGCCTACCGCCTGCAGGAGCTGGCACGCTGGCGCGAGGCGCTCGGCATCCCGATCCACATCAAGCCGAAATTCTTCCCCGCCAAGGAGCTGCCGGCCGCCTGCTGCGTGATCGCGGTGCGGGAGACGATGGGCGACGCACCCGCCATCCGCCTCGCCCATCGCGTGCTGAAGGCCTGCTGGGAGGATGAGCTGGACCCGGGCGACGACGCAACGCTGGCGCGGCTGATCGACGAGGTGGGGCTCGACGGCCAGGCGGTGCTCGCCCTTGGGCAGGAGCCGCGCTGGGCGGAGAGGCGCGCCGCCGACAGCGAGCGGGCACTGGAACGCGGCGTCTTCGGCGCCCCCTCCTATGTGATCGGCGAGGATATCTTCTGGGGCCAGGACCGGCTGGAATTCGTCGCCCGCCGGCTGGCGCGCGGCTGATGCCGGAGGGCGAGGCCAGCCGCTCCGTCCGGCGGCGGGAGGACCGGCGCTTCCTCACCGGCGAGGGGCGCTATGTCGCGGACATCGCGGTGCCCGGCGCGCTGCACGGCGTGGTGCTGCGCTCGCCGCATGCGCATGCCCGCATCCTCGGCCTCGATGCCGCAGCGGCGAGGGCCATGCCGGGCGTCCGCCTGGTGCTCACCCATGCCGACCTCGCGGCGGAGGGCATCGGCCCCCTGCCCTGCCCGGCCGTGGTGGCGACCGTCGCGCCGATCATCATCCCGCCCCGCCATGCGCTGGCCGGCGCTGCGGTGCGGCATGTGGGCGAGCCAGTCGCCTTCGTCGTCGCCGAGACGGCGGCCGAGGCGCGCGATGCCGCCGAGGCCATCGCCGTGGAGTACGAGACGCTGCCGGCCGTGGTGGAGAGCCGTGCGGCGCTCGCCCCCGGTGCGCCGCAGATCTGGCCCGAGGCGCCGGGCAACGAGGCCTTCCGCTTCGAGCGCGGCGACAAGGCCGCGGTGGAGGCCGCCTTCACCGTGGCGGCGCATGTGGTGGAGCTCGACCTCGTCAACAACCGCGTCCACGCCGCGCCGATCGAGCCGCGCGCCGCCGTCGCCCGCTGGGACGGGGCGCGCTTCGACCTGATGTTGAGCGGCCAGGGCGTGCACGGCATCCGCCGCCAGCTCGCCCGCGATGTCTTCCGCCTGCCGGAGGAGGATTTCCGCCTGCATTGCCCCGATGTCGGGGGCGGCTTCGGGCTGAAGAACTTCCTCTTCCCCGAATATGTCTGCCTGCTGCTGGCGGCGCGGCGCCTCGGCCAGCCGGTCAGCTGGACGGCGGACTACACGGAGGAGTTCCAGGGCGCCGTCCATGCGCGGGACCTGCGCGGCCGTGCGCGCCTCGCCCTCGACGCCCAGGGGCGGTTCCTGGCCCTGCATGCCGACCTCGCCGCCGATATGGGCGCCTACTGCTCCTCCCACGGCCCGGCCTGCCCGACCAACTCCGTCTCGACGGCGATCGGCGGCGTCTATGCCATCCCGGCCATCCGGCTCGAGGTGACGGGCGCCTTCACCAACAGCACGCCGGTCGATGCCTATCGCGGCGCCGGCAAGCCGGAAGCCAACTACCTGACCGAGCGGCTGGTGGAGGCCGCGGCCCGGCAGCTCGGCCTCGACCCGGTCGAGCTGCGCCGACGGAACCTCGTCACCGCCTTCCCGCACCGCAGCGCGCTCGGGATGCTGATGGATACCGGCCGCTTCGCCGACAACCTGGCGGAGCTGGAGGCGCTGGCCGACCGGCCGGGCTTCACGGCGCGGCGGGCGGAAAGTGCGGCGCGCGGCCGGCTGCGCGGCCTCGGCATCGCCTGCTTCCTCGAGACGTCGCGCGGCGCCCCGCAGGAATGGGCGGCAGTGCGCTTCGCCGCCGATGGGATGGTGGAGCTCTGCCTCGGCACCCAGTCGAACGGCCAGGGGCACGAGACCAGCTTCCCGCAATTCGCCTCTGGCCATCTCGGCCTGCCGGAGGAGCGCTTCCGGCTGGTGCAGGCGGATACCGCCGTGGTGGCCTTCGGCAACGGGCATGGCGGGGCGCGGTCGCTGCATGTCGGCGGCACGGCGCTGGTGATGGCGATGGAGGCGGTGCTGGAGAAGGCCCGGCCCATCGCCGCGCATCTGCTCCAGGCGGCGCCCGAGGCGTTGGACTATGCGGGCGGCCGGTTCCTGGTCCGGGGAACGGAGCGGAGCGTGACGCTCACGGCCGTCGCCGAGGCGGCGCGCGACCCGGCCAGCCTGCCCGAGGGCACCCCGCCCGGGCTGGACGCCGAGGCGATGAACCTCTCGGAGCTCGTCACCTTCCCCTCCGGCGCCCATTGCGCCGAGGTGGAGGTCGATCCGGAGACCGGGCAGGTGACGCTGCTGCGCTACCAGGCTGTCGACGACTATGGCCGCCTCATCAACCCGCTCCTGACGGCGGGGCAGGTCCAGGGCGGCCTCGCCCAGGGCATCGGCCAGGCATTGCTGGAGGAGGTGGCCTATGAGCCAGGCTCCGGCCAGCTGCTCTCCGCCTCCTTCATGGACTACTGCATTCCCCGTGCGGCGGACCTGCCGCCGCTCGAGGTCGCCTTCGGCGAGTTGCCGACCCTCTCCAACCCGCTCGGGGTGAAGGGCTCCGGCCAGGCGGGGGCGATCGGCGCGCCGCAGACCGTGGTGGCGGCGGTGCTGGATGCGCTCGCGCCGCTCGGCGTCACCCATCTCGACATGCCGCTGACGGCGGAGAAGGTCTGGCAGGCGGCCCGTGCCCGGGTCAGATGACGAAGTTCAGCGGCTCCACCACCGGCCGCTTCACCCCGGCGGCGGCGGCGCGCTTGATGAGGTCGGCGACGGTCAGCTTGGTGAGGTGGTCGCGGCAGAGACCCTCCAGCTCGCTCCAGAGCGGCGCCACCACGGCGGCCTGCAGCCGCCCCTGCGGCACTTCCGGCGCGCCGTCCTCGTCGAGGGCCGTGGAGACGATCTCCGCCAGGC
This sequence comes from uncultured Craurococcus sp., assembly GCA_902805545.1. Taxonomy (GTDB): domain Bacteria; phylum Pseudomonadota; class Alphaproteobacteria; order Acetobacterales; family Acetobacteraceae; genus Belnapia. The sequence continues at coordinate 39,602 of CADCTD010000076.1, read as the reverse complement.
GCAGGTCGCGCGGCGGCCGGCCGAGGCGGTAGCCGCCCTTCGGCCCGCGGATGCTGTCGAGCAGGCCGGCACGCGAGAGGGACTGCAGCACGGGCTCGATGCCCCGCCGGGCCTGGCCCAGACGTTCGGCGATGTCGGCCGCGCTCACCGCCTCGCTGCGCCCTGCATGGAAGGCGACATCCAGCATGATGGCGATGGCGGTCATCGCCCTTTCGCGCCGCAGCAGCATAAGCACGACCTCCCCGGCGATTCAACGCCCTGAGACCGTGATATGCCGATGTATCGTCGTGGGCAAGGCCCGGGCCGCGCGTTGCGGCCCGGGTCTATTCACGCCTAGTCGCGCGTGAGCGTCGCCGCCTCGGGGCCCTTCTTGCCCTGGACGACCTTCATCACCACCGCCTGGCCCTCGGCCAGCGGGGTGAGGCCGCTGCGCTCCAGCGCCGTGGCATGGACGAAGACATCGCGCCCGCCGCCCTCGGGGGAGACGAAGCCGAAGCCCTTCTCCGGGCTGTACCATTTCACCGTGCCGCGCATCTCCTGCGCGTCGCCCTGCGGCATGAAGCCACCGCCGCCGCCCGGGGCGCGGGGAGGGCGCGGGCCGCCGAAGCCGCCACCGCCGCCCGCGCCATAGCCGCCGGACATGCCGCCGCCGCTGCGCGGCGCCTGGGCCTCGCCGGGACTGGTGATCTCGATCACCTCGGTCACCTGCTGGCCCTTCTGCCCCGGCCCGACGCGGACGCGGAGCCCGGCGCCCGGGTTCACCGCATCCGTGCCGGCGCGCTGCAGCACCGAGACATGCAGGAAGGCATCGCCCGAGCCATCGCCAAGCTCGACGAAGCCGAAGCCTTTCTCCGGGTTGAACCACTTCACGGTAGCCTTCAGCTCCGGCCCGGAGGCGAAGACGGAAGGGGTGCGGGCCATGGGCGGACCGCTGGAGAAGCTGGGCGGCGGTGGGGCCCAGCCGCCCGGGAAGTCGGGTGTATCGTCGTCGAAGCCGCGCTTGCGGGGCTTACGGGGGCGCCAGCTCTCGTTCTTGGCCATATCGGAAACTCTTCGGTGCTCCTGAAGCCATGCCCCTTCCTTGGTGCACGGCCCGCCGCCCCGGTCCGTGGGGAACCGAGGTCTGGCGATTGGCAAAACTCGCGGCACAGCGAGCCGCGGTCAAGGGGCAGTTCTGCGCAAGAGCGATGACGGGACGATAAATCGACACAGCCTCACCGTTTCGGCGTGCTGAACTGGTAGGGCGCCGCCGTCGTCACCAGCGGGTCGAGCGCCAGGCGGTGCTCCAGCGGCGGGAAGGCCCGGCTGCGGCAGTCCAGCCGGTCGCAAAGCCGGCAGGACAGGCCGATGCCGACCATCGCCTTCTCCAGGTCCAGCCCGTCGCCATAGACCACCTCCGGCGCGCGGGAGAGGTCGCAGCCCATGGCGACGACATGCACCGCCGCCGGCTCGCCCCAGCGCGTCGGCGCACCCTGCACCGTACGGGCGAAGCAGAGGAAGGTGCCGCCATCCGGCAGTTGCGCGAGCTGCACCCGCACCTGGCCCGGCATGGCGAAAGCGTGATGCACGATCCATTTGGGGCAGCTGCCGCCGAAGCGGGCGAAGGGGAAGCCCGCCGCGCTGAAGCGCTTGTCGACATTCCCCGCCGGGTCGACGCGAAGGAAGAAGAAGGGCACCCCCCGAGCACCCTCGCGCTGCAGGGTGGTGAGGCGGTGGCAGGCCTGCTCGAAGGAGACGCCAAAGCGCGCGGCCAGCGCCTCCACGTCGTGGCGCAGGCTGCGCGCGGCGGAGGAGAAGGCGGCATAGGGCATCAGCAGCGCGCCCGCGGCGTAGTTCAGCAGGCCGATGCGGATGAGCGCCGCTGCCTCCGGGCTCGAGGGCTCGAAGCCGCCGAGCGCCGCCTGCACCGCCTCGCCCGCCTCGAGCAGCATGAGCTGGAAGGCGAGGTGGAAGCCCCGGCTCTCCCGCGGCAGGGACTCCGACAGCTCGAGCCGGCGCCCCTGCGGATCATAGCGCCGGAGCGCACCCGGCAGCGGGCCGACCACGACGGTGAGGCCGTGGCGCTCGCGCAGCCGCTGCGCGACGGCATGGTTCATCTCGGAGGGCAGCGTGGTGCGCATCTCGGCGGCGATCGCCTCCGCCGCCGCCTCCAGCACGGGGAAATGGTTGGCGCGGTCGTGGAAGAAGTCGCGCGCCTCCTCGGTCGGCAGCAGCAGGCGGCGCCCGGTCGGCAGCGCGATGCCGCCGCTGTCCTCGCGCGCCACGCGCCAGGCGCGGTAGAGCGCCAGCATCGCCCGCCCGGCATGCGGGGCGCTGCCGGCGATGGTGGCGATCTCCTCCTCGGGCACCTCGTCGAGGCCGAGCAGCGGGTCGGAGAGCACCTCGCGCAGCCCCGTCTCCATCGCCTTCTCGCGGATGCCGGAGAGCGCGGCGATGTCGACCTGCAAAGCTTCGGTCAGCTTGATGAGCAGGCTGGCCGTGACGGAGCGCTGGTCGTGCTCGATCAGGTTCAGGTAGCTGGCCGAGATGCCGAGCCGGGCGGCCAATGCCTGTTGCGCCAGGCCCTTCTCCTGCCGCAGGCGGCGAACCGTGCGGCCGATCAATGGACGTGTCACGCTTCACATCCTTTACAGATGTTACCCCGATCCCGTGCGATTCTCGACAGGTTTGCAGGGTTTGACAGCATCTAGCCGGTGAACTTCGGCCCCGCAATGTGAATTATTCACTCGTCCTACGGGACGTGATGGACTGGAGAACCGAATGCGCCAGACACCTGCCCCCTGCTTCGCGCCCGATGGCAGCCATGGGGGTGAGCGGCCCGATCCCGGCCGCTTCGACGGCATCCGCCGCGACTACACGCCGGACGATGTCGCCCGCCTTGCCGGCAGCTTCCGCATCCAGCACACGCTGGCCGACCGGGGCGCCCGGCGCCTCTGGCAGCTGCTGAAGACCGAGCCCTATGTGAACACCCTCGGCGCGCTCACCGGCATGCAGGCGCTGCAGCAGGTGAAGGCGGGGCTGAAGGCGATCTACCTCTCCGGCTGGCAGGTGGCCGCCGATGCCAACACCGCTGGCACCATGTACCCCGACCAGTCGCTCTACCCGGTCGACAGCGTCCCGAACGTGATCCGCCGCATCAACAACGCGCTGCGCCGCGCCGACCAGATCGCGGTGCAGGAAGGCAAGGGGGACGACACCCACTACATGGCGCCGATCGTGGCGGATGCCGAGGCCGGCTTCGGCGGCGCGCTCAACGCCTATGAGCTGATGCGCGCCATGATCGATGCCGGCGCCGCCGGCGTGCATTTCGAGGACCAGCTGGCCTCCGAGAAGAAGTGCGGCCATCTCGGCGGCAAGGTGCTGGTGCCGATTCAGCAGCACATCCGCACGCTGAACGCCGCCCGCCTCGCCGCCGATGTCGAGGGCGTGCCGACGGTCCTGCTCTGCCGCACCGATGCCGAGAGCGCGCAGCTCCTGACTGCCGATATCGACGAGCGCGACCGCCCCTTCATCACCGATGAGCGGACGCCCGAGGGCTTCTTCCGCATCCGCCCCGGCATGGGCAAGCAGTATGCGATCGCCCGCAGCCTGGCCTACGCGCCCTATGCCGACCTGCTCTGGTGGGAAACCTCCGACCCCGACCTGCAGGATGCACGCGACTTCGCCGAGGCGATCCAGCGCGACTTCCCCGGCAAGATGCTCGCCTACAACTGCTCGCCCAGCTTCAACTGGCAGCGGAAGATGGGGATCGAGGCGGCGACGGCGTTCCAGCGCGAGCTGGGTGCCATGGGCTACAAGTTCCAATTCGTCACGCTGGCCGGCTTCCACAGCCTGAACCTCTCCATGTTCAAGCTGGCCCGCGGCTACAAGGACCGCGGCATGGGCGCCTATTCGGAGCTCCAGCAGGCGGAATTCGCGGCCGAGGCGGAGGGCTTCACCGCCATCCGGCACCAGCGCGAGGTGGGCGTCGGCTATTTCGACGCGGTCGCCACCGCGGCGGGCGGCGGGCAGTCGAGCACCACGGCGCTCGCCACCAGCACCGAGGCCGCCCAGTTCCACGACCACGATCACGCGCCGGCGCGCGAGCCCGCCCCGGCGAAGTGAGCACCCGGCCCCGCGCCCCGGCGTGGGGCCATCTCCCCCAACCCAGAGGAAAGCGTCCCATGTCCAACGACGATTACGACGACGGCCTGGTCCATTCCCATGGCTGGGCGGCCGAGCCGATGCCCTGGCGCGAGGAGTCGATGGCCGAGCCCGAGCCGCGCCGCATCGCCATGGCCGACGACTGCTACGATGACGGCCTGGTCCACGACCATGGCTGGGCCTGCTCCGAGCGAGGCCGCGAGGCGCACATCTAGCCGACGAGGCTCGCCGCCAGGTTCACCGCCGCCGCCAGGATAACGGCGTTGAACAGGAAGGAGACCAGCGCATGGATCAGCGTCAGCTGCCGGATCAGCCGGGCGCTGACCGCGACGTCGGAGGTTTGGAAGGTCATGCCGATGGTGAAGGCGAAATAAAGGAAGTCGGTGAAGTTCGGCTCCTCCTCCTCTCCCTCGGCCTCCTTCGGGAAGTCGAGGCCGCGCCCGCCCATCTGCCAGTACTCATGCGCGTAGCGCACCGCGAAGAGGTGGTGCACGAAGCCCCAGGAGAGGGCGATGGTCAGCAGGGCCGGGCCGATCTCCTGCGGCCCCGGCTTTCCCTCGGCCGAGGCCAAATACCAGAACACAGCGACGAGCGAGGCGATGGCCGAGGCCAAGCTGGCGCAGAGCACGGCCGTCTCCCCCTCGTCGAGCTCCTCGGCCCGGCGGCGGATCATCTCCGGCGTCGCCCGCTGCATCAGGGTGAAGGTCGGGATGGCATCGGTGAGGACCGCGACGCACCAGCCGGCCAGCACCGCGCCCGGCACCTGCAGGCCTAGCAGCCAGCCCAACCCGCCGGCCAGCAGGCCGAGGCCGGCCGCGGCCCCGAGGATCGGCCGCTTGCGCAGCCAGGGCAGCATCACGCCTCCGCCTGGAGCGCCCGGGCGAAGACCGCCGCATCGACATTGCCGCCGCTGAGCACGATGCCGCAGCAGCGCCCGCGCGCCTCCAGCCTGCCGGCCAGCAGCGCCGCCAGCGCCACCGCCCCGCCCGGCTCGACGACGAGCTTCAGGTGCTCGAAGGCGAAGCGCATGGCGCGGAACACCTCGGCCGCCGTCACCACCAGGCCGCCGGCGAGCAGCCGCCGGTTGATGGCGAAGGTCAGCGCCCCGGGCCGCGGCGCGAGCAGCGCGTCGCAGAGCCCGTCGCCGGCGCCGTCATTCGCCACCCGCTCCCCGGCGGCGAGGCTGCGGCGCGTGTCGTCCCAGCCCTCCGGCTCCACCGCCCAAACCTCCGCCCCGGGCGCCAGCGCCTCCGTCGCCAGGGCGCAGCCCGCGACCAGCCCGCCGCCGCCGGTGCAGACCGCGAGCGCATCGAGCGCGAGGCCCGCCGCCCGCGCATCCTCCACCAGCTCCATCGCCAGCGTGCCCTGGCCGGCGATGACTTGTGGATGGTCGAAGGGCGGGACGAAGGCGGCGCCGCGCTCGGCCACCAGCCGGGCGGCCAGCGCCTCGCGGTCCACGTCATGCCGGTCGAAGAGCAAGATCTCGGCGCCCCAGCGTCGCGTCGCCTCGCGCTTGATGACGGCGCCGTCCGCCGGCATCGCGATCATCGCCGGCATACCGAGCATCTGCGCCGCGCAGGCCGTCGCCTGGGCATGGTTGCCGGAGGAATAGGTGACGACCCCGCCGGCCCTGGCCTCGGGGGGCAGCTGCAGGGCGGCGTTCAACGCGCCGCGGAGCTTGAAGCTGCCGGTCCGCTGCAGGGGCTCCGGCTTGACCAGGATGGTCCCGCCGGTCAGCTCGTCCAGCAACGGGTGGCGCAGCATCGGGGTGCGAAGGACGAGGCCGCGCAGCCGGTCGGCGGCGGCCTCGATGTCGGCGAAGCTCGGGAGATCCTGCATGCCGCCATGCTCGCCCCCGGGCGGCGCGGCAGCAAGCCGGGTTCAGATGTCCGGGCTCTGCTCCCCCGGCCGCAGGTCGCCCGGCGCCTGCTCGCCGAGCCGCCCGCCATTGGTCTCGAGCGCCCGGGTCGCCTTCTCCACCTGGTCGTCCTCGATCAGGAGGGAGACGAGGATGCCCTCGCCCCCGCCGTGGCCGCGGTCGAAGCCGTGGTGGTTCTCGCTCCGCCGGTCCTGGGTGCCGGCCGTGGCGTTTTCCGCCCCGGCCGCCTGCACCTGAATGCGGTCCCGGTCATAGTTGAGCTGCTGCACGAGGGTCTCGACCGCGCGCTCGGCCTCCGCGCGCGAATCGAACAGGCTGGTGATGGTGCGCATCGGGACGGTCCTTATGTCTCAGATTGTCGCCCAAACGGCCGGCCGCGCCCCACGTTCCCGCCGGTTCCATTACCTCCCCGTTGTCAGCGGGGCAGGGCTGCGCCACAGTCGTGCACGGGGCCGGGACAGGCCCGCGACAGGGATGCTGCGGGACGACCTCAGCCCGCTGGGAAGGACGACAAGAATGGCAAGCAAGGGAATGACCCGGCGCGGGGCACTGCGCTCGGGTGCCGGCGTGATCGCGGCGGGGGTGCTCTCGGCCCCCATGGTCCACGCCCAGGGCACGGGCGGCAGCCTGCGCGTCGCCTTCTGGGACCACTGGGTCCCGACCGGGAACGACGCGATGCGCGCCCTGGTCAAGGAGTGGAGCGACAAGAACCGCGTCGAGGTGACGCTCGACTTCATCAACACCACGGGCAACCAGCTCCAGCTCGCCGGCGCCGCCCAGGCGCAGTCGAAGAGCGGCCACGACATCATCTCCCTCGCGCCCTGGGATGTCGGCACCTATGCCGGCGTGCTGGAGCCGGTGGATGACGTCATCAACCGCCTCGTCGCCAAGTACGGGCCGATCAACCCGGTCGCCGAATACCTGGCGAAGCGCGAGGGCGCGTGGCGCGGCGTCCCCGCCGTCTCCGGCACCCAGAACAAGCCGGCCTGCGTGCGCTTCGACCTGATGCAGGAGCATGCCGGCATCGATGTCCGCGCCATGTGGCCGGCCAGCGGCCAGGCCGGGCCGGGCGCCGATACCTGGACCTGGGATACCTTCCTCACCGCAGCCGAGAAATGCTCCAAGGCCGGCTTCCCCTTCGGCCTGCCGATGGGTGCCTTCACCGATGCGGTGGACTGGGTGGGCGCGCTCTTCGCCAGCTACGGCGCCTCGATGATGGACGAGAAGGGCAAGCTGACCGTCCGTGGCAACCAGAAGCTGCGCACCGCCGTCGAGTATGCCGTCCGGCTTTCGAAGGCGCTGCCGAACGATGTCTGGGCCTGGGACGACGCCTCGAACAACCGGGCGCTGATCTCCGGCCGCGCGGCCCTCGTCTTCAACCCGCCCTCCGCCTGGGCGGTGGCCAAGCGCGACCAGCCGCAGGTGGCCGAGAAGTGCTGGACCATCCCGATGCCGGCGGGGCCGGAAGGGCGCTTCCTCGCCTATCTCCCCTGGACCTCGGGCATCTGGAATTTCGGCCGTAACAAGCAGACGGCCAAGGTGCTGCTGGAATTCCTCAGCGAGCGGTCCTCGGCCGAGGCGCTGACCAGCAAGACCAGCGGCTACGACATCCCGCCCTTCCAGAGCATGAGCGACTTCAAGATCTGGGAGACCGAGGGCCCGCCGGTCGGCACGGTCTACAATTACCCGCTGAAGCCGCACCACAAGGCGAAGCCCTCCATCGCCTTCGCTCCCGCACCGGGCGAATTCGCGGCGCAGATGTACGTCCAGGCGCTGAACACCAAGGTCATCGCCCGCGTCGCCCAGGGCGGCGATACGGTCGACCAGGCGCTCGGCTGGCTGGAGCGTGAGTTGACGACAATCGTCCGCGGCGGCTGACGATCACCGGCGGGCGGCGCGCGCCGCCCGCCATACTTGCTGCCACCAGGGAGGATTGAGCATGGCCGCGGACGGCACCCTCGTCGCCGGCGCACCGGCACCGGCTGCCACCGGGCGTTCCAACACGATGCAGCGCTTCGCCCGGCGCCGATCGACCATCGCCTTCCTGATGGCGCTGCCGCTGATCGCGCTGATCGGCGGCCTCGTCGTCTATCCGGCCGGCTATGCGATGTGGCTCTCGACGCTCAATCGCCGGATGACGGCCAATATCGGCCTCGGCAATTTCGAGATCCTGCTCGAGAGCGACACCTTCTGGATGGTGATCTGGCAGTCCTGCATCTTCGCCGTGGGCGCGGTGATCGCCAAGGCGCTGATCGGGTTCTGGCTGGCGCACATGCTGCACCACATCCCGGCCAAGGGGCAGCGGAAGTGGCGCGGCATGCTGCTCATCCCCTGGGTCATCCCGCCGGCGCTCTCGACCCTCGGCTGGTGGTGGATGTTCGATCCCTCCTACTCTTCCATCAACTGGCTGCTGAACATCTTCGCCGTGCCCGCTGTGCCCTGGCTCGGCGAGCCCTGGTGGGCGCGCCTCTCGGTCATCCTGGTGAATGTCTGGTACGGCTCGCCCTTCTTCATGATCATGTACCTGGCGGCGCTGAAATCAGTGCCGGACCAGCTCTACGAGGCGGCCGCCATCGACGGCGCCACGGGCTGGCAGGGGCTGCGCTACGTGACACTGCCGATGATGCAGAACATCATCTCGATCACCGTGCTGTTCAGCCTGATCGTGACCTTCGCCAATTACGACATCGTGCGGGTGCTGACCAATGGCGGGCCGCGCGACCTGACGCAGGTCTTCGCCTCCTACGCCTTCCAGGTCGGCATCCTCTCCGGCAACCTGCCGCGCGGCGCCGCCGTGAGCCTCTTCATGTTCCCGGTGCTGGCGATCTTCGCCTTCTTCATCCTCCGCGGCATCAACCGCCGCAACAAGGAGCAGATGTGATGTCCGCCAGCTCTGCGAACACCATCGTCTCCTATACCGGCAAGAAGCTCGGCAGCCTCCGCTCCGAGCGGCGCTGGGCGCTGTGGACGGCCTATGCCTCGCTGATCGTGGCGACGATCATCTTCCTCGCGCCTCCCTTCTACATGCTGGTCACCAGCCTGAAGAGCAGCGCGGAGATCTCGAACCTCCAGGGCAACCCCTGGCTCGTCCGGGCGCCGACGCTCGAGAACTACATGGAGCTGATCGCCAACCCGCTGTTCCGCGGCTTCTTCGTCAACAGCGTGGTCATCACCCTCTGCGTCGTCGTCATCTCCATGGTGATCTCGGTGCTGGCGGCCTTCTCGCTGGCGCGGATGAAATTCTGGGGCAGCCAGGCCCTGGCGACCGGCGTGTTCCTGACCTACCTCGTGCCGGACACGCTGCTCTTCATCCCGCTCTACCAGATCGTCGGCGGGCTCGGCCTGCTGAACTCGATCTGGGGCCTGATCCTCATCTACCCGACGCTGACGGTGCCCTTCTGCACCTGGATCATGATCGGCTACTTCGCCTCCATCCCGAAGGAGCTGGACGAGGCGGCGCTGATCGACGGCGCGGGCTGGATGCAGATGCTGACCAAGATCTTCATCCCCGTCGCACTCCCCGGCATCATCGCGGCGACGATCTTCGCCTTCACGGTGTCCTGGGCAGCCTTCGTCTACCCGACGGCCTTCGTCACCACGCCGGAGCACATGCCGCTGACCATCGGCGTCGTCTCGCAGCTCATCCGGGGCGACACCTTCGCCTGGGGGCAGATCATGGCGGGCGCGCTGATGGCGGCCCTGCCGCCGGTCGTCGTCTACGCCTTCCTCATGGACTACTACATCGCCGGCCTCACCGCCGGCGCGACGAAGGGATAAGCCGCGCCATGGCACAGGTGCATCTGCGCAAGGTTGTCAAGGAATACGAGGGCGGCGTCCAGGCGGTGAAGGGGATCGACCTCGACATCGCCGACCATGAGTTCGTGGTGCTGGTCGGCCCCTCCGGCTGCGGCAAGTCGACGACGCTGCGGATGATCGCGGGGCTCGAGGAGATCTCCAGCGGCGAGATCGATATCGGCGGCACCGTCGTCAACGACGTCCCCCCGCGCGACCGGGACATCGCCATGGTGTTCCAGAACTACGCGCTCTACCCGCACATGACCGTCTACGACAACATGGCCTTCGGCCTCACCCTGCGGAAGTTCGACAAGGGCGAGATCAGGCGCCGGGTCGAGAATGCGGCGAAGATCCTCGACATCGGCATGCTGCTCGACCGCAAGCCGAAGGCGCTCTCGGGCGGCCAGCGGCAGCGCGTCGCCATGGGCCGCGCCATCGTGCGGGACCCGAAGGTCTTCCTGTTCGACGAGCCGCTGTCGAACCTCGACGCCAAGCTGCGCGTGCAGATGCGGACCGAGATCAAGAAGGTCCACCAGACCGTCCGCACCACCACCGTCTACGTCACCCATGACCAGGTCGAGGCGATGACGCTGGCCGACCGCGTGGTCGTGATGAACCACGGCAAGATCGAGCAGGTCGGCCCGCCGCAGGAGCTCTACCACCACCCGAAGACGCGCTTCGTCGCCGGATTCATCGGCAGCCCGTCGATGAATTTCATCCCGGCGCGGCTGGAGGAGACAGGCTCCGGCCTCGTCGTCCGCATGACGGAGCGGGCGGTGCTGCCGGTGCCCGCCGCCCGCGCCGCCCGCTACGCGCCGCATGTCGGGCGGGAGCTGCTCTTCGGCATCCGTCCGGAGCACCTGACAGAGCCGCACCCGAACGAGCACCGGCCGAACATCGCCCATTTCGAGGCCGCGCCCGAGGTCGTCGAGCCGATGGGGATGGAGACGCTGCTGCATTTCTGGGTCGAAGGGCATGAGATCTGCGCCCGCTTCGACCCTGCGATCGAGGTCGCGCCGGGCCGCGTCGCCGCCATGGCGGTCGACATGGACCAGATGCACCTGATCGACCCGAAGACGGACATGGTGCTTTAGGGCTAGGATCGCGCCATGGCAGACTACCAACCGGTGCTGATCGGCGCCGAACCCCTCGCCGCCCTTGTCGGCAACATCTTCCGCGCCAGCGGCTGCGATGCGGCCGAGGCGGACCGCATCGCCGAGCACCTGCTCGGCGCCAACCTCGCCGGGCATGACAGCCATGGCGTGGCCCGCGTGCCGCGCTATGTCGACTGGCAGCAGGCCGGCTATGTCGTCGCCGGCCAGCAGGCCGAGATCGTCACCGATGGCGGCGCCTTCGCCCTGCTCGACGGGCACTACGGCTTCGGCCAGACCGTGGCACCTCAGGCCGTGGCCCTCGGGATCGAGCGGGCGAGGCAACACGGCACCGCCATCATCGCGCTGCGCAATGCCGGGCATGTCGGCCGCATCGGCGCCTATGCGGAGCAGGCGGTCGCGGCCGGGCTGATCTCCATCCATTTCGTCAATGTCGCGGGCAGCGTGCTCGTCGCCCCCTTCGGCGGGACGGAGCGGCGCTTCTCCACCGCGCCCTTTTCCGTCGGCGTGCCGACCGACCCGCCGGTGGTGCTCGACTTCGCCACCTCGCATGTCGCCGAGGGCAAGGTCCTCGTCGCCTCCAACGGCGGCAAGCCGCTGCCGCCGGATGCGCTGATCGAGCCGGACGGCACCCTCTCCGGCGACCCTCACACGCTTTATGGCGACTATCCGCCGGTCGGGCCGCGCAACCCCTCGGGCGGGCTCGGCGCCATCCGTGCCTTCGGCGAGCACAAGGGCTCCGGCCTCGCCTTCATGTGCGAGCTGCTGGCCGGCGCCTTCACCGGCGGCGGCTGTTCCGGCCCGGTGGATGCGCGCGGGCGCATCGCCAATGGCATGCTCTCGATCTACATCTCGCCCCGGCATTTCGGCACCGAGGCGGCGTTCAAGCAGGCGGCGGAAGAGTACGTCACCTGGGTGAAGTCCTGCCGACCGGCCAGGCCCGGCGGCGAGGTGCTGGCCCCTGGCGAGACCGAGGCGCGGCTGAAGGCGGAGCGCCTCGCCAACGGCGTGCCGCTGCAGCCGGATACCTGGGCCGGCATCGTCGATTGCGCCCGCAAGCTCGGCGTGACCGTCCCGAATTGAGCGACGACGACCTGACCCCGGCCGCGCGCTATGGCCGCTATGCGGCCATCCGCCGGCGCATCCTCACCGAGGCCTCCCAGCGCATCCCGCTGGCGAGCCTGGCCCAGCAGGCGCGCGCCCTCTCGCTCTGGGACGGCAAGCAGGTGGTGCCGGCCGATCCGATGCAGCTCGCCGTGGTCTTCGATCTCGGCGTGCTCGACCCGCTTGGCGACCATACCCGCGCCATCGAGCGCCAGGCCCGCGCCGAGGCGCCGCTGCCGGGCAGCGAGGAGCACCGCATGCTGGAGGCGCTGATGACGGCCTCCTTCGGCCTGTACCGGATCCTCGGGCCGAATGCCGAGGGCGGCGTCCGCGCCGAGAGCTTCCCGGATGGCGAGCCCCTGGTGATCTGGGACCGCTTCCTCGACCGGGAGCGCCCCCCCGGCGCGCTGGTCGGCGCCCGCCTCGCGCGGCCCGAGGAAGACCTGCCGATGACCTGCGGCGCCGTCGTCTCGCTCGACAGCCGGGCGATGGAACGGCTGCTGCTGGGGATGCCGCCGCAGCGCGGGCCGGTGACCCCCTCCCTTCCCCTGCCCGATGACGGGCCGGCGCTGGAGCGGCTGGTGGCCGAGCCTGCGGCACGGCTCCGCCTCGCGGCGCTGGCCGGCACCCCGGGCTTCGCGGCGGCCATCTATCGCACGGCGATCGATCTCGGGCTTATGGGGCGAATCACCGGCCGCACGCCGCCGGACGGCTGAGACGACGCACGAACCGGGAGGAACAACCAATGATGCGCCGCCTGCTGCTTGCCCTGCCGCTCCTGCTGGCTGCCTTGCCGGCCTCGGCCTTCCCCGACCGCCCGATCACGCTGGCCACGGGCTACGCGCCCGGCGGCTCCACCGATATCGCGGCGCGGCTGCTGGCGGACCGGCTGGCGGCCAATCTCGGGCCGGAGGCGCGGGTGGTGGTGGAGAACCGGCCCGGCGCCGCGGGCATCGTCGCCAGCGACTGGCTGCGGCGGCAGGCGCCGGACGGGCACACCATCATGCTGGTCGAGAGCTCTTCGCATGCCATCGCCCCGGCGGCGCTGGTCGGCGGCACGCGCTACAATCCGGTGACCGATTTCTCCCATCTCGGCGTCATCGGCACCGCGCCGCTGCTGATGATCGTGAACAAGGACTTTCCCGCCGCAACCGCGCCCGAGGTGCTGGCCCGGCTGCGCGCCGCCCCGCCCGAGAGCGTCACCTACGCCACCTCCGGCGTCGGCACGATCGTGCATCTGGCCCCCGAGATGCTGGCGCTCGATCTCAAGACGCGCTTCGTCCACGTGCCCTATCGCAGCGGCGGGCAAATGCTGACGGCGATCTTCCAGGGCGAGGGGCAGTTCGGCATCGCCGTGCTCGCCTCCGCCGCGCAGCAGGTGCGGGACGGCATGGTGCGGGGCATCGCGGTGACCGGCAACCGCCGCTTCCCCTCCTTCCCCGACCTGCCGACCCTCGCCGAGGCCGGCGTGCCCGGCTACGACATCGCTACCTGGAACATCATCCTCGGCCCGCCCGGCATGCCGGCCCCGCTCCAGGCGGCGCTGAACCGCGCCCTGGTCGCCTCCCTCGCCGAGCCGGCGCTGCAGCAGCGGCTGCTGACGGCCGGCGTCGATGTCTGGACGGCGCCCAACGCCCCGGCCGATGCACGCGCCTTCCTCGAGCGGGAGGTGGCGAAGTTCCGCACCGTGGTGGAGCGGACGGGGGTCAAGCTGGAGCCCTGAGGGTCAGGTCTTTTCCTGGTCCGACGGGGCCGGGGGCGAGCCGACAAGCCGGCGGATCGCCGCCAGCATCTCGGGCGAGTCCCAGGGCTGGTCGCCCTCGGCGCGCGCCCGCTCGCGCCCCTCGCGGTCCACCACCAGGGTCGTCGGCAGGCCGCGCACGCCGAGCGCCCGGCTCGCCGCCCCGCGCGGGTCCAGCCAGAGGCCGAGCAGGCGGATGCCCTTGTCGCGGTAGAAGGGCTCGACCATCGCCTTCCCCCCACGGTCCGACGAGAGCGGCAGGACCACGATGCCCTCCGCCGCCAGCGCCGCCTGGGTGCGGTCGAGCGCCGGCATCTCGGCGACGCAGGGCGGGCACCAGGTGGCCCAGAGATTGATCAACAGGCCGCGGCCGGCAAAATCCGCGACGGTGTGCGGCTTGCCCTCGGCATCGGTGAAGCTGAACTCCGGCAGCGGCTTCGGCCCGGACTCAACCATCTGGGCAGCGAGGGCTTTGCGCCCGAAGGCGGCTCCCGCTAGGGTCCCGGCCGCCGCCAGGGCCGTCGCCCGGCGGCTTGCCCGCAGTCCGGAAAGCGCAGCCATCGTGTTGAACAACACTCCTGAGAACTCCCAATGGGGCGGCCGTTTCGCCGGCGGTCCCTCGGTCATCATGCAGGACATCAACGCCTCGATCGGCTTCGACCGCAAGATGTGGCGCCAGGACATCCGGGGCAGCCTCGCCCATGCCGCCATGCTCGCGCATGTGGGGATCATCACCGCCGAGGACGAGAGGGCGATCCGCGAGTGGCTCGCCGGCATCGCCGCCCGGATCGAGGCCGGGGACTTCCCCTGGGACGAGGCCCTCGAAGACATCCACATGAACATCGAGGCGCGGCTGACCGAGGCCATCGGCGAGGCCGGCAAGCGCCTGCACACCGGCCGCAGCCGGAACGACCAGGTGGCGCTCGATGTCCGCCTCTGGGTGCGGGACGCCATCGACGGGCTGACCGGCCAGATCGAGGACGTGATGCGCGCCCTGGTCGAGCAGGCCGAAGCGCATGCGGCGACGGTGATGCCGGGCTTCACCCATCTGCAGCCCGCGCAGCCGACCACCTTCGGCCATCACATGCTGGCCTATGTCGAGATGCTCTCGCGCGACCGCGGGCGCCTTGCCGATTGCCGCAGGCGCCTGAACGAGAGCCCGCTCGGCGCCGCCGCCCTCTGCGGCACCGGCTTCCCCGTAGACCGGCACATGACGGCCCGGGATCTCGGCTTCGATCAGCCGACCCGCAACAGCCTCGACGCCGTGGCCTCGCGCGACTTCGCCGCCGAGTTCCTCTTCGCCTGCGCCATGTGCGCGACCCATCTCTCGCGCTTCGCCGAGGAGGTGGTGATCTGGACCACCCCCTATTTCGGCTTCGTAAAGCTCTCGGACGCCTTCACCACCGGCTCCTCCATCATGCCGCAGAAGCGCAACCCGGACGCGGCCGAGCTGGTGCGCGGCAAGACCGGGCGGGTGATGGGCGCCCTCATCGGCATGCTGACCGTGCTGAAGGGCCTGCCGATGGCCTATGGCAAGGACATGCAGGAGGACAAGGAAGGCGTGTTCGACGCGGCCGAGACGATGACGCTCTGCCTCGCCGCGACCGCCGGCATGGTGCGCGACATGCAGCCGGATGCCGCCCGCCTCCGCGAGGCCGCCGGCGCCGGCTTCTCCACCGCGACCGACCTCGCCGACTGGCTGGTGCGCGAGCTGAGGATGCCCTTCCGCGACGCCCACCACGTCACCGGCCGCCTGGTCGCCAGGGCGGAGGCGAAGGGCAGCGACCTCGCCGGCCTCTCGCTCGCCGAGATGCAGGCCGAGGAGCCGCGCATCACCGAAGGCGTCTTCGGCGTCCTGACGGTCGAGGCCTCCGTCGCCTCGCGCGCCTGCTACGGCGGCACGGCGCCGGAGAATGTCCGCCGCATGGCCGCCGAGTGGCGGGAGCGGCTGGCGTGATCCGCCTCCTGCTGGCGCTCCTTGCCCTGGTGCCGCTCGCCGGGTGCGGCCGGGCCGGGCCGCCGCGGGCGCCGGGCCCCAAGGAGGAGATCATCTATCCCCGCGCCTATCCGAAGCCGGACCCGTTGCCGCTGCCGCCCGGCGCCAGGCTGCCGGCCCCGGCGCGCTGACGGGCAACCCGCATCGCCCCGCTGCCGTTCCTTCCCGCAGGAGGACACGGCATGCGCATCCACCACCTCGATTGCGGCCCCGCCCGGCCCTTCGGCGGCGCCCTTATGGACGGCGCCAGCCCGGGCGCGGTCGGCCGCATCAGCTGCCATTGCCTGGCGATCGAGACCGACCGGGACGGCCTCGTCCTGGTCGATACCGGCCTCGGCCTGCGCGACGTGGCGCGGCCCTGGCTTCGCCTGCCCGCCGTGAATGCAGCGCTGCTGCGCTTCAGCCTCGACCCGGACCGCACCATGCTGCGGCATCTCCGCCGGCTCGGCCACTCGCCGCATGACGTGCGCCACATCGTGATGACCCATCTCGATTTCGACCATGCCGGCGGGCTGATCGACTTCCCCCAGGCGGCCGTCCATGTGATGGCGCCGGAGGCCAAGGCCGCGCGCAGCCGCCGCAGCTGGCTCGACCGGCTGCGCTACCGCCCGGCGCAATGGGGCGACACCGCCCGCTGGCGGACCTATTCCGACCGCACCAGCGGCCGCTGGTTCGGCTTCGATGCGGTGACGGAGCTCGAGGGCCTGCCGCCCGAGATCCTGATGGTGCCCCTGCCCGGCCACACCGCGGGCCATGCCGGCGTCGCCATCGAGGGGCCGCGCGGCTGGATGCTGCATGCGGGCGATGCCTATTTCAGCCGCAGCGAGGTGCATGAGCGCCTGCCCGGCTGCCCCGCCGGCACCGCCGCCTATGAGCGCTTCATGGCCTGGGATGGGCGCCTCGCCCGCGCCAACCAGGCCCGGCTGCGCCATCTGCTGGCGGAGCCGGACACCTCGCTCGCCGTCTTCTGCACGCATGACCCGGTGGAATACGTCGCCCTCTCCATCTGGCAGGGCAATGCCCCCGCCATCCCGCAGCGGGTGGCGAGCGCCGCCTGAGCGGGCTAGCCTTCGCGGCGAGAGATCGAGGGAATCCAGGACCCATGGCCGAATGGCACCGCGTCGCCGAGGAGGGCGACCTGGCCGAGAACATGCCGCTGCCCGTCCGCATCGGCGATGCCTGCATCGCCGTGGTGCGGCTCGAGGACGGCATCTTCGCGGTCAACGACATCTGCACGCATGAATATGCGCTGCTGTCCGACGGGTACTGCGAGGACGGCAAGCTGGAATGCCCGCTCCACCAGGCCTGCTTCGACATCCGCACCGGCGCCGCGCTGAACGAGCCGGCGGAGGTGCCGGTCGCCACCTACAAGGTGAAGGTCGAGGGCGGCGGCGTCTTCGTCGAAGTCTGACGCCGGGCCGGGGCTGACGCCGTCGAGCCGCGCAGCACGGCGCGGCCGCTGAGCATCACCCTCCGCACCGGCGCCGCCGGCGCCCGCAGCCGCTCGGAGAGCAGCGCCATCGCCTGCCGGCCGATCTCCTCGAGCGGCTGCTCGATCACCGTGACGCCGGGCTCCACCAGCTCGGTCCAGGGCTCGTTGTCGAAGCCGGCCAGCGCCAGGTCGGCGGGGATGCGGAGGCCGGCGGCGCGGATCGCCCGCAGCGTGCCCATCAGCAGCAGGGAGTTGCTGGCGATCACCGCCTCCGGCCGACCCTCGCGGCAGAGCGCGGCGAAGCCGGCCTCCGCCGCCTCCAGCTGTGGCAGGAGGAAGCGCAGCGCCGGGGCCAGCCCGTGCCGCGCCATGGCCGCGCGGTAGCCCTCGGCCCGCTCCACCCCGGTGCCGCTGGTCTGGCCGAACAGCCCGGCGATGCGGCGATAGCCCTGCGCCACCAGGTGGTCGACCAGCGCCGCGCTCGCCGCCGCATTGTCGAGCAGGACGGAATCGAGAAGGCCCGGCGGGCCGGGACGGTCGATCAGCACCGTCGGCATGGCGGGCGGCGCCTCGGCCAGGCGCTCGGCCGTGGTGCGGGTCGGGGCGAGGATCAGGCCCGCCACCCGCTCCTCCTGCATCAGGGCGAGATAGGCGGCCTCGCGCGCCGGGTCCTCGTCGGTGTTGCAGAGCAGGACGCGGAGGCCGGCCTCGTAGGCGGCGGCCTCGACCGCACGGGCGACGCCGGTGAAGAATGGGTTGCCGATATCGGCGAGGATCAGCCCGACCGTGCCGCTCTGCTGCGAGCGGAGGCGGCGGGCCGCGAGGTTCGGGCGGTATCCGGTGGCGCGCACCGCCTCCAGCACCTGGGCACGCAATGCCTCGCTGATCGGCCCCTTGCCGAGGGCACGGGAAACCGTGGCGGGCGAGACGCCGGCGGCGCGGGCGACATCCTTGATGCTGGGGGTCATGTACTGCAATCGATTGCACAAACTTCGCGCCAACTTGCCGTCCCTACGTCAGCGCCGCAACACGAAACCAACGCAGAAACCCCGATTTTCTTTGACAAGCTATGTGTGAACGATTTCATTCGCCGGCAACGACGGAAGGCAGGAACCTCCCCCATGGCCACAGCCGCGCACCCCATGCCGATCAGCCGCGACCTCGTCCGCCTCGATGCGAGGCCGGCCGGCAAGGCCGCCGCCATCGCCGAGGCTGCCCAGCTCCTCGCCGCCGCCGGCTGCGTCGATCCGGCCTATGGGGACAGCATGGCGAGGCGCGAGGGGGCGGCGAACACCTTCCTCGGCCATGGCGTCGCCATCCCGCACGGCATGGGGGCCGACCGGGGCCTGGTGCGGCGGAACGGCCTCGCCATCCTGCAGGTGCGCGACGGGATCGAGTGGAATCCCGGCCAGGTGGCGCATCTCGTCATCGGCATCGCCGCCGCCTCGGACGAGCACATCGCCATCCTCCGCCGCCTCACCCGGCTGCTGAACGAGCCGGCGCGGCTCCAGGCCCTCTTCACCACCGATGACGCCGAGGCGATCATCGCCGCCCTCGGCGCCGAGCCGGAGGCCGCCGCGCCCGGCGCACCGGCCGCCGACCTCGCCGAGCGCTGGGACTGGGCGGTCGACTATCCCGCCGGCCTGCATGCCCGCCCGGCGACGCGTTGGGTGGAGGCCGCCCGCGCCGCCGGCGGCCGCGTCCAGATCCGCCATGGCGGCCAGGCGGCCGATGCCGCGGCGCTGGTCGGGCTGCTGCAGCTCGGGCTGAAGCCGGGAGACGCCGTCACCGTCTCCGCCGAGACGCCGGCGGCGCTGGCGCGAATGCGGGCGGCGATCACCGGGCTCAGCGCCCAGGAGAAGGCCGATGCCGCGCAGGCGGCCAGGCGCGCCGCGGCACCTGCCCGCGGCTGGGAGCCGGCCGGGCCGCTGGTCTCGCTCGCCGGCATCGGCGCCAGCCCGGGGCTCGCCATCGGCCGCATCCATGTCCTCGCCAACGCCGAAGCCGCCATCCCGGATGCGCCGCTGCCGCTGGCCGAGGGCGGGGCACGGCTGGAGGGGGCGATTCGCGTCACGCGGGCGCAGCTCAAGGCGCTGGAGGACGACACGGCCCGCCGCCTCGGCCCGGGCGAGGCCGCCA
Source organism: uncultured Craurococcus sp. (assembly GCA_902805545.1). GTDB lineage: Bacteria > Pseudomonadota > Alphaproteobacteria > Acetobacterales > Acetobacteraceae > Belnapia. The sequence goes on along the minus strand of CADCTD010000076.1, from coordinate 20,261 downwards.
TCTTCCGCGCCCATGCCGGGCTGCTGGAGGACCCGGACCTCATCACCACCACCTGCCAGCTCATGGTCGAGGGGCATGGCCTCGCCTGGTCCTGGCACCAGGCGGTGGAGCGGGTGGCGGCCGGCCTCGCCGCCCTCGGCAACCCGGTGCTGGCCGGGCGGGCGGCCGACCTGCGCGATGTCGGGCGGCGGGTGCTGGGGCAGATCGACCCCTCGCTCGCCGGCGGCTCGCTGCACGAGCTGCCGGAGGGGCCGGTGATCCTGGTCGCCGAGGACCTCGCCCCCTCCGACACGGCGGGCCTCGACCCGAGCCGCGTGATCGGGCTGGCGACGGCGACCGGCGGGCCGACCTCGCATACCGCCATCCTCGCCCGCACCCTCGGCCTGCCCGCGCTGGTCGCCGGGGGCCCAGGCCTGCTGGAGCTCGAGCCGGGGACGGAGGCGGTGCTGGACGGCGCCACCGGCCGGCTGCACCTCGCGCCCGGCGAGGCCGACCTCGCCTCCGCCCGCGCCTTCCTCGCCGCCCAGCAGGAGCAGCGGGCGCGCGAGGCGGCGCAGCGGGCGGAGCCGGCGGCGACCCGGGACGGCCACCGGATCGAGGTCGCGGCCAACATCAACCTGCCGGACCAGGCCGCCTTCGCCCTTGCCCAGGGGGCCGAGGGGGTCGGGCTGATGCGCACGGAATTCCTCTTCCTCGAGCGCGGCGAGACCCCGGGGGAGGAGGACCAGTACGCCATCTACCGCGCCATGCTGGAGGCGCTGGGCGGCCGGCGGCTGATCGTCCGCGCCCTCGATATCGGCGGCGACAAGCAGGTGCCGCATCTCCGCCTGCCGGTGGAAGCCAACCCCTTCCTCGGCGTGCGCGGCGCGCGGCTGCTGCTGCGCCGGCCGGACCTGATGGAGCCGCAGCTCCGCGCCCTCTACCGTGCCGCCGCGGCGGGCGGGCCGCTCTCCATCATGTTCCCGATGGTGACCTCGGTGCCGGAGGTGGTGGCGCTGCGGGCGGCCTGCGAGCGCATCCGGGCGGAGCTCGGCGCGCCGGCGGTGCCGGTCGGCATCATGGTCGAGGTGCCGGCGGCGGCGGTGCTGGCCGATGCGCTGGCCCGGCATGTCGACTTCTTCTCGGTCGGCACCAACGACCTGACTCAGTACGTGCTGGCCATCGACCGGCAGAACCCCGACCTGGCGGCGGAGGCGGACAGCCTCCACCCCGCCGTGCTGCGGCTGATCGCCCAGACGGTGGAGGCAGCCACCCGGCATGGCCGCTGGGTCGGCGTCTGCGGCGGGCTGGCGGGCGAGCCTTTCGGCGCCGCGCTGCTCACGGGACTCGGCGTCGCGGAACTCTCGATGACGCCGCGCGACATCCCCGGGGTGAAGGCGGTGCTGCGCGGCGCCACCTTGCCGGCGCTGCGCGGGCTGGCCGCGCGTGCCATCGCCTGCGGCACGGCCGCGGAAGTGCGGGAGTTGGAGATGGAGCTCGATGCGATGACGCGGCCGGCGCCGCAGGCGGCCGCCTGATGGCCACGCCCTTCGTCACCCTCTCGCTGAACCCGGCGATCGACCAGACGGTGGAGCTGGACGCGCTACGGCCCGGCGCCGTCAACCTGGCGCGCGGCGCCACGCGGCACCCGGCGGGCAAGGGCGTCAACGTCGCCGCCTGCCTCGCCGATTGGGGGGTGCCGGTCACGGCGACGGGCCTGCTCGGAGAGGCGAATGACGCGCCCTACCGCGCCCTCTTCGCCGAGCGGGGAATCAAAGATTGCTGCGTGCGCATCCCGGGCGAGACGCGGACCAACGTCAAGCTGCTCGACCGCGCGACCGGCGCCACCACCGACATCAACCTGCCCGGGACGGAGCCCGCGCCGGTGGCGCTGGAGGAGGCGCTGGCGGCGCTGCATGTGGCGGTCGGCAAGGGAACGGTCGCGGTGCTGGCCGGCAGCCTGCCACCAGGCCTCGCCGCCGAGACCTATGCCGACCTTGTCGGCCTGCTGACCGAGCAGGGGGCGCGGGTGGTGGTCGATGCCAGCGGGCCGGCGCTCGCCGCCGTGCTGGAGGCGCCGGTGCTGCCCCATGCGGTGAAGCCGAACCGGCACGAGCTGGAGGCCTGGGCCGGCCGGCCGCTGCCGGACCGGGCGGCGAAGCTCGATGTGGCGCGCAGCCTCGCCGGGCGCGGGGTGCGGCTGGTGGTGGTCTCGCTCGGGGCGGAGGGAGCGCTCTTCGTCACCGCGGGCGAGGCGGTGATGGTGCGTCCGCCCGTCCTGCCGGCCGCCGCCAGCAGCGTCGGCGCCGGGGATGCGATGGTGGCCGGCATCGCCACCGGCCTCGCCGATGCCCTGCCGCTGGCGGCGCTGGCCTGCCGGGCGGCCGGCTTCGCCGCGGCCAAGCTGCAGAAGACGGAAGCGCAACTGCCCGGCCGGGCGGCGGTGGAGGCGATCGCCGCCTCGCTGGCCGCCGAGCCGGTCGCGTAGGGACGGGGAGGAAGCCATGTCCGGGATGATCGCGGTGGTGGAGGCGGGGGACAGCCCCGTCCAGGCCATGCTGGCGGCCGAGGCGCTGCGCCAGGCGGCGCGCAAGGGCGGGCGGGAGCTCGCCGTCGAGGTGCGGACGGAGCGGGGCGTCGTCTCCCCCCTGCCCGCCTCCGCCAAGGCCGATGGGCTGCTGCTGGTCGGCGATGCGGCGGCGCCCGACGCGCTGTCCGGCATGCAGGCGATCCGCGCCGGGATCCAGGAGGTGCTGGCCGACCCGGCCGCGGTGCTGGCGCGGCTCGATGGCGGCACGGCGCCGGCCGAGGCGAAGGGCCGGCGGATTGTCGCCATCACCTCCTGCCCGACCGGCATCGCCCATACCTTCATGGCGGCCGAGGGGCTGGAGGGGGCGGCGAAGGCGCTCGGCCATGCGATCCGCGTCGAGACCCAAGGCTCGGTCGGGGCGCAGAACGCGCTCACGCCGGAGGAGATCGCCGGGGCCGACCTGGTCCTGATCGCGGCCGACACCCAGGTCGACCTCTCCCGCTTCGGGGCGAAGCCGGTCTTCCTCAGCGGCACCAAGCCGGCGATCAACGATGGCTCGGCGCTGGTCCGCCGCGCCTTCGCCGAGGCCAGGATCCGCGGCGATGCGGCCGCCCCGCAGGCGCCGGGCCCGGGCAAGAAGCAGCTCAGCGGCCCCTATAAGCACCTGATGACGGGCGTCTCCTTCATGCTGCCCTTCACCGTCGCGGGCGGGCTGCTGATCGCGCTGGCCTTCGCGCTCGGCGGCATCTACGCCTTCGACGAGGCGCACCGGGACACGCTGGCCGGCGCCCTGTTCCAGATCGGCGGCAAGGCGGCGCTCGCCCTGATGGTGCCGGCGCTCGGCGGCTACATCGCCTATTCCATCGCTGACCGGCCGGGCATCGCGCCGGGGATGATCGGCGGGATGATCGCCGGGCAGCTCAATGCCGGCTTCCTCGGCGGCATCGTGGCCGGCTTCGTCGCCGGCTACTCGGTCGCCTGGCTGAACCGGACGCTCCGCCTGCCGCGGACACTCGAGGGGCTGAAGCCGGTGCTGATCCTGCCGGTGCTCGGCGCGCTGGTCACCGGCCTTGCGCTGATCTATGTCGCCGGCGGGCCGGTGGCGGCGGCGCTCGCCTGGCTGACCGAGTTCCTGCGCGGGATGCAGGGGAGCCAGGCGATCGTGCTCGGCCTCGTCATCGGCGGGATGATGGCCTTCGACATGGGCGGGCCCGTCAACAAGGCGGCCTATGCCTTCTCGACCGGGCTGCTGGCGAGCCAGGTCTACAGCCCGATGGCGGCCGCCATGGTGGCGGGGATGACGCCGCCGCTCGGACTGGCGCTGGCCGCCTACCTGTTCCGCAACCGCTTTACCCCCGAGGAGCGGGAGGCGGCGCCGGCGGCAGGTGTCCTGGGGCTGGCCTTCATCTCCGAGGGGGCCATCCCCTTCGCGGCGAAGGACCCGCTGCGGGTGATCCCGGCGCTGGTCGCCGGCTCCGCGGTGGCGGGGGCGATCTCCATGGCGGTCGGGTCGGAACTGCGGGTGCCGCATGGCGGCGTCTTCGTACTGCCGATCCCGAACGCGGTCTCGCATCTCGGCGGCTATGTGGTGGCGCTGCTGGCCGGGACGGCGGTGACGGCGCTGGCGCTGCGGCTGGTCAAGCGGCCGGCCGTCGTGGCCGCCTAGCGCGAGGGAAGGTGGTACCTGAGGCCGGACTTGAACCGGCGACCCCGGCATTATGAGTGCCGTGCTCTAACCAGCTGAGCTACCCAGGCGCGGCGGGGGATATGACGAGTTTCGGGCCGGGATGCAAGCCCGGTGGCGCCCGGATCGAGGAGAGTCTATAGCCCCGCCATGCCGGATGGAACTGCCATGCCTGGGGCGCGGCCCGAGGCGCTTTATGTTTTTGATGCCCGGACGCCGCGGCGTCGCGCGGCGGCGCTCGGGGACATCGCCACCGGGGTGCGGCGGTGGCGGCTGAGCTTTGCGCTGGCCTCGCTCGACATCCGCAACCGCTACCGCGGCTCGGTGCTCGGGCCGTTCTGGCTGACGCTGTCCAACGCGGTGATGATCGCCGGGCTCGGGCTGCTCTACTCCTCGCTCTTCAAGATGAGCCTGGTCGACTACCTGCCCTTCATCGCCGTCAGCCTGATCACCTGGAACACCATCAACGCCATCGTCACCGATGCCTGCACCAGCCTGACCAGCGCCGAGGGCATCATCCGCCAGCTGCCCCTGCCCTACACGGTCCATGTGCTGCGCTGCGTCTGGCGCAACGCCGTCATCGCCGCCCACAGCCTGCCCATCATCCTCGCCGTCTTCGCCCTCACCGGCGCCTGGCCGGGCTGGGAGGCGCTCTGGGCGCTGCCGGGGCTGGCGCTGCTCGCGGTCAATGCCTGCGCGCTGGCGCTTTTCCTCGGCATGCTGTGTGCCCGCTTCCGCGACATCCCCCCGATCGTCGGCAGCGTCATGCAGCTCGCCTTCTTCCTCTCGCCGGTGCTGTGGAAGCCCGAGCTGCTGGGCCCGGGCAAGGCCGAGTGGCTGGTGCTCAACCCCTTCTACGTGGTGATGGAGACGGTGCGCGGGCCGCTGATCGAGGGCGGCGCCTCGCCCGGCGTCTGGGCCTCGGCCTGCCTCTTCACCGCCGCCATGGCCGGGCTCGCGCTCGGCTTCTTCATCCGCTTCCGCGGCCGCATCGCCTTCTGGGTCTGACATGCCCCACATCCAAGCCGAGGCGGTGACCATCGAGTTCCCGCTCTACCACCTGGGCGCGCGCTCGCTGAAAAAGCGCATCCTCGCCAACTCGCCCTTGCGGCTGCGCCAGGACGAGGCCAGCCGCATCGTGGTCTCGGCGCTGCGCGAGCTCAGCTTCCGCATCGCCCCCGGCGAGCGGGTGGCGCTGGTCGGCCACAACGGCGCGGGCAAGACCACCTTGCTGCGGACGCTGGCCGGGGTCTACGAGCCGGTCGGCGGCCGGCTCGAGGTGGCGGGCAGCATCGGCGCGCTGATCGACCCGGCCGCCGGGATGGACCCGCATGCAACGGGGCGCGAGAACATCGTGCTCCGCGGCCTGTTCCGGGGCCTCGGCGAGGCCGAGAGCGCCAGCCTCGCCGAGGAGGTCGGCGCCTTCTCCGGCCTCGCCGAGTTCCTCGACGTCCCCGTCCGCGCCTACTCGGCAGGGATGTCGGTCCGGCTGTCCTTCGCCATGGCCACCGTGATGGACCCCGAGGTGCTGCTGATGGACGAGTGGTTCCTCGCCGGCGACGCCGACTTCATGCAGCGCGCCCGCGCCAAGCTCGAGGCCCTCGTCAGCAAGGCCGAGATCCTGGTGCTCGCCACCCACGACATGAGCATCGTCCGCGAGTGGTGCAACCGCGTCATCCGCCTCGACGCAGGCCGCATCGCACAAGATGGATCCGTCACAGAGGTGCTGGGCGAGGCGTGAGGCGCGCCGCCATCCGGTCCGCCAGCCAGAAGGCGGCCGGGTTCAGCGCGATGGTCAGCAGCGCGACGGCCAGCACCATGTCACGCCCGATGGCCGGCATCACCCGCTCCGCCACGCCGAGCCCCGCCAGGATGAAGCTGAACTCGCCGATCTGCGCGAGCGAGGCGGCGATCATCAGCGCCTCGCCCTCGCTCATCCCGCGCAACCGGGCGATGGCCCAGGCGGCGGCGGACTTGCCCACCATCACCACCAGCGTCGCGGCGATGACGGCGAAGGGCCGCTCCACCAGGATGCGCGGGTCGAACAGCATACCGACCGAGACGAAGAACAGCACCGCGAAGGCGTCGCGCAGCGGCAGGGTCTGCTCCGCCGCCTTCTGGCTGAGCGGCGACTGGCCAAGCACCAGGCCGGAGAGGAAGGCGCCGAGCGCGAAGGACACGCCGAAGGCGAAATAGGCGATGTAGGCGACGCCGAGCGCCGCGACCAGCGCGGCGAGCGAGAACAGCTCGCGCGAGCGCAGCCCGCCGACCAGGGACAGCACCCAGGGCATCACCCGGCTGCCGACCACCAGCATCAGCGCGACGAAGACGGCGACCTTGCCGAGGGTGATCAGCAGGGAGAGCAGGATATCCTGCGGGCCGACGCCCATGCCGGTCAGCATCCCTGCCGGCACGCGGCCGTCCAGCAGCGCGGCGCCGACCGGGACCAGCACCAGGGCGACGACCATCGCCAGGTCCTCGACCACCAGCCAACCGACCGCGACCTGCCCGGCCCGGCTTCCGGTGCTGCCGCGTTCCTGCAAGGCGCGCAGCAGCACCACCGTGCTGGCGACGGAGAGGCAGATGCCGAAGACCAGCCCCTGCCCGTCCGTCCAGCCCCAGAGCCGCGCCAGCCCCCAACCGAGCAGCGTGGCGACGCTCATTCCCACCACCGCCCCCGGCACCGCGACGCTGCGCGCCTCCGCCAGCTCCCTCGGCGAAAAGTGCAGGCCGACGCCGAACATCAGCAGGATGATGCCGATCTCGGAGAGCTCCCCGGCCAGCGCCAGGTCGCCGACGAAGCCCGGCGTGTGCGGCCCGATCAGGATGCCGGCCAAAAGGTAGCCGGCGAGCGGCGGCAGGCGCAGCTTGCGCGCCAGCACCCCGAACAGCAGGGCAGCCCCAAGTGCTGCGGCAAGCGTCGTGATGAGGGGGATATGGTGCGGCATGGCGCCCTATCTGCCAGCCGCGGGCGCGGAGGCCAACCAGGGCCGGCTACAGCGCCGCCTGGAGGATGCGCTCCGAGCGGCTCGGCTCGTCGAACCAGCGGCGCAGCTCCGTCGCCGATTCGGGCGGGCCGAAGAAATAGCCCTGCGCCTCGGTGCAGCCGGCCTCGCGCACGCGGCGGAGCTGCTCCGCCGTCTCCACCCCCTCGGCCGTCGTCGCCATGCCGAGCTGGTTCGCCAGATGGGCGACGGAGGTGACGATGGCGACGGATGCCGACCGGTCCGCCATGTCGCGCACGAAGGACTGGTCGATCTTGATCTTGTCGAAGGGGAAGCTGAGCAGGTAGCTCAGCGAGGAATAGCGCGTGCCGAAATCGTCGAGCGAGGTGCGGATGCCGGTGCTGCGGAAGGCCTGCAGCACCTCGGCCACGCCGCCGTCGGATTGCAGCAGGGCGGATTCGGTGATCTCCAGCTCCAGCCGCCCCGGCGCGAGGCCGGACTGGCCGAGCACATGCAGCATGCTGCTGGCGATGTCGGCGGCGCGGAACTGCAGCGGCGAGAGGTTGACGGCCACCTTCAGCGGCGCCGGCCAGGTGGCGGCCTCGCGCGTCGCCTGCTCCAGCACCCAGCGGCCGACCGCCTCGATCAGCCCGGTCTCCTCCATCAGCGGGATGAACTCGGCGGGCGAGACCATGCCGCGGGTCGGGTGGCGCCAGCGCAGCAGCGCCTCGAAGCCGGCGAGGCGGTTGGCCTGCAGGCCGAAGATCGGCTGGTACATCACCTCGAGCTGGTTGCGCGGCAGGGCCTCGCGCAGGTCGGCCTCCATCGCCAGCCGGGCCTCCAGCTCCGCCGCCATGCTCGCCTCGAAGAAGCGCCAGGTCCGCCGCCCCGCCGCCTTGGCGCGGTAGAGGGCGAGGTCGGCATGCTTCAGCATCAGGTCGGCGGCCGTCGCGGCATTGCCCGAGACATGCTCGGCCAGCGCGATGCCGATGCTGGCGCCGACCTGGGCGCGGTAGCCGAGCAGCTCATAGGGCGCGCAGATGACGTCGACCACGCGCTGGGCGAGGTCGGCGGCCTCCTCGGCGGATCGGCCCGGGGCCTGGAGGATGGCGAACTCGTCGCCGCCGAGCCGCGCCACCAGGTCGCCCTCGCGGATGCAGCTGCGCAGCCGCCGCGCCACGTCGCGCAGCAGGGCATCGCCGAGCGGATGGCCGAGCGTGTCGTTGACGTTCTTGAAGTGGTCGAGGTCGAGGAAGAGCAGCGCCAGCCCGCGCTCCCGGCCGCGACCGGAGGCGAGCGCCGTCTCCATCCGCTCGCGGAAGAGCAGGCGGTTGGGCAGGTCGGTCAGCTCGTCATGATGCGCCATGTAGCTGATGCGGGCCTCGACCCGGCGGCGCTCGGTGATGTCCTCGAAGGTCGCGACCCAGCCGCCATCGGCCATGGGGCGGTGGGAGATGGCGATGGCGCGGCCATCCGCCCCCTCGCGCCAGAAGGCCCCGGCCCGCCGCTCGGCGAGCAGCGCGAGCTGGGCCGCATGCAGCTCCTCCAGCAGGCCAGGGTCGATCCGCCCGGCCTTGGAGACCGCCTGGAGCAGCGTGTCCATCGCGGTCCCGGCCTGGGCCTCAGCCTCGACCAGGCCGAAGAATTCGAGGAAGCGGCGGTTGCAGACGATCAGCCGCCCGTCGCCGCCCGCCATGCAGAGCGCCTGGGACATGTTGTTCAGCGCCGCATCGAAGCGGGTGTTCTGCAGGTGCAGCTCGGCATCGCGGTAGCGCAGCTCGCGGTACTGCTGCTGCACCTCGGCCATCGCCTCCTGCGCCTGCTCCTTGGCGACGGCGAGCTGGTGGCCGGTGCGCGTCAGGTCCTGCACCAGGGCCTGGACCTCGGCATGGGCAGCCCTGATCATCCGGTTATGCGCCACCAGCGTGGCGATCAGCCCGCCGCAGCAGAGCAGCAGGGCGACCAGCACGCCGGTGAAGGTCCAGTAGAGCTGGCCGAGATGCTGGATGTCGCCGGAGACGAGGTCGTTGCCATGGGTATAGGCGGCGGCGACCAGCCGGGTCAGGCGCGGGCTCAGCTCGGCGAAGGGCTCCTGCATGCGCTCGGCGATGCCGGGCTCGCCGAGCCGCTCGGCCAGCGGCTGCGCGGCGGCGACAGCGCGCTGGAGCTGGGCGACGGTTACCTGCCGCTCCGGGTCCTCGCGGATGAAGACCGCCACGTCCCCGCCGCCGAGGAGCTGGGCGCGGTTGGCGACGATGTCGAGCCAGAGCTGGACGGTCTCGAGATTCTCCTCGTCGGGCTCGGCGCGGTAGGAGGCGATGGCCGTCTGCAGCCGCGACACCTCCAGCACGCCCTGGCTCAGCAGCCAGGTGACGTTGTAGCGCGAGACCGCGGTCAGCGATTGCTGGCGCTGGCTGATGAGGACGGAGACATAGCCGGCGACCAGGACCAGCACGCCGATGATGGTGATGAAGCCGGCGCGCTGGAGGCGCGGCAGGCCGGCGGGCGGCTGCGTCTGCAGGTGCGCCTCCCGCCCGGGCATCGGCTAGTTGACGACCAGGCGCGCCACCTGCCAGGCGGAGCGGCCGTAGTAGCGGGGCGACTTCAGCGCCGGATCCGAATCATAGGGGTAGACGATGAAGAGCGGGCCCTTGTCCCGCACCGTCAGGTAGTTGCCGTCGCGCTTCAGCGCCAGCAGCACGCCGTGCTGGCTGAAGTCGGCCACCGGGATGTCGGTCGAGTAGTCGTTGAGGGCGACCGCCTGCACCGTCTCGCCCTGGGCGCCGAGGCGCTGCAGCAGCCGCGTCATCGGCACGCCTTCGAAGGTCACCGGCCCGTCATACCAGGGGGTGGCGGTGGTGAAGGAGGCGAGGCCGATCGCCTCCAGCATCGCGCGGTCGAAGCGGGCCGTCTCACCCTCGTTGGTGACGCCGATCTTGCCGGAGACGGTGAGGATGACCCGGCCGGTGGGCGTGGGCAGGGGCTGCAGCGCCTGCGCCCTGGCGCGGCCGAGGCCGAGTGGGAGAAGGCCGACCCCCAGCATCATCCGGCGCCGTTCGATCAGCCGCATAGTTACCCCCAACCCCATACAGACATGCCGGCCCGCGGCGTGATCCTGGCGCCGGGTACAAGCTGCATTCCATATAAACGAAAAAGGGAGGATTTGGCAGCGGCGTATTGACGTAAACGCCGCGAAATGAGGTCGCCCACCAGGAGATGCGGATAAATCCCGGGGAGATCCAGTCTCAGAGGGAGAGACGGCAGCCGACGCCCTCGGGGCGGGTGATCTGGACCTCGGTAACGTCGAAGCCCTCCTTCCGGACCTCGCGGGCGAACCAGCGGGCCAGTTCCTCCATGGTCGGGGTCTCGAGCACGTCGTTCAGGCAACGGTGGTCGACGCCCTGGCGGATGCGCATGAGCTCGTCGCGGAACGACTCGGCATTGAGAAAGCCGTCCACCCCCTCGCGGACGGAGACGCGGACCGTATAGGTGTGGCCGTGCATGTCGTACTGCGCGAAGCGGTGCGCGGCGGAGACGATGCATTCCGCCCAAATGGTCATCATCGGGACCGCCTCCTTGGCGCGGTCGGCCGCCTCGTGAGGCGCAGGAGCTCCGGATTCGGAAATCGGCGCGTAGCCGGGGCTTAGCATCACGTCAATCTTTGTCATTGCTCTCTCAGGTTGTGAGGCCAATCGCCTGCACGCTGACCAGGCCAGGAAATATTAACCGATTTGACGACAAAAGGGCACCGCTTTCCCGTTCCATAACCGTGACATTTTGCCGATGCCCATTCAAGCCGCATTCGTCCCGCGCACCAGCCTGTCGATGTAGCCGAGCTTGGCGATGGCCGGCGCCGACAGGACGAAGGGGTAGAGGTCCGGCGCGCCCATGCAGCGGTTGAGGCTGTTCGCCGCATAGGTCAGCGGCAGCCAGGCCTCGATCATCTCCTCGATCGTCACCGGGCCGTAGGGGTCGAAGTCGATCGTCGCCGCCAGCACCGCGGCCGCCGTCGCCTCGGCCTGGGGCAGCCGCGGGCGGATGCGGAGGCCGAAGGCGGCCGCCATTTCCAGCGTGTCGACGATGTGCAGGTAATGCGCCCAGGTCTCGGCGAAATCCTCCCAAGGATGGGCCGTCGCATAGGCGCTGACATAGGCCTCCTGCCAGTCGAGAGGCGCACCGTTGGCGTAGTGGGCCCTCAGCGCCTCGCCGTAATCCCGGCTGTCGTCGCCGAAGACCGCGCGGCACTCCTCCAGCCGGCCGGCATCGCGCACCAGCAGGTTCCAGTAATGGTGCCCGGTCTCGTGCCGCACATGGCCGAGCAGGGTGCGGTAGGGCTCGCCCATGGCGGTGCGGCGGCGCTCGCGCTCGGCATCGTCGGCCTCGGAGAGGGCGAGGGTGACGATTCCCTCGTCATGCCCGGTCAGCACCTTCGGCGCCCCGGGCGGGTCGGCCAGCACGTCGAAGACGAGGCCGCGCTCCGGGTCGTCGGCGCGGTTGGCGAGCGGCAGGCCGAGCCGGCAGAGGGTATAGACCAGCCGGTGGAGCGCACTCTGCCAGCGCTGCCAGGCAAGGAGGTTGGCCGGGTCCGCAAAGTCGGGGACGGTGCGGTTGTGCCGGCAGGCAATGCAGAAGCCTCCGGCCGAATCGGCATCGACCAGCCAGTTGCAGGCCTCGTACTGCGCATTGGAGCAGAGGCGCGCCGTCTTGCCCGAGCCGGCGAGCGGGCGCCAGAGCGGCGTGCCCTCCCCGGCGGCCCCGAGCGGCTCGAGGGCGGAAAGCTCGGTCTCGCCAGGCAGGTAGCCGAGGGCATGGCCGCAGCGCTCGCAGCGGACATTCTCGAAGTAGAGGACCTGGGCACAGGCCTGGCAGTGGAAGAGCTTCATCGGGACCTCGTCGGGGCCGGAAGGCGCGGGCGAGACGCGCCGTGGTTCGGATGGTTCCATGAGCCGCGCGGCAGCCTCGGTCGGGCGCAAGGCGGCCGTCATCGCCTTCGTCCGTCGATATCGGAGGCATCCTCCCGGCGATGGCCACGGGTGACCGGCGGTCTCAGGCCCCGCCGCGCGGCGATGACGCGAAGCCTCCCCGGCCGGCCCGCTCCGCTTTGCGTCCGAGCAGCCGCCGGCCGAAGGCCATGCCCGGGACCTCCACGAACCGGTAGCCGAGCGCCGCGGCGAGGCAGAGCGGCGGCAAGGTGACGGCGGCGCAGGCCAGGTAGGCCGCTCCGCCCTGGCCGAGGATGCCGAGGATCCAGCCATAGGCCGGACGCAGCGCCAGGATCAGCAGGAAATGCGAGAGGTAGATGCTGTAGCTTCGCTCCCCCAGCCACAGCGCGGGCCGGCATCGCATCGGCAGGGAAGGCCGCAGCGCCTGCCACAGGCATGCCGCGGCGAAGGCACAGCCGAAGGCCAGGACCCGGGCATCGCCGGGGCCGTCCATGACCCATGCCGCGGAGGAAAGCAGCAGGGCCAGCAGGCCAAGGGCCGTGGCGGCGGCGAGCGCGGCGACGCGGCCGGCGACGGGCGTGCCGCGCACGCGCTCGAAGATGCGGAAGGCAAGCAGGGCGGTGACGAAAACCGAGATATTGCCGGCGATGGAGATCAGGCTGTAGTCGCTGCCGGGCATCCATTCGGTGAGCAGCCACCTCGCTGCGCCGGAGAAGAGCATCGCCACCACGGTTGCCGCGGCCATGCCAGCCACGGTGCGGATCCGCATGAGCAGCGGCAGGACGAGGTAGAACAGCATCTCCGCGCCGACGGTCCAGCCGGCCGGGACCAGCCCTCCATGCCAGCCCGGCACCAGGTTGAAGGTGAAGGTCACCTCCGCGGCGAAGCGCTCGAGGCCTGGCCATCCCGCGCGCGTCAGGACCACGGCCAGAACGAGATAGTAGAGCGGCGCGATGCGGAAGAACCGCTTCACGAGGTAGGGCCCGGGCCGCTCGGCCATGTGCGGGTTCGCCCAGGCCAGCGCGAAGGCCGAAAGTGCGAAGAAGAGATGGACGCCGAGGCCGAAATGCGTGGCGATCCACGGCAGGGCCGCCGGCACCGCCAGGTTGGGGATGGCGTGCAGGTGGTAGAACAGCACCATCAGCGCGGCGACCGCGCGCAACCCGTGCAACCCGGGCAACAACCCGCGACCCTGTTCCGGCATCCCGTCCCACCACTCCCTGCCGGAGCATGCGACGGGGCCCCTCCCGCCGCTCCGAACCAGGATGCCTAGTACCGCCCCGGCAAGCGGGATGTCATCAGCCCGGGCGGGCCCGGTCCGTCACGCCCCACCCCGCCGCGTCCACCGCGACGGGCTCCAGGTCGACCGCGATGCCGAGGCTGTGCTCCCCGCCGCCGAGCACCACGCCGTTGACCGGGCTGACATCGCCATAGTCGCGCCCCCAGCCGACGACCAGGTGCTCGTCGCGCACCACCGTGCCGTTGGTCGGGTCGAGATCCACCCAGCCATGCTGCGGGCCGAGCCAGCAGCCGACCCAGGCATGCGACTGGTCGCTGCCGCGGCGGCGCGGCTGGCCAGGGGGCGTGCCAGGGGGCGTGCCGGGGGGCGTGCCAGGGGGCGTGCCCGGCGGCGGGCGGGTGCGGATATAGCCGGAGACGTAGCGCGCCGGCAGGCCGAGTGCCCGGAGCGCGCTGATCATCACATGGGAGAAGTCCTGGCAGACCCCCTCTCGCCGGGCCAGCACCTCGGCCACCGGAGTCGCCAGGCTGGTCGCGCCGGGGCGATAGGCGAAGTCCCGCCGGATGCGGGCGTTGAGGTCGAGCAGCCCCTCCAGCACCGGCCGGCCGGCGGGGAAGCTCGGCGCGGCGTAGGCGCGGGCGGCAGGCTCCACCCGGACCATCGGGCTGCCGAAGGCGAATTCCGCCGCCTGCCAGCCGGCCGGGCCGCCGGCGCGGGCCATCGCCGCCACCCCCTCCCAGGCGGGCGTCGCCGCGGCCGGCGGCGGGGCGCCGAAGCCGACATCGACCATCGCCTCCCCCACCACCTCGAAGGCGGCATGCGGCTCGTCGAGGAACAGCCAGGTGGCATGGTTGCCGAAATGGTCGAGCGCATCCCGCCGGCGGGAAGGGGATGGCGTCGCCGTGACCGAGGCCTGGAGCACGCGCTGGCCCGGTAGGGCGCGCGGGATCAGGTGCAGCAGATGCGCGGCGAGGTCGACCGTGCTGCCATAGGCATAGCGCGTGCTGTGGCGGACCCGGTAGATCACGCCGCGCCGCGCAGCCGGCCGCCCGGAGCCGCCGGGCCGAGGCTTTGGGCCGCCGGCAGCAGGGTGAAGTAGCGCCGCGCGATGCGGTTGGAGAGGGCGGCGATGGCGCCCTCCATCGCCAGCAGCCGGGGCGGCAGGGCGAGCGCCGCCTCCGCCTGCACCGGCGCCGCCGCGACATCCCGCACCATGGCCCGCGCCTCCTCCAGCAAATGCCCGGCCGCGAGGCCGAGGGGCGATGCGGCATCGCCGTCGAGGTCCACCAGCATGTCGCGGGCGGCGGCGAGCTGGAAAGCCAGGCCGCGTGGATTCCCCTCATCCGCCAGCACGAGGTCGAGCACCGGCCCGGCCTGCAGCGCCGTCAGGTAGCGGCTGCGGTAGGTGATGACGGAATCCCGCAGCTCCAGCGCCAGGCGCAGCCCCGGCTCCAGCCGCGCCGGCTGGGTGGCGGCGCCCGGCTGGTCGAGGGCGCGGGCGATCTCGGCGGCGATGGCCTGGGCGCGCTCCACCCTTCGGCCGAGGTCGAGGAAGAGCCGCCCGCCGCCGCGCACCATGTTCTCGGCGGCGAGCCCGGCGACGGTGGCGGCGAAGGAGAGGATGGCATCGCCCAGCTCGGTCAGCCGCTCGAGGCCGAGCATCTCCTCCCGCCCCTCCCCGCCCCTGGGCGGCACCGGGCGGAGCTGGACGGCGAGCTGGCGGAGGCCCTGGTGGAAGGCATGCTGCATCTCGCCCGTCAGCCGGTCGCGCAGCAGCTCGGCGAGGTGGGCGACGCGGGCGAGCAGGCCGGCGACCGGGCCGCCCTCCCGCATCGCCTGCAGCAGGGCGCGGGTCAGGGCGCGCGCGCCGAGGCCGTGCACGCCGCCCTGGGCCGTCTCGGCATCCAGCAGCTCGGCGCGGGCCAGGCAGGCGATCAGGCTCTTCAGCTCGGCCAGCTCGCGCGGCGTCGGCGTCGGGCGGCCGAGGCGGCTGGCCCCGGCGCGCAGCAGGCGGGCGGCGCTCTCCAGCCGCTCCAGGTAGCGGCCGAGCCAGAAGAAATTGTCGGCGACGCGGCTCGGCAGCTCGCCGGCGGTGCGGCGGATGGCGAGCGGCGCGGCGGCGATGCCGTGCGGGCCCTGGATGGCGGCGCCCTCCTCGGCCGGGATCCAGACATCCTTGGTGATCGCCGGGCCATCGGCCACGTCCAGCACCCGGGCGAGGCCGCCCTGCAGCGCCCGCCAGCGCGCGCCGTCGAAGACGAGGAAGAGGCGGAGCATCACCGGCCGCGGCGCCAGCCCCGCTGTCCCGACGCAGGGGGCGACCGAGGGGCGGATCACCTCGGAGAGAGCGTAATCCTGCGGCGCGGCGGCGATGCGGGCGAGGAGGGCGGCGCGCGCCTGCCGGTCGAGCTCGGCGGGGCGGAGGGAGCGGACGGTGCCGTCGACGGCGCGGCGCACCAGCCAGCCATCGTAATCCGCCTCGGCGAGGGGGGCGGCCTCGCCGAGCCATAGGGTGCGGGCGCCGGCGAGGCGCAGCGCCTCGCCGATCAGCCGCGGGGCGAGGCGGGGCAGGAAGGCGGCGAGGCCGGGCGCCTCGACGCAGCCCGCGCCCGGGTCGTTGACGATCTTCACCGCGCCGCCGCGGGCGGCATCCAGCAGGCCGGCGACGCCATGGGCCATGCTGGACTCGAGCTCCAGCGGGTCGATGGTGCGGCCGTCCTGGCGGCGCAGCAGGACATCGACGCGCTGCAGGCCGCGCAGCGTCTTCAGGTAGAGCACGCCGTCGCGCACGCTGAGGTCGCCGCCCTCGACCAGGGCGCAGGACAGCTCGCGCGAGAGGATCACCTGCTCGAACCAGAGCGGGCTGGCATGGCCGGTGGTCAGCAGGGCAATCCCCGGGTTGCCGCCGGGGGCGAGGCCCTGCAGCGCATCCTGCCAGAGGTCGAAGAAGGGGCCGAGCTGGCGCAGCTCCCGCGAGCGGAGGAATTCCGGCATGTGGCGGGAGAGGACGCGGCGGTTCTCCAGCACATGGGCGAGGCCCGTGGGGCTCGCCGTGCGGTCGGCGACGACGCGCCAGTCGCCATCCGGGGCGCGGACCAGGTCGGCGGCATAGAGAGTCAGCAGCGGGCCGTCGCGGCGGCCCTCCGGCGCGCGGCAGGGGCGGAGGAAGGCGGGGTTGGCCTGGACCAGGGCGGGCGGCAGGGCGCCCTCGGCCAGCAGGCGCTGCGGGCCGTAGACATCCTGCAGCACCGCCTCCAGCAAGGTGGCGCGCTGGGCGAGGCCGGCCTCCAGCGCGTCGAATTCGGCAGGCGGCAGGATCAGCGGCACCGGGTCGCAGCGCCAGGCGGCGGCGGGCGTGCCGTCCTGCGGGGCGAGCAGGCTCGTCACCCCCTCGTCGGCGAAGAAGCGGTCGATGAGCAGGGCGCGCTCGGCCAGCACCTCCCGCCCCAGATCGGCCAGCGCCCCGAGCAGCGGGCGCCAGTGCGGCCGGAAGCCGCCGGCGCCATCCACCATCTCGTCGAGCGGGGCGCCGGCCTCCACCCTACCCCACCCGCCGCAGGCCGAGGCTGCGCGGCGCCTCCCGCGCCGGCACGGCGACCGGCGGCGCCATCGGCCCCGGCGTGTGGCCGAAGGGCTGGAAGCGGGTGCGGCGGCGCGCCTCCACCTCGTTGGCGTTCACCGGCAGCGTGTCGTAGCTGCGGCCGCCCGGATGCACGACATGATGGGTGAGGCCGCCGAGGCTCCGCCCCGTCCAGCGGTCATAGAGGTCGAAGACCAGCGGCCCCTGGGCGCGGATGGTCGGGTGCAGGGCCGAGGGCGGGTCCCAGGCCTTGAAGCGGATGCCGCCGACATGCTCGCCCTGGGTGTCGGTCGGCACCAGCGGAACCTCGAATCCGTTGCAGGCCAGGGTATAGCGCTCCGCGACCCAGCCCGTCACGCGAGCCTGCAGCCGGTCCGTGCTGCTGTCGACATAGCGGGCGGTGCCGCCGGCGGCCGGCTCCCTGCCCAGCACATGCCAGGGCCTCCAGCGGGTCGCGCAGCTTCGCATCCTCGGCGACGACATTGGCCGGCAGGCGCCCCTCCCGCCACAGGTAGTAGGGGATGTCCCCACGCGCCGGGTTGACCAGCGAGGGGTCGACCTGGAGCCGCTCGGCGAGCATCCCGGCGAAGCGGGCGGCATCGGCCGCCGTCGCCGTGTCGGTGTCGTCGTCCGAGGCGAGGAGGCCGGGGTCCCTCCAGACCAACTCGCCGTCGCGCCGCCAATGGGCGTGCAGCGCCCAGCGCGGGAGCTGATCGCCGGGATACTGCTTGCCCATGCCGTATTGCAGCGCGGCGCCCGGGGACCAGAGCCCGGCCAGGCGGCGCAGCCGCCGACCGGCATGGCGGCGCTTGGCCGGGCCGAGCGCGTCGGTGTTCCATTCCGGCGCGTCCATGTCGCCGGCGGCGATGAAGGTCGGCTCGCCGCCCATGGTCAGGCGGACATCGCCCGCCTTCAGCGCCCGCTCCACCCGCTCGCCCTGGGCGAGGATGTCCTGCCACTGCCGCTCGGTATAGGGCTTCGTCACCCGCGGCGTCTCGCGCACCCGCGTCACCGCCATGGCGAAGCCGAACTCGGCCTCCGCCTTCTCGACCAGGCCAGTGATCGGCGCGGCCGAGGCAGGCCCCGGGCTGGCGGCGAGCGGGATGTGCCCCTCTCCTGCCATCAGGCCAAAGGTGGCGTCGAGCCCGATCCAGCCGGCGCCGGGCAGGTAGACCTCGGCTCAGGCGTGGAGGTCGGTGAAGTCGCCGGCTGGGCCCTCGGGGCCGGTGACAGGCTTCTGGTCGGCGACGAGCTGGATCAGGTAGCCGGAGACGAAGCGCGCCGCGTATCCCAGCTGCCGCCGCACCTGCACCAGCAGCCAGGCGCTGTCGCGGCAGGAGCCGCGCGCATTGCCGAGCGTCTCCTCCGGCGTCCAGACGCCCGGCTCCAGCCGTACCACATAGGCGGTGCGCTCCTGCACCATGCGGTTCAGCCCGACCAGCATGTCGACGGTCGGCTACTCCTGGCGCGAGATGGCGGCGAGCAGGGCCTGGAGCAGCGGCCCCGCCGGCTCCGTCCGGCGGAAGGGGGCGAGTTCCTGCTCCAGCACCGGGTCGTAGCTGAAGGGCCAGGTCTCCGCCTCGGGCTCGAGGAAGAAGTCGAATGGGTTGATCGTCGCCATGCCGGCGACGAGGTCCACCGTCACCTCGAAATGCGTCACCCGCCCGGGGAAGAGGACGCGCGCCAGTTGGTTGCCCTGCGGGTCCTGCATCCATTTCAGGAAATGCGGCCGCGGCTCGATGCTCAGCGCATAGCTGACGATCGGCGTGCGGGCATGCGGCGCCGGGCGCAGGCGGATGGTCTGCGGGCCGAGCGTGATGGCGCGCTCGTAGCTGTAGCGGGTGGCGTGGTTCAGGGCGACGTGCGGCGGCATCGAGGGCTTCCGGAGGTCCTGGGTGGGACGATCTGAGGGACCGCTTGCAGCAGGAATGCAGCCGGCGCAGGCCCGTGCCTGCATCGCCCGAGCCGGGCGCCGGCATGGGCGGACGGCGATGCAATGCCGGTGCCATCCGAAGGCTGGCGGGGATGTCAGCCGGGGCGGATTGCCTTTCTTCCCCAATTTCGGCAGCACGGCTCAGCATCGCCGACCCCGAAGGAGCCCTGCCATGCCGGACATGCCCGTGATGCCCGCCTCGCGCCGAGCTCGTTCGCTGCTGCGGGACTTCCTGGACAACAGTGCCTCGGGCGGGCTGGTGCTGATGGCGGCGGCGCTGCTCGCCCTCGTCCTGGCCAATTCGCCGCTCTCCGCGGTCTATTTCGGCGCGCTCGAGACCTATCTCGGCCCGCTCAGCCTGCTGCACTGGATCAACGACGCGCTGATGGCGGTGTTCTTCCTGCTGGTCGGGCTCGAGATCAAGCGGGAGATGCTGGACGGGCAGCTTGCCGGCTGGGGGCGGCGCATCCTGCCCGGCATCGCGGCGGCAGGCGGCATGGCGGTGCCGGCGCTGATCTACGTGGCCTTCAACGCGGGCAATCCGGAGACGCTGCGGGGCTGGGCCATCCCGGCGGCGACCGACATCGCCTTCGCGCTCGGGGTGCTGGCGCTGCTCGGGCCGCGGGTGCCGGCCTCGCTCCGCATCTTCCTGACGGCGCTCGCCATCCTCGACGACCTCGGCGCGGTCGCCATCATCGCGGTCTTCTACACCGGCGAGATCGCCCTGCCCTTCCTCGGCCTCGCCGTCCTCGTCTCGCTCGTGCTGGTCGGGCTGAACCGGGCGGGGGTGTGCCGGCTCCTGCCCTACCTGCTGCTCGGCGCGGTGCTGTGGTGGCTGACGCTCCGCTCCGGCGTGCATGCGACGGTGGCCGGCGTGGTGCTCGCCCTCACCATCCCGCTGCGCAACCGGCCGGGCGGGGCGGACGACCTGGCGGCCTCGCCGCTGCACCGGCTGGAGCATGCGCTGCACCTGCCGGTCGCTTTCCTCATCGTCCCGGTCTTCGGCTTCGCCAATGCCGGCGTCTCCTTCGATGGGCTGACCCTGGAGGCGCTGACCGATCCGCTGACCCTCGGCGTCGCGCTCGGGCTGCTGGTGGGCAAGCTGATCGGCGTCTTCGGCGCGGCGGCGGCGGCGATCAAGCTCGACTGGGCGGATATGCCGGTGGACGCGCATTGGGGGCACCTGCTGGGGACGGCGCTGCTCTGCGGCATCGGCTTCACCATGAGCCTCTTCATCGGCATGCTCGCCTTCGAGGGCCAGCCGCTGCTGCAGGCGGAGGTGAAGATCGGCATCCTCGCCGGCTCGGTGATGGCGGGGCTGCTCGGGGCGCTGGTGCTGCGGCTGGTGCCGCCGCGCTGAGCGGCGGCGATTCCGCTTGCTCCCGGCGCTGCCCGCCGCCCACCATCCATGGGCGGCGAGGGCAGCG
>CADCTD010000075.1 GCA_902805545.1 uncultured Craurococcus sp. | reverse complement strand
GTCCGAGGTGAGCGGCGTGACGCGGCGCGCCGCGCAGTCGTCGCACCACCTTCGGCTGCGCACGGCGAACGCGTCCTAGCCCAAACAAGTTGACGGTGCCGGCTCAGGCCGAAGACGTGGTAGAGCCGCACCGCGTGGCCGATGACCTCCGCCGGGAAGCGGTAGCCTGGGTGGGTGGCGGATTCGGACGGCATCCCGCCAGCTTCGCCCAGCCGGCACGTTCCCGCCAAAACCATCAACTTGGCAATGCCGGCGGCGATGTACCCGCCCGCCGCTTCGTCGAGCACCCAGACGCGCGCGAGGCTTCGCGGGTCGTAGACCACGACCCGCGCGACCCCGAGGCCTTCTGCCATCCGAGGCGGCCGCGCTCGGCGATGGCTCGCAGATGGCGGTCCCGCCGCGTCGGCGCGGTCTCGACCGTGCCGCTCGGCACCGCGCTCGAGCGCGGCGGGACGATGACGTCGGCGTCAGGATGGCGCGCCGCGACCTCGGCGTAGACGTCATCGCGGTCGAACGCGCCGTCGGCGGTGAAGGACGCGACGGGACCATCGACCTGCTCGAGCAGGGGACCGACCTGCGAGCCGTCGTCGGCGTCCTTATCGGTGAGCGCCGATGCGACGATCCGCCCGGTGTCGGCGTCCGTGGCGAGATGCAGCTTACGCCAGGACCGGCGCCGCGTGGTGCCGTGCTTCTCGGTCAGCCACTCGCCGGGACCGTGCAAGCGCAAACCGGTGCTGTCGACCAGCAGGTGGACGGGCTCGCCGCTCGGGCCCGATGCCGGACGCGGCACCGGCAGGTCGAGGCCGAGCAGGGCGATGACGGACCCGATCAGCCTTTCCGTCCGGCGCAGGGCCAGGCGAAACACCGCCCGCAGCGTCAGGGTCGTGGCGATCGCCAGGGCGGAGAAGGAGGGCTGCCTGCCCTGGGTGGCCCGCGGCGCCGCTCTCCACGCCGCGACCGCCTCCTCGGAGAACCAGACGGTCAGGCTGCCGCGCGCGCGCAGGGCGGCATCGTATTCGGCCCAGTTCGTCACCCTGTGCCGCTGTTTCGGAATGCGGTGCCGGCGATCGGCATTCGCCTCGAACGGCGATAGGGGTGCCCCTGCGTGGTGGAGGGGGACTCGCCCCGGCATCAGCCTACCTCAAGGCACCCCGCCGACCGATCCCTGCAACAACGCCGCGAGGACACGCAAGCCTACCCGCTCATCCGTTCCGCGGTCTTCGGCCCGTCGGCACCGCCGGCGCGCTCAGTCCCGTTCCGGGCCGCCGCCGCCGGGTGCCGCTCAGGATCCGCACTGGCCGGAGAAGTCCTCCTCGCGGAACTCGTCCGCGGGACGGGGCTGGGCGCCGCGGGCCGCCCCGGCGCGGCGCAGCTCAGACCGCCGGACCTTGCCCGAAACCGTCCTGGGGAACTCCCCGAAGCTGATCCGGCGGCCCCGCTTGCTGGGCGCGAGGCGGTCGCGCAGGTGCCGTAAGAGAGCAAACGCCGTGTCGCACATCCGTCGTGGCGGAGCTTCGGTGCGGGTCGTGCGTTGGCGTCCACCGCCCTGCACCGGATCCCGAAAGCCCATGAGCCGCATCCACGTTTTGCACGAGAACCCGGCATGGCTGCCGCCCCTTGCGGAGGCCTTCGACCGCCATGCCCTGCCCTGGACGGAGTGGCTGCTCGACGGGGGCGCGTTCGACCTTTCCGCCCCGCCGCCGGCCGGTGTGTTCTACAACCGGATGAGCGCGTCGTCCCACACGCGGGACCACAGGTTCTCGGCCGAGCTGACCGCGGCCGTGCTGGCGTGGCTGGCCGGGCACGGGCGGCGGGTGGTGAACGGCCCGGCGGCGCTCGACCTCGAAATCAGCAAGGCCCGGCAGTACGCCGCGCTGGAGGCGG
>CADCTD010000074.1 GCA_902805545.1 uncultured Craurococcus sp. | reverse complement strand
GGTGCCACTGACGAGCAGAAAGTTCGACGAGCCGGGAAATAACGTCAAGCCCGGGATCGCGGCGAGGTCCGCGGTCAACGCGGCTCGCAGCCGCGCAACCTCCCGGACGGACCTCTCGGCGAAGTCTGTATCGCGGGCGGCGGCGGTTCCGGCCGCGGCGGCTACCGCGTTCACGGGCCAGGAGGGTTGCAGCGCCTGAACCGGAGCCGGGTCAGGGCAGATCAGGCACCCCAGCCGCAGGCCCGGTATGGCGAAGAACTTGGTGAAAGACCTTGCGACGAGGAGGTGGTCGTCCACCGCGTCGGCCACGCTGGCCTCCGGCACGAAGTCCACGAACGCCTCGTCCACGACGAGCACGGCGCCGGCCTCCCTCACCCGGGCTGCGAACTCCAGAACCTCCCCGCGCTCCAGCACCCCGCCCGTCGGGTTGTTCGGGTTGCAGAGAAAGACCACGGCCGCCCCTTCGAGGTCATCCAGCGCCTGCGGGCCGAGCGCGAAGCCGTCCTCCGGGCGGCGTACCACGCGGCGCACCACCTCCAGCCCCGCCGCCTCCGCCGCCGGCGCGTACTCGCTGAAGGTGGGCTCCAGGATCAGGGCCTGTCCGCTCCCCCCCGCGGCGCGGGCGGCGAGGAAGAGCGCCTCAGCCCCTCCGTTCGTCGGCGCGACGCGCCGCGGATGGACACCGACGTACGCGCCCAGGGCCTCGCGGAGCGCACGGTAAGACAGGTCGGGGTACGTGCCGGCGTCCTCGTCCAGCGCCCGCCGGGCCGCCGCGAGGGCCACCGGGGGCGCGCCGAGCGGGTTGATGTTCTGGCTGAAGTCGAGAAAGTCCGCTTCGGGTACGTCCAGCATCCGCGCCGCGGCCCCGCCGTGCGCCCCGTGGTGGCGCGCGCCGGCGTGCTCTGCCCAGCCCTCAGCCACGCCGCACGCCCTCCAGAAGCAACGCAGCGAGCGAGATCCCCACGCAGGCGCGACGCATAAGCGCGACGGCCCGCCCGATGTCGTCCACGCCCGGCGGCCGCCCTTCCCCGAGAACGGGACCCCGGCGCTCCACCCCTCCGTAGGTGTTGGTGCCGCCGAGCCGCAGCCCCAGGGCGCCCGCGAAGGCCGCCTCGGCGTAGCCGGCGTTCGGGCTCGACGAGAGAGGCCCATAGAGGCGGGCCACACGGAGGACCCGGGCCGGGCAGAGGGAGGCCGCGGCGACCGCCAGGACCATGAGGCGGGCCGGGGCGAGGTTCGCGAGGTCGTCCAGCCGGGCACTGGCCCAGCCGAGGTGCCGGTAGCGAGGGCTCGTGTACCCCACCATGGAATCCAGGGTGTTGATGGCCCTGTAGGCCAGCGCCCCCGGCGCGCCGAGCAGGTACCCGTAGAGCATGGGGGCGACGACGCCGTCGCTCGTGTTCTCCGCGACGGACTCGACCGCCGCCCGGCAGACGCCCGCCTCCGACAGCTCGGAGGTGTCGCGCCCGACGAACCGTCCGACCCTCGTGCGGGCCTCCTCCAGCCGTCCGCCGGCAAGCGCAGGTTGCACGCCGGGGCGCAGCCCACGGGGCGCGGCCCGCAACAGTGCGCGGCAGGAGAGGAAGGCGGCGGCCGGGAGGATTGCGGCGAGCAAGATGCCCGCGGCGCGGCGGTGGTTTGCGCCTTGCAGCGTGAGGGCTGGGGCCTCGAAGGCCGAGATCGCGCGCCCCATCCAGACGGTCGGGTGGAGCCTCTCGGGCGGCTCCCCGAGGAGGGCGTCGAGCATCAGGGCCGCCGCGACGACGGTCGCGTTGCCCCCCCTCATCCGTTCTCTGGCGCCCCGCCAGGGCCGGTGCCAGGGCCCAGACCGGCTTTTCGGCGGCCGCGCAGGAGGCCGACGATGCCGCCGGCCGTGCCGAGGAGGATGGG
>CADCTD010000073.1 GCA_902805545.1 uncultured Craurococcus sp. | reverse complement strand
GGCCGCGCCGCTCGGCGTGCCCGCCCGCCCGCCGGCCCGGCCCGAGGCGGCCGAGCGCCGCACCCTGGTGGTCGGCCGGGGCATCAGCCTGCAGGGCACGGTCAGCGATGCCGAGCGGCTGGTGGTCGAGGGCACCGTCGAGTCCGAGATGATCCACGCCGCCGAGCTCTTCGTCGCGCCGACCGGCGTGTTCCGCGGCGAGGTCCAGGTCGAGGATGCGGAGATCGCCGGCCTGTTCGACGGCACCGTCACCGCCCGCGGCTCGCTCACCATCCGCGGCACCGGCAAGGTCACCGGCACCGCCCGCTACCGCAAGCTTTCGGTGGAGGAAGGCGGCCAGGTTTCCGGCCGCATGGAGATGATCACCGAGGGCACCGCCGCCCCGGCGCCGCGCCCGGTAGCCACCCCCGTCGAGGCCTGATCCCAACCGCGCCGCCGGGGCCCTCCCCGGCGGCGTGCCGCCTGCTCCGGAGCACGCGCCGCCATGGCGCCCCGCCGCCTTCTCCTGCTGCCGGTCCTCGGCCTGCTCGGCGCCTGCGCCGCGCCGGAGGAGCGGGCCGATGCGCTCCGCCAGGCCTTCGAGACCAGCCGGGCCAGCCTCGCCCCCTTGGCCGCGACGCCCGTCGCCCTGCCCGCCCTTCCGGCCGCCGCCGAGCCCGTCGCGGTCCATCCGGTCGCCGCCATACATTTCCTCGGCCTCGGGCCGGAGGGGCTGCGGCGCTGGCTCGGCGAGCCCAGCTTCCGCCGCCGCGAGGGCACGGCCGAGATCTGGCTCTATGCCGGGCCGGTCTGTGCGCTCGACCTCGTCCTCTACCCCGAGGGCGGCCGCCTGCGCGTCTCCCATGCCGCGGCGCGGGCCAGCGGGACGGAGCCGCGCACCGAGGCGCATTGCCTGCATGAGCTGGCCGGCGCGCCGCGCCCCGCCGATCGCGGCGCCTGAGGGTTGATCCTCTATCTCGACGTCTTCGTGCCACCCTTCGGGCTGCTGCTGCTCGGCGCGGTGCTGAAGCGCTGGCTGCTGCCACAGGATGCGATCTGGGCCGGGATCGAGCGGCTGGTCTTCTGGGCGCTGATGCCGGCGCTGCTGGTCTCGGCCATCGCCTCGGTCGACATCCTGGCGCTGCCGATCGGGCGGATGGGCGTCACCATCTGGCTCAGCCTGCTCGCGGGCGGCGCGCTCAGCCTGGCGCTGGCGGCTGCCTTCCGGGCTGATCACCCGGCCGCCACCTCGGTCTTCCAGGGCGGCATCCGCTTCAACAACCTGATGGGCTTCGCCGTCATCGGCGGCGTCTTCGGCGCGGGCGGCACGGCGCTCGGCGCGGTGGCGACGGGGCTGATCGTCCCCTTCGTGCAGACGCTGACGACCATCGTCTTCGCCCTCGGCCCGGGCAATGGCGGCCGGCTCTCGCTGCGCCGCGTCCTGCGCCAGCTGCTGCTCAACCCGCTGCTCCTTGCCTGCCTCGCCGGCTTCGCCGTCGCGCTGGCCGGCGGGCTGCCGCATGGGGTGAAGCCGCTGCTGCAATCCCTCGGCCAGGCCTCGGTCGCGCTCGGCCTGCTCTGCGTCGGCGCGGCGCTCTCGCTCGGCGCGCTCGGCGGGCGGCTGCCGCTGCAGCTCGCCACCTGCGTCATCAAGCTGCTGCTGATGCCGGCGCTGACCCTCGCCCTCGGCCGGGCGCTCGGGCTCGAGATGCTGCCGCTCGCCGCCGCCGTCACCTTCATGGCGCTGCCGACGGCGACGACGAGCTATGTCATGGCCCGCGCCATGGGCGGCGACGCCCCGCTGATGGCGGCGATCACCAGCCTCGAGCACCTGCTCGCCGTGGCGACGCTGCCCTGCTGGCTGCTTTTGCTGCAATCCATGCTGGCCGCTGCGGGACCGTGACGAACCGGGCCGAATTCCGCTACATCCCGTGGGGCAACAGGGGGTTCGAATGATGCTGGGACGACGCACTCTTCTGGCCGGGCTGGGCGCCGCGGGCCTCGCCGCCACGGCGCGGGCGCAGGCCTATCCGGACCGCCCGCTGCGCTGGATCGTCGGCTATCCGCCCGGCGGGGCGAGCGACACCTTCGCCCGGCTGATCGGCGCGCATATCGGCACGCGGCTCGGGCAGAACGTCGTGGTCGAGAACCGGCCGGGCGGCGGCGCCGTCGTCGCCAGCGAGGCCGTGGTCCGCAGCGCGCCGGACGGCTACACGCTGCTGCATGTCGACAACGGCATCCTGGTCTACAACCCCGCGCTCTACGGCCGCCTGCCCTACGACCCGGACCGGGACCTGCAGGGCGTCGGCTTCATCGGCCGCTTCCCGCTCTTCCTCGTCGTGCGGCCGGACAACCCGGTGAAGGACTTCGCCGAGTTCGTGGCGAAGTCGAAGACGCAGGCGCCGAACTACGGCACGCCCGCCGTCGCCTCGCCGCACCACCTTGCGATGGAGATGGTGAAGCGCCGCACCGGGCTCGAGGCGACGCATGTCCCCTATCGCGGCGGGCCGGCGGCGATGCAGGACCTGCTCGCCGGCAATGTCGATTGCGTCGTGATCGATTGCGCCACGGGCATCCCCTTCATCACCAGCGGCCGGGTGAAGACCCTCTGCGTCTTCTCCGAGGCGCGGGCGCCGCGCGCGCCGGATGTGCCGACGCTGCGCGAGCTGGGCCATGCGAATGCCGTCGCCTATGGCTGGCAGGGGATGAGCGTGCCGGCCGCGACGCCGGCGCCTATCGTCGCCCGCCTCGCGGAGGCGCTGAAGGCCGGCGTCGGCGCGGATGACGTGCAGGCGCGCTACCGCGACCTCGGCATCGAGAGCGCGCCCTGGTCGCCGGCGGAGTTCGCCGATTTCGTCCGGCGCGAGAATGCCGAGTGGCGGCCGCTGATCCGCGAGCTCGGCATCCGGCTCGACGGCTGAGGCAGCCCGGCGCTTGAACCCCCTGCGCGCCCTGGCCCGCTGGCGGCGGCGGCACCGCACCCTGCCGCTGCTCGGCGACACTAAGCTGCGCGGGGAGCGGGAGGCGGGGCTGCTGCGCTGGAGCGTGAAGGTGCTCGGCGCCGAGATGGCCGAGCGGCACTACGCCGCCGGCCTCGCCGGGCCGGCGGCGCCGGTGCCGGCCGGGCCGGTGCATCTCGGCCTCGCCAGCCGCACCTGCCGGCAGGCCGATATCGAGCATGACTGGCTGCGGCACTGGGCGCGCATCCTCGGCACGCCGCCGGTCTATCACCGCAAGCTCTGGGAGGATGCCTTCGTCCTCCAGGCCGCGTGGGAGGCGGGGATGCTGTCGCCCGGCCGCCGCGCCCTCGGCTTCGCGGTGGGGCGGGAGGCGCTGCCGGCGATCCTCGCCGCGCATGGGGTGGAGGTGGTGGCGACCGACCTCGATGCCGGGGATGCCCGGGCGCGGGACTGGATCGAGACCGGGCAGCACGGCCATGCGACGGAGGCGCTCTACAGGCCGGAGGTGCTGGCGCGGGCGGAGTTCGACCGGCTGGTCAGCTTCCGCCCGGCCGACATGGCGCGGCTGCCGGAGGGCCTGCAGCAGCGCGGCTTCGACCTGGTCTGGTCGGTCTGCGCCCTGGAGCATCTCGGCAGCCTGGAGCGCGGGCTCGACTTCGTCCTGGCCGCCATGCGCTGCCTGAAGCCGGGCGGCATCGCCGTGCACACGACGGAGTTCAACCTCGACGGCGCCGGCGGCACGGTCGGCCGGGGCAGCACCGTGCTCTACCAGCGGCGGCACCTGGAGCGGCTGGCGGCGCGGCTGGCGGCCGAGGGGCACCGCATGCTGCCGCTCGACGACAACCAGGGCCCGGGCATGCTCGACCGCTTCATCGACCTGGCGCCGCTGGTGGAGGCGGAAGGGCCGCCGCTCGGCCCGCTCTTCCCGCCGCATCTGCGGCTGTCGGTGCAGGGCTATCCGGTGACCTCGGCCGGAATCCTGGTGGTGTCAGGCGGGGCGTAGCCAGACCGCGGTGTCGTGGAAGGCGACGCCGCCGGCGGGCGCCACCGGCTCCGCCCCCACCAGGCTGTTGATGCCGATGCTCTCGGGGAAATCCGCGCTCCGCGAGATGCCCTCCACCGCCAGCACGCCGGGCAGCAGGCCGTCGAAGCGCATCGCCCGCAGGGTCAGCGCGCCGCGGGCATTGCCGATCCGGACCGGGGCGCCATCCTCGATGCCGAGCCGGTCCGCATCCTCCGGGTGCAGGCGGAGCGTCGGCGCCCCCTCCCGGCGACGGGAGCCGGGCGTCTCGGTGAAGCTGGTGTTGAGGAAGCTGCGCGCCGGCGGGGTGATGAGGCGGAAGGGCGTCGCCGCGCTGGCATGGTCGAGGTGGTCCCAGTGGCTCGGCAGGGCCGGCATTCCTGCCGCATGGGGGCCGAGCGCGGCCCAGTCGGGACGGAAGCGGAAGCGCCCGTCCGGCTGCGGGAAGCCCGCGAAGGCCTCGCCGGCCGGGATGGCATTGCCGATGGGCAGGAAGCCCGCCGCCTTCGCCGCCTCCCAGCCCGGCAGGCCGGAGGCGCGGAGCGTCGCATCCAGCATCGCCTCCTCGCCGAGGCCGAAGCCGGGATGCTCCGCGCCCAGCCGCGCCGCCAGGGCGCAGACCACCGCATGGTTGCCGCGCGCCTCGCCCAGCGGCTCGATCACCCGCGGGCCGATCGTCAGCGCGTCATGGCCGAGGCCGAGATAGAGGTCGCTCTGCTCGAGGAAGGTGGTCGCCGGCAGCACCACATCGGCGAAGGTCGCGGTCGGCGTGAGGAACTGCTCATGCACGGCGAGGAAGAGGTCCTCCCGCGCCAGGCCGCGCCGCACCGCATGGCTGTCGGGTGCCACCTCGGCGCTGTTGGCATTCTGGATCAGCATGGCGGCGACCGGCGGGCCGCCGGCCAGCGCCTCGCCGTTCAGCACGGCGCCGATGCGCGACTGGTCGAGCACGCGCACCCGCGGGTCGATCCGGTCGCTCGCCCAGGCAAGGCGGGTGTCGAGCCCCCAGCCATCCAGCGCGTAGAAGAAGGCGCCGCCGCCCTCCGCCGCCCAGGCCCCGGTCAGCGCGGCGAGGCAGGAGACGGCGTGCATCGTCGCCGCGCCGTTGCGGTGCCGGGTGAAGCCGACCCCGGCGCGGAGGAACAGCCGCCGCGTCCCGGCATAGAGCCCGGCCAGGGCGCGGATCTCGGCCGCCGGCACGCCGGTGACGCCCGCGGCCCATTCCGGCGTGTGGCGGCGGAGATGCGCCTCCACCCCATCGTCCCAATCCGTATGCGCGGCGAGGAAGGCGCGGTCGGCGGCGCCCTGCTCCAGGGCCACGGCCATCATGGCGAGGGCCAGCGCCGCATCCGTCCCCGGGCGGAGGATGATGCCGATATCCGCCGCCTCGATGCTCGGCGAGCGATAGGCATCGACGACGACCAGCTTCGCCCCGCGCCGCTTCCGCGCCCGCTGGATATGCGCCATCAGGTTGACCTGGGTAGCGACGGGATTGCCGCCCCACATCAGGATGAGGTCCGCCTCCGCCACCCGCCGCGGGTCGGCCCCGCGCGCCGCGCCATGGCCGGCCCGCCAGCCGGACTCGGCCGGCGTGACGCAGATGGTGGACTTCTGCCGGGAATAGCCCATCACGTGCCGCAGCCGGTCGAGCCCCCAGCGGCCGAGCACGCCCATCGTCCCGCCGCTGTGATAGGGCCAGACCGCCTCCGGCCCGTGCCGTGCCGCGGCGGCGCGGAAGGCCTCGGCGATGCGGTCCAGCGCCTCGTCCCAGCCGATCGGGGCGAAGCGGCCCTCGCCCTTGGCGCCGATCCGCAGCAGGGGCCGGGTCAGCCGGTCCGGGTGGTGCACCCGCTCGGCATAGCGGGCGACCTTGGCGCAGCAGGTGCCGGCCGTGTAGTCGTAGCTGGCCGAGCCGCGCACCCGGCCGATGCGCGCCGGGGAGAGCCGCTCCACCTCCAGCACGCAGGCGCTCGGGCAGTCATGCGGGCAGGCGGTGCGGATCACGGAGAGGCTGCCATCCATCGGTTCGGTCCCTCGGGATGCGGCGATCCTGCCGCCGCGGCGAACCCGGCGCCAGCACGGAGGTTGTTGCCGGCATGAGCAGCACGAGCGAGAACACCCTCCCCATCCCCGCCGGCCTCCGCAGCGACGAGCAGGCGGCGCTCGCCCATGCGGTGGCGATCCTCGAAGGCACCTCGTTGCCCGTCCGCCTGGCCTCGCTGGTCGGCGGCTCGGTGGAGGCGCTGAAGCGGCGCCTCCCGGCGGCGGCGCAACGGCTGCTGAACGGCGCCGTCCACCGGGCGCTGGAAGGGGCGATGCAAGCCGCCATGCGCAGCGACCCGGCGCGCAACCCGACCCCGCTCTCGGCCGACTGGCTGCATCGCGGGCTGCTGGCCGCCTCCGGCGCCGCCGGCGGGGCCTTCGGCCTGCCAGGGACGCTGATGGAGCTGCCCGTCTCCACCACGCTCCTGCTCCGCCGCATCGCCGCCATCGCCGCCGAGCAGGGCGAGGACCTCTCGGACCCGATGGTGCAGGCGGAATGCTTGAAGGTCTTCGCGCTCGGCGGGAGGGACCCGCAGGATGACCAGGGGGAAAGCGGCTACTTCGCCCTTCGCATCGCACTGACCGAGACGCTGAAGGGCGCGGTCGGCCGTGGCTTCGGCGCCCTGCTGCCGGGCTTCCTCGGCGCCATCGCGGCGCGCTTCGGCGCACCGGTCGCGGTGAAGCTCTCCGCCCAGGCGGCGCCGGTGATCGGCGCGGCGGGCGGGGCGGCGGTGAACATCGCCTTCCTCGAGCATTTCTCCGGCATCGCCACGGCGCATTTCACCATCCGCCGGCTGGAGCGGGAGCATGGGCCGGCGCTGGTCCGGGCAGGCTACGAGGCGATCCGCCGGGGGGCCTAGCCCTTGTCGGCGAACTCGGCCTCCTCGAAGACCTCGCGCGCGACGCGGAAGGCCTCGCCCGCCGCCGGGACACCGGCATAGATGCAGAGCTGGAGGAAGACCTCCTGGATCTCCGCCCGCGTCACGCCGTTGGTCAGCGCGCCACGGAGGTGGATCTTCAGCTCATTCGGCTTGCCGAGGGCGGCCAGCATGGCGAGGTTGATGAGGCTGCGGTCGCGCCGCGGCAGGCCGGGGCGGCCCCAGACTTCGCCCCAGCAATAGCGCAGTGCCAGCTCCTGGAAGGGGCGGTCGAACTCGGTCGCGCCTTCCAGCGCCGCGGCCGAGCGCGCCGCGCCGATTACCTCGCCTCTGATGCGCTTGCCGGTGTCCAGCAGGTCGTCCGTCATCCGCGTGCCTCCTTGCGCTCGCCGTTGCGCAGGCGATGGTAGCCGCCGCGGGCGGCGAGGAGGAGGGTTGGCGGAGCGGCCTGAAGCCGCCGCCCTGATGCGATATGGAGCGCTACGGATGGGCCAGCATGTGCTCCAGATACTGCCCATATCCGCTTTTGCTGAGGGGCCTGGCGATGGTGAGCAGTTGCTCGTCGCTGATGAAGCCCTTGCGCCAGGCGATTTCCTCTGGCGAGGCGACCTTCTGGCCGGTGCGCTTCTCGATGGCGCGGACGAACTCGCCGGCCTCGAGCATGCTGTCATGGGTGCCGGTGTCGAGCCAGGCATAGCCCCGCCCGAGCCGCGCCACGCGCAGGCTCCCCTCCTCGAGATAGACCCGGTTGAGGTCGGTGATCTCCAGCTCGCCCCGCGCCGAGGGCTGGAGCGAGCGTGCGATCGCCGGCGCCCGGCCGTCGTAGAAGTAGAGCCCCGTCACCGCCCAGTCCGACTTGGGCTGGGCCGGCTTCTCCTCGATCGACAGCGCCCGGCCCTCGGCATCGAACTCGACGACGCCGTAGCGCTCCGGGTCCGCCACGCGATAGGCAAAGACCGCCGCGCCATGCGCCGCCTGGGCCTCCGCCATCCGCAGGTCGAGCTCATGGCCGTGGAAGATGTTGTCGCCCAGCACCAGCGCCGAGGGCTCGCCGGCGAGGAACCTCTCCGCCAGCACCAGCGCCATGGCGATGCCGTTCGGCTTCTCCTGCACCTGGTAGACGAGGCGGATGCCCCACTGGCTGCCATCGCCCAGCAGGCGCTCGAACAGCGGCATGTCGTGCGGCGTCGAGATCACCATGATCTCCCGGATCCCGGCCAGCATCAGCACCGAGAGCGGGTAGTAGACCATCGGCTTGTCGTAGACCGGCAGCAGCTGCTTCGAGACCGCGAGCGTTGCCGGATACAGCCGGGTGCCGCTGCCGCCGGCCAGCACGATGCCCTTCATCGGGTGTTCTCCTTGAGCAGCGCATCGAGGCAGCGGTCGAGCCCCCCCCGCCAGTCGGCGGCCTGGAGGCCGAGGCGCTTTGCGGCCCGGCTGCAGTCGAGGCGCGAGTTGGCCGGCCGCGTGGCCCGCGTCGGGTAGTCGGCGGTGGTGATCGCCGTGAGCGTCGGTGCCGGCTGCCCCCGCTCGGCCGCGCCGGCGAAGATCGCCTCGGCGAAGCCGTGCCAGGTGGTGTAGGGCTGCCCGGTCAGGTGGAAGACGCCGAAGCAGTCCTCGCCCGCCGGCGCCGCCGCCAGCCGCGGCAGCAGCGCGATCGCCGCATCGGCCAGGTCGTCGGCGAAGGTCGGCGCGCCGTGCTGGTCGGCGACGACGCGCAGTTCGGGCCGCTCCCGCCCGAAGCGCAGCATCGTCCTGACGAAGTTGTTGCCATGCGCCGAGCAGACCCAGGCGGTGCGGAAGGTCACGCTGCGCGGCTGCGCCAGGTGCAGCAGCAGCTCGCCGGCGAGCTTCGAGGCGCCATAGGCGCCGACCGGGGCTGGCGCATCCGCCTCGGTGTAGGGGCTGCTCTTGACGCCGTCGAAGACATAGTCGGTCGAGTAGTGGATCACCGGCACGCCCGCCCGCGCCGCCGCCTCGCCGAGCAGGCGCGGCCCCGTGGCATTCACCGCGAAGGCCAGTGCCCGGTCATCCTCGGCGCGGTCGACGGCGGTATAGGCGGCGGCGTTGATCACCGCCTCCGGCCGGTGCTGCGCGAAGGCCGCCGCGACCTGCGCCGCATCGGTCAGGTCGAAGTCCGGCGGCTCGAGCCCGACCGCCTCGTGCCCGGCTGCCGGCAACCGCGCCAGCAGCTCGGTCGAGACCTGGCCGGTGCGGCCGATGACGAGGACGCGCATCAGCCTGCCGCCCCGGCCATGAGGCCGAGCCGCTCGCCGCTATACTTCTTGTCGCGCAGCGGCCGCCACCACCACTCGTTGGCGAGATACCAGTCGATGGTCGCCGCGATGCCCGTCTCGAAGCTCTGCTGCTGCCGCCAGCCGAGCTCGCGCTCGATCTTGCCGCAGTCGATGGCGTAGCGCTGGTCATGCCCCGGCCGGTCGGCGACGAAGCGGATCAGCCCACGCCGCGGCGCGGCATCCGGACGGCGCTCGTCGAGCAGGTCGCAGATGGTCTGCACCACCTCGAGGTTGCGTCGCTCCGCCCGGCCGCCGATGCAGTAGGTCTCGCCGACCCGGCCATGCTCGACGACCGCGACCAGGGCGCGGGCATGGTCCTCGACATGCAGCCAGTCGCGGATGTTGCTGCCATCGCCATAGACCGGCAGCGGCCGGCCCTCGAGCGCGTTGAGGATGATGAGCGGGATGAGCTTCTCGGGAAAGTGGTACGGCCCGTAGTTGTTCGAGCAGTTCGTCACCAGCACCGGCAGCCCGTAGGTCTCGTGCCAGGCGCGGACCAGATGGTCTGACGCCGCCTTGCTCGCCGAGTAGGGCGAGCGCGGGTCATAGGCCGTGGTCTCGCTGAAGGCCCCGCTCGGCCCGAGCGAGCCGAAGACCTCGTCGGTCGAGATGTGGTGGAAGCGGAAGCGCGCCCGCGCCCCGCCCTCCAGCCCGGCATGGTAGCCCCGCGCCGCCTCCAGCATGGAGAAGGTGCCGTTGATGTTGGTCTCGATGAAGTCCGCCGCGCCGGTGATCGAGCGGTCGACATGGCTCTCGGCCGCAAGGTGCATCACCGCATCCGGCCGGAACGCCGCCATGGCGGCGCGCATCCGCGCGGTGTCGCAGATATCCGCCTCGAGGAACTCGAAGCCGTGCCGCCCCTCGCAGTCATGGATGGAGCGCCGGTCGCCGGCATAGGTCAGCTTGTCGACCACGAGCACGGTCGCGCCGCGCTCCAATGCCAGGAGCCGGGTGACGGCCGAGCCGATGAAGCCGGCCCCGCCGGTGACCAGGATGCGCATGCTGGAGTTCCTACCTGTACTCGAAGGCGGGCGGGACATCGCGCAGCCGCGGCGCCCGGCGGTCCTTGTCGGAGAGCTGCACCGCCTCCGCCGCGAAGGGCCAGGGCAGGGCAAGGTCCGGATCGTTCCAGGCGATGCCGCGATCGCAGTCGGGCGCGTAGTAGTCGGTGACCTTGTAGGCCACCTCGGTCTCGGGCAGGAGCGTGCAGAAGCCATGCGCGAAGCCGGCCGGGACGTAGAGCTGGTGCCCGTTCTCCGCCGTCAGCTCGGCCGCGACATGCTGCCCATAGGTCGGCGAGCCGCGGCGGATATCGACGGCGACATCGAGGATCGCGCCGCGCAGCACCCGCACCAGCTTGGCCTGGGCATGCGGCGCCAACTGGAAGTGCAGCCCGCGCACCGTCCCCGCCTGCTCGGAGCGCGAGTGGTTGTCCTGCACGAAGACGTCCGGGATGCCGATCGCGGCGAAGTCCCGCGCGCTGTAGCTCTCGACGAAGAAACCCCGGTGGTCGCCAAACCGACGCGATGCCACCAGCACAGGACCCGCAACCACAAACCGCGTCGCCACCTGGTTGCCGCTGCTCCGCGGGCCATCGGACGAGGGAAACACTGACACGGCTGCCTCCCGGAGAGATGGAGCTTCAAGGGGGCTGGTGTATCATGGCGCAGGGGGATTGCAATTTCGCGATGCTCATCCGGCCCCCAACGCCCTCGCCCCCTGATACGTCACGAACGCCGCCAGATAGGCCAGAGCCAGCATGTAGCCGAAGCTGAACCACATCCAGCGCCTGCCCCCCGTCTCGCGGCGGATCACGCTCAGCGTCGCCACGCATTGCGGCGCGAAGACATACCAGGCGAGGAAGGCGAGCGCCGTCGCCAGGCTCCATTTCCCGGCCAGCGCTTGGCCGAGCTGCGCCGCATCCTCCTCTGCCTCCTGCACCGCATAGACCGTGCCGAGCGAGGCCACCGCCACCTCCCGCGCTGCCATGCCGGGGATGAGCGCAACCCCGATCTGCCAGTTGAAGCCGATCGGACGCAGCAGCGGCTCCACCGCATGGCCGATCGAGTAGGCGAAGCTGTACTCGATGGCAGGCTGCGTCGCCCCCTCCGGCGGCCGGGGGACGGAGGAGAGGAACCAGATCACCACCATCATCGACAGGATGATGGTCCCCGCCCGGCGCAGGAAGGCCTTGGCCCGCTGCCAGAGGCCGAGCGCCAGATTCCGCACCCGCGGAAGCTTGTAGTCCGGCAGCTCCAGCATGAAGGGCTCGGTCGGCTGCCCGCGCCAGAGCAGCCGCTTGAAGACGAAGGACATTCCGAGCGCGCTGACGATGCCCGCGGCGTAGAGGCCGAACATCACCAGCCCCTGCAGGCCGACCCAGGACCAGGCCCCCTCCCCGACCGGCCGGTCGGGGACGAAGGAGCCGATGATCAGCGTATAGACCGGGATGCGCGCCGAGCAGGTCATCAGCGGCGCGACCAGGATCGTCGCCAGCCGGTCGTGCTGGTTGTCGATGACGCGCGTCGACATGATGCCCGGGATGGCGCAGGCGAAGGAGGACAGCAGCGGAATGAAGGCGCGCCCATGCAGCCCGGCCCCGCCCATGATGCGGTCCATCAGGAAGGCGGCGCGGGCCATGTAGCCGAAATCCTCCAGGAGGAGGATGAAGAGGAAGAGCACCAGGATCTGTGGCAGGAAGACCAGCACGCTGCCGACACCGGCGATCAGCCCGTCCTGCAGGAAGCTGCGCAGCAGCCCGGCCGTCCCCTCCTCCGGCAGCAGCGCGCCGACCGCGGCGCCCATCGCCTGAAACCCGGCCTCGATCAGGTCCATCGCCGGCTGCGCCCAGGCGAAGACGGCCTGGAACATCAGGAACAGCACCACCAGCAGGATGACGAGCCCCGCGACGGGGTGCAGCAGCACCGCATCCAGCCGCCGCGTCACCGCGTCGCGCCGGTCCGGCACCCGGACGACGGCAGCGAGGATGCGGTCCGCCTCGCGCTGCAGCGTGCGAAGCCCGGCTGCATCCGGCGCCGACCAAGCGGCATCAGCCTCGCCTGGCGGCGCCTGCGCGTCGATCGCCGCCAGCAGCGCCTCCGTCCCACCCCGCCGCACCGCGACGGTGGTGACGACCGGCAGGCCGAGCAGCGCCGAGAGCCGCCCGACATCCACCTCGATCCCGCGATGGCGGGCAATGTCGAACATGTTGAGCGCGACCAGCAGCGGCCGCCCGGTGCGCTTCAGCTCGAGGATCAGGCGCAGGCCGATCCGCAGGTTGGTCGCATCCGCGACGCAGACGAGCAGGTCGGGCGCCGCCACCTCGGCCTGCTCGCCGAGCACCACGTCGCGCGTCACCACCTCGTCCGGGCTACGAGCGCGGAGGGAATAGGTGCCCGGCAAGTCGAGCAACTGCACCCGCCGCCCGCCAGGGCTGAGGAAGCTGCCTTCCTTCCGCTCGACGGTCACGCCCGGGT
This sequence comes from uncultured Craurococcus sp., assembly GCA_902805545.1. Lineage (GTDB taxonomy): Bacteria > Pseudomonadota > Alphaproteobacteria > Acetobacterales > Acetobacteraceae > Belnapia. The sequence goes on along the minus strand of CADCTD010000073.1, from coordinate 3,350 downwards.
AGTTCGCCACCCGCTGCCGGCTGCCGGTGAGCGTGTTGAACAGCGCGGTCTTGCCGCAATTCGGGTTGCCGACCAGGGCGATCCGCAGATCGCGCAGGCCGGCCGACATCTCGTTCATGGGCGTTCCGTCCCGCTACATCGGCTCCACCAGCACCGCCGCGGCCTCCTGCCGGCGCAGCGCGATGGTCGCGGAAGCGACCCGGATGGCGATGGGGTCCCGGCCGAACAGGCCCTGGTGCAGCAGCTCCACCTCCGCCCCCTCGACGAAGCCGAGCTCGAGCAGCCGCCGCTCCAGCTCCTCCGCCGGCAGCCCGCCGGAGGCGAAGGCGCGCAGGCCGCGGATCCGCCCGCGGAAACCCCGCCGGGCGGCGCCGAGATCGAGCGCGGCAGGTGTCTCAGCCAGGACGGAATCGGCGATGAAGGACATGGGGGACCCGTGAGCGGAGACCCCTTGTAGATGCGAACGCTTGGCGATTGCAACTCACGGGCCGGCCAAGGGCGGTCAGCCGATCTGGACCAGCCGCCCGCCATCCACCGGCAGGGCGACGCCGGTGATGAAGCCGGCCTCGTCGCTGGCGAGGAAGAGCGCGGCATTGGCGACATCCCAGGCGGTGCCCATCCGGCGCCGCAGCGGCACCTTGGCATCGCGCTCGGCCGCCACCTCCGCCCGGGTCCTGCCGCTATGGCGGACGCGGGTATCGACCGCCATCGGCGTGTCCATCAATCCAGGCAGGATGGTGTTGCAGCGGATGCCATGCCCGGCATTCTGGATCGCCACCTGCTCGGTCACGGCGAGCATCGCCGCCTTGGTCGCCTTGTAGGCGACATAGGGGTAGCTCTCGACCGCCGCGGCCGAGGAGATGGACAGGATCACCCCGCCCCCCTGCGCCCGCATGATCGGCAGCGCATGCTTCACCGCCATGACGAAGCCGCGCAGGTTGATGGCCGTGATGCGGTCGAAGGCCTCCTCGGTGATCTCGGTCGGCGACGCATCCCCGCCCGCGAGGGAGACGCCGACATTGTAGTGCAGGATGTCGAGCCGCCCGAAGCGCCGCACCGCCTCCCCGAGCGCGGCGGCCAGCGTCGCCTCCTGCGTCACCTCGACGGCGAGGGCGAAGGCGCCGTTGCCGGCCAGCCGCGCCGTCTCCTCGGCCGAGGGCAGGTCGCGGTCGGCGCAGGCGACTCGGGCGCCCTCCTGCGCGAAGCGGATGGCGGTCGCCCGGCCATTGCCGGTGCCCTCGCCGGGCCCCTGCCCGGCGCCGATGATGATGGCGGTCTTGTCCCTGAGGCGCATCGCGCTCCCTCCCCCTTGGCCCTCCGGCGCATGCTGCGCCGGGGCGGACCGGAGGGGTAGGGGCGCCGCGAAAGCCTCAGCCGCGGATCGCGGCGCGGAAGCCCGGCTTGTCCAGCAAGGTGTCCACCGCCTCGCTCATGGTGCGGAGCGCGACCCGCTTCAGGTCGTCGACCGAGGCGAAGACGCCGGTGCCGAGCGACAGGAGGCTGCCATCCACATTGTAGGCCTTGGTCCGGTCGGACCAGACCTCCCGCCCCGTCGCGCGCTCGGTGACGCGGATGCCGAAATCGGCCGTCGCCTCCCGCCGCACATACTGGTTGGCGTCGAACTGGTGGATGGTGATGGCCAGGGCGTAGCGCCCGGCCGCCGTCCCCGCCTGCAGCCCGCGCGCGGCCAGCGCATCGGAGAAGGCGCCGGCCACCACCTGGTCGACGGGCCGGTCGGCCTCGAGCGTCTTCACCGGATTGCCGTAGCCGCCGCGGATGGTGCCGATCCAGCGCGGATCGTCGCTGCCGGCGCGCCGCTGGTTCACCACCGGCTGCGCCACCGCCACCAGCGGCCGGGCCGAGGCGGTGCTGACCGGCACCGTCGGCGCATAGGTCATGGGCGACTGGGTCGTACCGCAGGCGGCGAGCAGGCCGACCAGCAGGAGGCTGGCAAGCCGCATCTCAGATCTCCCGCGGCGGCCGCGGGCGGCGCGGCGGGCGGGGGCCGGTGCCGAACTGCTCCTGCTGCGGCGGCCCGCGGCGCTCGCGCGGCGGGGGCGGCGGTGCGGCCAGCTCGGCCTGCAGCTCGCGGATCTTCCCGGCGATGGAGGTGCGCAGCTCCGGCGAGGTGTGCGGCTTCAGCGTCTTGTAGGTCTCCTTCAGCTCGGCCAGCAGCCGCACCTTCTCCTCGCGCGTCCGCTTGAGCGGGCGGTTGTCGGAGAATTGGCCTTCGAAGGAACGCATGTGACTCTCCCGTTATGGCCTGGGCGCGGCCCCTCAGGCGCACGCCACGGAATCCGGCTCTCGCCGGCCGGAATCCTAGCAGATTGTATGGGCAGGACGCGCAGGAATCAGGGGCCGGACAGGCCGGCCCCGCCCGCTCTCAGAGGTCCAGCATCAGCCGGCGCGGGTCCTCGACGCCTTCCTTCACGCGGACGAGGAAGCTGACCGCCTCCTTCCCGTCGACGATGCGGTGGTCGTAGGACAGGGCCAGGTACATCATCGGCCGCACCTCGACCTTGCCGCCGACGACCATCGGCCGCTCCTGGATCTTGTGCATCCCGAGGATGCCGGACTGCGGCGGGTTCAGGATCGGCGTCGACATCAGGCTGCCATAGATGCCGCCATTGGTGATGGTGAAGCTGCCGCCCGCCATCTCCTCCAGCTTGAGCTGCCCGTCGCGGACGCGCTTGCCGAGATCGCCGATGGTCTTCTCGATCCCGGCGAAGCTCATCTGGTCGGCGTTGCGCAGCACCGGCACCACCAGCCCGTTCGGCCCGCCGACCGCGATGCCCATATGGACGAAATTCTTGTAGACGACCGAATCGCCCTCGATCTCGGCATTGACCGCGGGGAATTCCTTCAGCGCGGCGACGCAGGCCTTCACGAAGAAGGACATGAAGCCGAGCTTCACGCCATGCCGCTTCTCGAAAGCGTCGCGGTACTCGGCGCGCAGCGCCATGGCCGCGCCCATATCCACCTCGTTGAAGGTGGTGAGCATGGCAGCGGTGTTCTGCGCCTCCTTCAGCCGGCGCGCGATGGTGATGCGCAGCCGGGTCATCTTCACCCGCTCCTCGCCCTCCTCCAGCGGCCGGGCCGCCTTGGCGGTGGCGGCAGCCGGCGCCGCGGCAGCGGCCGGGCGCGAGAGGAAATCGAGCACGTCGCCCTTGCTGATGCGGCCGTCCTTGGCGGTGCCAGCGCCGATCTGCTCGGCACTCACCTTGTTCTCGGCCATCAGCTTGGCGGCGGCGGGCAGTGGCGCATGGGCGGCGCCGGGCACGGCGACCGGGCCCTGCGGCTTGCGCGGCTCCTCGAGCTTCGGCTCCGCGGCGGTGGACGCCGGCGCCGGC
>CADCTD010000072.1 GCA_902805545.1 uncultured Craurococcus sp. | reverse complement strand
ACGGCCGGGCCGAGGCGGACGGCTTCAACCGCCTGGTGCTCCGCGCCGGCCTCGGCTGGCGCGAATGCTGGCTGCTGCGCGCACTCTACCGCTGGCTGAAGCAGGTCGGCTTCGCCTTCGCGCAGGCCAGCGTCGAGGAGGCGCTGGCCGCCCACCCGGCGGCGGCGCGGCTGCTGCTCGACCTCTTCCAGGCCCGATTCGACCCGGACCGGCCGCGCGGCGAGGAGGCGGCGCTGGATACCGCCTGGCGCGCGCTGCTCGAGGGGGTGGCGAACCCGGATGAGGACCGCATCCTCTCCCGCCTGCATCAGGTGCTCGGCGCGGTGCTCAGGACCAATTACTTCCAGGGCCACGACTACCTCTCGCTGAAGATCGACAGCGCCGCGGCCGGCGAGATGCCGGCACCCCGGCCCTGGCGCGAGGTCTTCGTCCATTCGCCGCGGATGGAGGGCGTGCATCTCCGCGCCGGGCCGGTGGCGCGCGGCGGCATCCGCTGGTCCGACCGGCGGGAGGATTTCCGCACCGAGATCCTCGGGCTGATGAAGGCCCAGCGCGTCAAGAACGTCGTCATCGTGCCGACCGGCGCGAAGGGCGGCTTCGTCCTGAAGAACATCCCCGCCGAGCGCGAGGCCTTCCAGGCCGAGGGCGTCGCCTGCTACCGCCTGCTGGTCCGCGGGCTGCTCGACATCACCGACAACCTCTCGCCGGATGGCGTGGTGCCGCCCGCGCGCGTGGTGCGGCGCGACGGCGACGACCCGTACATGGTCGTCGCCGCCGACAAGGGCACGGCGAGCTTCTCCGACATCGCCAACGGCCTCTCCGCCGAGTACGGCTTCTGGCTGAGCGATGCCTTCGCCAGCGGCGGCTCGGCCGGCTACGACCACAAGGGCATGGGCATCACCGCGCGCGGCGCCTGGGTGATGGTGGCGCGGCATTTCGCCGAGCTCGGCCACGACATCTTCGCCGAGGACTTCACCTGCGCCGGCGTCGGCGACATGTCGGGCGACGTCTTCGGCAACGGCCTGCTGATCTCGCCGCACACGAAGCTCGTCGCCGCCTTCGACCACCGCCACATCTTCCTCGACCCCACGCCCGACCCGGCCGCCTCCTTCGCCGAGCGCCAGCGCCTCTTCGCCCTGCCGCGCTCCTCCTGGGCCGACTACGACACGGCGAGGATCTCGGCCGGCGGAGGCGTCTTCCCGCGCAGCCTGAAGACCATCCCGCTCTCGCCGCAGGTGCGCGCGCTGCTCGGCCTCGATGTCGAGCGGATCGAGCCGGCGGCGCTGATGCAGGCCATCCTCCGCGCCCAGGTCGACCTGCTCTACTTCGGCGGCATCGGCACCTATGTGAAGGCGAGCGGCGAGAGCCAGGCCGAGGCCGGCGACCGCGCCAATGACGCGCTCCGCGTCAACGGCGGCGAGATCCGCGCCCGCGTGGTGGGGGAGGGCGCCAACCTCGCGGTCACCCAGGCGGGCCGCGTCGAGGTCGCCCGCGCAGGCGGGCGCATCAACACCGATGCGCTCGACAACTCCGCCGGCGTCTCCACCAGCGACCATGAGGTCAACATCAAGATCCTGCTCGCCGATGCCGAGTCCTCCGGCGCGCTCACCCGCACCCAGCGCGACGCGCTGCTCGCCGAGATGACCGGCGAGGTGGCGGAGCTGGTGCTGCGCGACAACGCCCAGCAGGCGCTCGCCGTCTCCCTCGAGGAGCGCGCCGGGGCGGAGGCGCTGCCGGGCCAGGCGGCGCTGATGCTGCGGCTGGAGGCGGCCGGCGTGCTCGACCGGGCCGTCGCCGGCCTGCCCGATGCCGCGGCGATGACCGGCCGCATCGCCGCCGGCGAGGCACTCGCCCGTCCCGGCATCTGCGCCCTGCTGCCGCTGGCCAAGCTCTGGCTGACCGAG
>CADCTD010000071.1 GCA_902805545.1 uncultured Craurococcus sp. | reverse complement strand
GGCCGGTCGGCGCGTTGAAGGGCCGGGAGCGCGCGGGCGGTGATGGGCCCTGTGCCTGTCCCGGTGCGCTTCCGGCAAGCCGCCGCCGTCGCGCCGGCCGGCTGGCCGGCCTGTCGCCACCGCGCGCCCCTTCACGGCCGGACCGCAGCGGTTGACCCGATCGTCCCGAAACAGGACTCTCCATGCCGCCCGCCCGAACCGGGCAGGTTTGCGGCCTGAGAGGAGACGACATGGCGGGATCGCGACACGTCGCAGTGGAACGGCGGCACCGCCTAGCCGCCGCCCTGGGGCTGGTGGCGCAACTGTTTGCCGCGCCGACGGCGCTGGCCCAGCAGCTAGGGGGCGCCGCCGCCGGTGAGCCCGACGGCTTTCGTCCGCCGGCCCGCGTCGAGGTGGCGCCGATCCGCAGCGCCACGCTCTCGGGTCAAGACTTCCTGCGGGGCGACAGGTCGGCCGGCCGCGAGGCGGTGCTGGCCGGGGAGCTGCGCCTGCCGCCCGGAAGCACGCCGGCCGAGCGGGTGCCGGCGGTGGTGCTGGTGCACGGCTCCGGGGGGATCAGCGGCTCGCTCGACCTCTGGGCGCGCGAGCTGAACGCCGCCGGCCTCGCCGCCTTCATCCTGGACAGCTTCGCGGGCCGCGGCATCGTCAGCACGGTCGCCGACCAGAACCAGCTGCACTCGCTGGCGATGACGGTGGACGCCTACCGGGCGCTGGACTGGCTGGCGGCGCACCCGCGCATCCGCCAGGACCGGATCGGGGTGCTCGGCTTCTCCAAGGGCGCGGTCGCCTCCGTGTATTCCGCCACCGAGCGCTTCAACGCAGCCTTCGGCAATCCGAACCGCCGCTTCGCCGCGCACGCCGGGCTGTACACGCCGTGCAACGTGGCCTACCGCGAGGACACGCGCGTCGGGTCGGTGCCGATCCGCCTCTACCACGGCATCGCGGACGACTACGTGGCGATCGGCCCCTGCCGAGACTACGTGGCGCGGTTGCGCCAAGCCGGCGCGGACGCGGCGCTGACCGAGTACCCGGACGCCCACCACGCCTTCGACAGCCCCCTGAGCCCGCGCCTGCTGCCGGTGCGCGATGCGCAGACCACGCGCGACTGCCGGCTGAGCGAGGGCGTGAACGGCGCGATCATCAACGCCCAGGGCGCGCCCTTTGCGCTGGAGCGCGACGCTTGCGTCGCCACGGGCGCCCATGTCGGCCACAACCCGGAGGCGGCGGTTGCGGTGCGCGCGGCGGTGCGGGACTTCTTCCGCGGCGCGCTGTTCCGGTAGCGCCGGGTCGCACGTCGGCCGGAGGATCGGAACGGAGGGAACGAACGCCATGCGGAGACTGCTCTGCCTCGTTTGCCTGCTGCTGGTGCCGCTGCTCGAAGCGCCCTCCGCGGCGGCGGCCGACCCGCCGTTGCCGCGCGGCACGCCGGCCTCCGTCGGGATGTCCGCCGAGCGCCTGGTGCGCATCGGCGAGGCTCTGCGGGGCGAGGTGGAGCGCAACCGCCTGCCCGGCGCCGTGGTGGCGATCGCCCGCCGCGGCCGGCTCGTGCACTACGAGGCCATCGGCCACCTCGACCGCGAACGCGGCACGCCGATGACCACAGACGCAATCTTCGCCCTCGCCTCGATGACCAAGCCCATGGCAGGTGTCGCGGCGCTGATCCTCATGGAAGAGGGGCGGCTCGCCCTCGGAGACCCGGTCGGGCGCTTCCTTCCCCCGCTCGGGCAGATGCGTGTCGCGGTGTTGAACGACGCCGTCACCTCGGGCCAGGGGCCGGTGGACACCGTGCCGGCGCGGCGGCAGATGACCATCCTCGACCTGATGCGCCACACCTCCGGCCTGACCTACGGCGGGCGCGGCACCACGGCGGTCCACAAGATGTACCCGGCGTCCTCGAACTGGAGCGCCGACCA
>CADCTD010000070.1 GCA_902805545.1 uncultured Craurococcus sp. | reverse complement strand
CGGGATCGGCGGCGAGGGCGTCGAGCGCCGCGGCGAGGGCGGCGGCATCGCCGGGTGGCGTGGCGAGGCCGCAGGGCCCGTCCTCCAGCAGCCGCGCGGCGCGGCCGGGGCTGTTGGCGATGACCGGCAGCCCGGCGGCGAGATAGTCCATCAGCTTGTTCGGCGCGGTCCATTCGGCGAAGGCCGGCACCGGCGCCAGGCATTGCAGGCCGATCTGGCTGCCGGCCAGCAGCCCGGCAAGGCGCGGCTTCGGCAGCGGGTCGAGGAAATGGAGATTCGGAATCGCGGCGGCCGCGGCCTGCAGGCGCCGCTTCTCCGCACCCTCGCCGACCAGCAGCAGGTGCAGGCGCCGGTCCTTCACCAAGGCGGCGGCCTCGATCAGCTGGCGCAGCCCGTTGGCCGGGCCATGCGCGCCCGCATAGGTGGCGAGCACCGCGTCGGCCGGGATGAAGGCCGGCCGCCAGGGCGCCACATGCGGGCCGAAGAGATGCAGGTCGCAGCCATTCGGCAGCACCTCGACCAGCCGGGCGCCATGGGCGCGGGCGGTCTCCGCCATGCCCTCCGAGAGGGCGATGACGGCGGCGGCCTGGCGGCAGGCCGCATCGGCCAGCCGGTCCATCGCCCACCAGAGGCCGGGGCTGCCGAGCCCCATCGCCCGCGGCAACTCCGGCCAGGGGTCCCGGATCTCGAAGACGAAGGGCAGGGCGCGCAGCCGCCGGGCGAGCAGGGCGGGCAGGGCGACGCTCAGCGGCGTCGAGCTGGCCAGCGCCAGGTCGAAGCGGCCCGACAGCGCCAGCCCCGCGGCGCTGGCCGCGTAGCGGAGGAAAGCCCCGGCCCGCTCGCGGAGGCCCTGGCGGTTGCCGCAGCGGATGGCGAATTCGACGACGCGGAACGCGTCGACCGTGCCCTCGCGCCGGCCATGGCGGAAGGCGCCGGCAAGGCCGGTCTCCGCCCCCTCGTAGCTGCCGCAGGCGAGCGTCACCTCATGCCCGCGCGCGGCGAGCGCCCGTGCCATGGCGAAGCTCCGCGTCGCCGTCGCCCCGGCGGGCGTCGAGAAATGCTGGTGCAGGTAGAGGATGCGCATTCAGCGCCGCCACAGGCCGCGCAGCAGGCCGATCACCCGGTCCTGCTGGCTGACGCTCAGCGCGCTGCCCGAGGGCAGGCAGAGGCCGCGCTCGAAGAGGCCCGCGGCGACCGTCCCGCCCGAGCGCGGCGCGCCGCGGAAGGCGGGCTGCAGATGCATCGGCTTCCAGACCGGGCGGCTCTCGATGCCGGCGGCGGCCAGCGCCTCGCGCGCCGCCTCGCGGCTCGGGGCGCCGAGGGCAGGGTCGAGCAGCACGGCGGTCAGCCAGCGGGTGCCGCGGCTCCAGCCCGGCTCGGGCATGAAGCCGATGCCGGGCAGGTCGCCCAGATGGGCCCGGTAGCGCTCGAAGATGGCGCGTCGGGCGGCGACGCGGCTGGGCAGCGCGCCGAGTTGCGCCAGGCCGAGCGAGGCGAGAATGGAGGAGAGGCCGTAGGAGTAGCCCGTCGTCTCGTGCTCGTAATGCGGCGCCGGGCGCTTCGCCTGATGGGCGAGGGCGCGCGCCTCGGCGATCAGCGCGGCATCGGCCGAGGCGAGCGCCCCGCCGCCGCCGGCGGTGACGATCTTGTTGCCGTTGAAGCTGAAGGCCGCCATCCGCGCGCCCTGACCCGCCGGCCGTCCGCGCCGCGTCGCACCCAGGCCCTCCGCACTGTCGCAGAGCACGGGCACGCCCCAGCGGTCGCAAAGGGCGAGGATGGCGTCGAGGTCGCAGCTCTGGCCGAAGAGGTCGACCGGAACGACGGCGCGGGGCAGCCGGCCGGCTCGGGCGGCCCGCGCCAGCTCACGCTCCAGCAGCTCCGGGTCGAGGGTCCAGCTCTCGGGCGAGACGTCGAGGAAGCGGGGGCGGGCGCCCATCTGCACCGCAGGCGCGATGGTGGCGACATAGGTGAGGGTCGCGGTCCAGACCTCGTCGCCCCGCTCGAGGCCGAGGCAGCGATAGCCGAGATGCAGCCCCGCCGTGCCGGAGGACAGCGCCAGGACATGCGGCAGGCCGGTCGTCTCGGCGAGCGCCGCCTCGAAGGCCGCCGGGGCAGGGCCGGCCGGCGCCACCCAGCCGGATTGCAGCGTGGCGGCGAGGGCGGGCAGCTCCTCCCCCGTCAGATGCGGGGGCGAGAGCAGGATGGGCGCGGTCGCCTCGGCGCGAGGCCTCAGGCGGTGGACGGGCGGGGGGAGCTGCACCGCCTCGGCAATCGGCATGGGCAGGGCTTTCGTTCCGATAACAAACTATATGCATATCGGAACGATCTGGCGCAAGCCTGACAATGCGTGACGAATGGGGCTCCACGCCGCTGCGTAGCGGCCCGGCCCGGCCACCCGCTTCAGCACGGAATCCATGGCGGGAGGATGCGCGGGCCGAGCCCGCGCAGAATGGCGGCCGGCCGGCCGCTCAGGCGTTGCCGACCACCGGGCCCTCGGCGCGGCGCGACTGCCAGAGGGCGACGAAGTCGATCGGCGCCAGCATCACCGGCGGGAAGCCGCCCTCGCGCGTCACATCGGCCAGGATGTTGCGGGCGAAGGGGAAGAGGAGGCGCGGGCACTCGACCAGAAGCACCGGCTCCAGCTGCTCCGGCGGCACGTTCACGGTGAAGATGCCGCAATAGACCAGCTCGGCGATGAAGCAGGCCTTCCCCTCGGCCTGGGCATCGGCGCGGATCTGCAGCGAGACCTCGAAGACGTTGCCGCCTTCCTGGATCGGCCGGGCCTGGACATCGAGCTGGAGGTCGACGCGCGGCTGCTCGCGGAGGGTGGCGAAGATCTCCGGCGCGCCCGGCACCTCGAAGGAGAGATCCTTGGTATATTGGATGTTCAGCACCAACGGGCCCTGCTGGGCCAGGTTGGGGTCGCCGTTCGGCTGGCCATGGGGCTGGTCGGACATCGGGGCGCCTTTCGCAAAGAGGCGCGCCGGTTAGCACGCGCCCGCCCGGCTGTCAGGGCTTGACCGCGCTCGGATGCGGCTGCCGCCAGAGGATGGCCTCCGGCGCCGGCGCGGTCGGGTCGCAGCGGCGCCATTCGCCGTTCATCACCCGCTCCCCGGTCATCGCCAGGATGAAGCCCCAATGCGAGACGACCAGCGTCTCATCCCAGTCCGGCAGCGCCGACATCTCGGCGCGGAACAGCGCGGCACGGGCCTCGATGCCGTGATCCGGCTCCTCGATCGCTGGCCACCAGACCTCGTCGACATGGGCGAGGTCGAGATCGGGGAAGGCGATCGCCAGCTCGGTCCGCGCCGAGCCGATGTCGCAGGAGAAGGCGTAGCGCTCCCGCACCGTCGGGTTGACCAGGATCGGCAGGCCGCGCTGCCGGGCGATGGGTGCCGCCGTCTGCAGGGCGCGGGTATAGGGCGAGGCGATGATGCGGCTGATGCGCTCGCCGGCCAGCGCCAGCACCGCCGCCTCGGCCTGCTGCAGGCCGAGCTCGGTCAGCTTCGGGTCGGGGATGCCCGGGTCGCGCTTGGTCGCGGTAAAGTGGAGGTTGAACTCGCTCTGCCCGTGGCGAAGCAGGATCACTGGGGTCTCCCTCCCGGCGTTGGTATCCCGGCGTAGCGGGGGCGCCGCGGGCCGGCAAGCGGCCTTCATGGGTCATTGTTTGTGCTGCCGCTATCCTCCTGGCCGTTGCGACCAGAGGGTCACTCACCTAGATAGGTGCAAAGGAGTTCATGATGACGGGCGGACTACCGGTCGATCTGATCCTGTTCGCGATGATCGCGGCCTTTCTGGTGCTGCGGCTGCGAAGCGTCCTCGGCAAACGCACCGGCTTCGAACGGCCGCTGCAGCCGGAGACGCGTGCCGCCGGCTTCGACCCGCGCAACGGTGCCATCGACGGCGTCGCGGAGGAGGTGCCGGCCTCGGCCGTTGCGGCGCAGGGCCGGCGGGTGGTGCCCGATCCGCGCACGCCGCCGGGCCAGGCGATCTCCCGCATCGCCGCCGTCGATGGCAGCTTCGAGCCGAATAGCTTCCTCGACGGGGCGGAGACGGCCTTCCGCATGATCGTCATCGCCTTCGCCGCCGGCGACCGGCAGACGCTGCGCTCGCTGCTCTCGGACGATACCTACGCGGGCTTCGAGCAGGCGATCACCGCGCGGGAGAATGCCGGCGAGTCGCAGCGCACGGAGCTGCGCGCGGTGCATGAGCTGGCGATCGAGGCGGCCGATCTGCGCGGCAGCATCGCCGATGTCACCATCCGCTTCGTGACCGACCAGATCAACCTGACCACCGGCCGCAACGGCGAGGTTGTGACGGGCAGCGATGCCGTGACCGAGCTCACCGATGTCTGGACCTTCCAGCGCGACCTGAACCAGGCCGATCCGACCTGGAAGCTGGTCGCCACTCGCTCGGCCTAGAGTTCCTCACGACACCGCTGCGCGGCTTCGCAGGGACCCGGGACCGGTGCTTCGTGGTTTGATCTCCGCGGCGGGGCCGCGGGGGCGTCCCGGCAGCGGCCTTGCCTCTCTCACCCTCGGCCTCGCCCTGCTGCTGGGCGGGGCGGGTTGGCCGCTGGACTGGCCGGGCGAGGCGCCGGAGGCAGCGCTGGCGCCTTTCCTCCGCTCCTGCGCGGCGCTGCGTGCCGGGCCGCAGGAATTCGCCGCTCCCTGGGCCGAGGCCTGCGCCGCCGCCGAGGCCGTGCCGCCGGGCGAGGCGGCTGCCTTCTTCGAGCGCTGGTTCGCGCCGCATGCGCTCGGGGAGGGCCTCGTCACCGGCTATTACGAACCCGAGCTGCGCGGGGCGGAGCTGCCGGGCGGCGGCTATGCCGAGCCGCTCTTCGCCCTGCCGCCTGAAGGGCCGCTGCGCGTGCTGGACCGGGGCGCCATCGAGGCAGGCGGGCTTGAGGGGCGGGGCCTCGAGCTCGTCTGGGTGGATGACCCGGTCGATGCCTTCTTCCTGCAGATCCAGGGCTCCGGCCGGATCCTGCTGCCGGATGGGCGGGTCCTGCGGCTCGGCTATGCCGGGCGGAATGCGCATCCCTATCGGCCGATCGGGCGGAGCCTGATCGAGCGCGGCGCCATTGCCCGAGAGGCGATGTCGATGCAGGCCATCCGCGCCTGGCTTGGCGCCGCCCCGCCTGGCGAGGCGGCGGCCTTGCTGCGGGAGAACCCCTCCTTCATCTTTTTCCGCCCCATCGAGGGGCTGGCGCCGGAGGCGGGGCCGATCGGCACGCTAGGGGTGCCGCTGACGCCGGGCCGGTCGCTCGCCGTCGATGCTGGCATCGTGCCGCTCGGCGCTCCGGTCTTCCTCGTCACCCGCGACCCGGTGGACGGCCGGCCGATCCGCCGCATCGTCCTGGCGCAGGATACCGGGGGGGCGATCCGCGGCATGGCGCGGGGCGACCTGTTCTGGGGCTGGGGGCAGGAGGCCGCCGCCAAGGCCGGGTTGATGCGCGAGCCCTCCCAGCTGTTCCTGCTACTGCCCCGCTGACGGAGCAGTACAGTTCCGGCATCGGCGTCCTTTCGCCGCGGGCGGCGCGCGCCTAGATTGCAGGCATGCTCCAGACCCGCCCCCGCGTCGCGCTCTTCGTGACCTGCCTGGTCGATCTCTACCGGCCGAATGTCGGCTTCTCCGCCATCGCCCTGCTGGAGGAGGCGGGCTGCCAGGTGGAGGTGCCGCGGGCGCAGACCTGCTGCGGCCAGCCGGCCTACAACAGCGGCGACCGGGCGACGGCGAAGGATCTGGCGCGGGCCGTGGTCGACGAGTTCCTGCCCTATGACCACGTCGTCGTGCCGAGCGGGAGCTGCGGCGGCATGATCGCGCACCACTACCCGGCGCTCTTCGCCGACGACCCGGAGTACCGCGGCAAGGCGGAGGCGCTCGGGGCGAAGACGCATGAGCTCGTCTCCTTCCTCACCGATATGCGAGGGATGGAGGGCGTCGCCGCCCGCTTCGAGGGCGTCGTCACCTATCATGACAGCTGCTCGGGGCTGCGGGAGCTCGGGGTGAAGGCGCAGCCGCGGAAGCTCCTCGCCTCCATGCCGGGAACGGTGGTGAAGGAGATGGCCGATGCCGAGATCTGCTGCGGCTTCGGCGGCACCTTCTGCGTCAAGTACCCGGACATCTCGACGCGGATGGTGGCCGACAAGGCGAAATCGATCGCCGCGACCGGGGCGGACACGCTCGTCGCCGGCGATCTCGGCTGCCTGCTCAACATGGCGGGCCGGCTGAAGCGGGAGGGCGTGCCGGTGAAGGTGCGCCATGTGGCGGAAGTCCTGGCCGGGCGGACCCGGGAGGCCCCGGCAATCGGTGAGGTGTCATGAGCGCAGCATTGGAGCTCGAGACCGGGGACCCGCTGCTGGCCGAGGTCGCAGCCCATGGCTTCGCACGGCTGCCCGGCCCGGTGCTGGAGGCGCGGCTCCGCCTGTCGCCCGAGGCGCTGGCGGATTTCGCGGGGAGCTGGGAGCGGCTGGAGACCGACCGCTTCATGGCCGATGGCGGCCGCTACCGGCGGCGGCGTCACGCCAATTTCGCCGCCCGTGCCGGCGTCCCGGGCCATGTGCGGGGACCGCATCGGCCACATTTCCAGGCGGTCGTCCACAACAGCCTGAATGGCGGGGTGGAGCGCTGGTTCGCCCCCGTTGAGGATGCAGTCGGCGAGGGGCCGGTGCTGCAGGCGCTGCTCGATCTCGGCCGCTCGGTCGCCGATGCCGGGACTCCGGGCGCCGACTGGTTCGTCGAGATGCACCAGTTCCGCATCGAGGCGGTGGCCGGGGCGCCCGGCTTCCCGACGCCGGAGGGCGTCCACCATGACGGCGTCGACTACGTCCTGATCGGCATGATCGCCCGGACCAATCTCGAGGGCGGCGAGACGCTCATCACCGACGATGCGGGGGCGGAGCTGGCGCGCTTCACCCTGCTCGACCGGCTGGACACGGCCTTCATCGACGACCGGCGGGTGATGCATGGGGTGACGCCGGTGCAGCCCGCCGACCCGGCGCTGCCCTCCTGCCGCGACGTGCTCGTCATCACCTGGAAGCGCATGGGCGGCTGAGGCGCCTCAGCGGTTGGCCGCCTTGTGGGTGCCCACGTTCTCGTGCCACTCGATCGGCAGCCCGTCCCAGGTGGCAAGCTGCTTGCCGGGCCACTTGCGGCGGACATAGACGCGGAAGCCATCCGCCGTGGCCTCGACATAGCCTGACTTTCCGTCATTGAGCTTGAGGTGCTGCGCCAGCTCCTCGGCGCGTTCCTGCATGTAGCTGTCGGCCATGGCCGCGATTCTCCCTGTCGGCGCGAGCTTGCCCGATCCGGCGGGGAAGGGGGCTACAAAGCCTGGTGTCCGGCGGGCCATGATGGCGCCCTTCAGCACAGGAGACCGCCGCCATGCAGCACCGTCCTGCCGAGCTCTGGCGCTGGGACGCCCTCGACCTCGCCCGCGCCATCCGTCTGCGCGCGGTCTCGGCGCGGGAGGCGGTGCGGGCGGTGCTCGACCGCTGCGCCGCGGTGAACCCGTCCATCAACGCCGTCGTGCTGGTGCTGGAGGAGGAGGCGCTGGCCGCCGCCGACGCCGCCGACCGCGCCATCGCCCACGGCGAGGCGGTGGGGCCGCTGCATGGCGTGCCGGTGACCACCAAGATCAATGTCGACCAGAAGGGGCTGCCGACCAGCAATGGCTGCGTCTCCTGGCGCGACCTGGTCGCACCGGAGGACAGCGCCGTCGTCGCCAACCTGCGGGCGGCGGGGGCGATCATCGTTGGGCGGACCAACACGCCGGCGCTCTCCATGCGCTGGTTCACCGAGAATGCGCTGCATGGGCGGACGCTCAACCCGTGGAGCGCCGGGCATACGCCGGGAGGCTCCTCCGGCGGGGCGGCGGCGGCCTGCGCGGCGGGGATCGGGCCGATTGCCCATGGCAACGATCTCGGCGGCAGCGTGCGCTACCCGGCCTATGCGTGCGGCATCGCCGGCATCAGGCCGAGCTTCGGCCGGGTGCCGGCCTTCAACCCGACCATGGCGGCGGAGCGGCCGCTCTCCGGCCAGCTGATGTCGACCCAGGGACCGCTGGCGCGCCGCGTCGCCGACCTCAGGGTGGCCCTCGCCGTCATGGCGCGGGGGGATGCGCGGGACCCATGGTGGATGCCGGCGCCGCTCGAGGGGCCGCCCCTGCCGCGGCCGGTCCGCGTTGCGCTCTCGGTCGATCCGGCGGGGACCGGGGTGCATCCCGAGGTCGCCGAGGCGGTGCGGCGGGCCGGGCGCATCCTCGAGGCGGCCGGCTATGTGGTGGAGGAGCGCGACCCGCCGGATTTCGCCGGTACGGCCCGCGACTGGGACGCCTTCGCCCATGGCGAGGCCCGGCTTTTCATGGCCGAGACCTTCGCGCAGAAGGCCGATCAGGGCGCGCAGGACACCTACCGCTTCATGCTGGCGCATTGCCCGCCGACCGATCTCGAGACGTATATGCGCCTCACCGCGCGGCGGACGACACGGCAGCGGGATTGGGCGCGCTTCATGGCGGAGGTGCCGCTGGTGCTCTGCCCGGTCTCGGCCGAGCCACCCTTCCCGCAGGGGCTGGATGTGGCGGGACAGCAGGGCTTCGATGCGGTCTACCGGGCGCAGCAGCCCTTGCTGGCGACGCCGCTGCTCGGCCTGCCGAGCGCCTCCGTCCCGACCGGGCTGACGGCGGAGGGGCTGCCGATGGGCGTCCAGATCATCGCGTCCCGCTGGCGCGAGGACCTGGCGTTGAACGCTGCCGAGGTGGTGGAAGCCGCCTGCCCGATGGCGACGCCGGTGGGCTGAAAAGCGGCCGAGGCCCGCCCTGGCTCGCCGCTTGATCGAGCAGGAAACCCCGATCAGGCGGTTCCGCCTGATCGGGTCCGGCCCTACCGGAAGATCGGCGGCGCGTCGTCCTCGGGGAGGTCGGGCAGCGGCACCTCGATCCGCACCGTGCTCGGGTCGACGCCCGTGCCCCTGTCGATCCAGTAGGTCACGCTCTGCGGCCAGAAGATGACGATGGCGACGAGCACCAGCTGCAGCACGACCCACGGGATGGCGCCCCAGTAGATGTCGCTGCTGCGGACTTCCTTCGGCGCGATGCCGCGCAGGTAGAAGAGTGCGAAGCCGAAGGGCGGGTGCATGAAGCTGGTCTGCATGTTCACGCAGATCAGCACGCCGAACCAGACGAGATCGATGCCGAGCTTGGCCGCGACGGGCGCCAGCAGCGGGACGACGATGAAGGCGATCTCGAAGAAGTCGAGGAAGAAGGCCAGGAAGAAGATGAAGATGTTGACCGCGATGAGGAAGCCGGTCGCCCCGCCGGGCAGCTGCATCAGCATGTGCTCGATCCAGAGCGAGCCGTCGACGCCCTGGAAGACCAGGCTGAACACCGTTGCGCCGATCAGGATGAAGATCACCATGGCGGTGATCCGCATGGTGTTCTCCATCGCCTGGCGCAGCAGCGACCAGGTGAAGCGGCCATTGATCCAGGCGAGGCCGATCGCACCGACCGCGCCCATGGCGCCCGCCTCGGTCGGCGTGGCGAGGCCGAGGAAGATCGTGCCGAGGACGAGGAAAATCAGCACGATGGAGGGCACCATGCCCTTCGCCACGCGCCAGATCAGCGGCCAGCCGCGCTGGGTCAGCGCCTCGTCCGGCAGCGCGGGCACCTTGTGCGGGGCGAAGATGCTGACGCCCGCGATGAAGAGGATGAAGAGCAGGATCTGCAGGATCGACGGCCCGATCGCGCCCGCATACATGTCGCCGACCGACTTGCCAAGCTGGTCGCCGAGGACGATCAGCACGAGGCTCGGCGGGATCACCTGGGTGATGGTGCCGGAGGCCGCGATCACCCCGGTGGCGATCCGCATGTCGTAGCCGTAGCGCATCATGATCGGCAGGGAGATCATGCCCATGGCGATGACCGAGGCGGCGACCGTGCCGGTGATCGCGCCGAGCACGGCGCCGACCAGGATGACGGCGTAGGCGAGGCCGCCCGGAATCTTGCCGAAGAGCTGGCCGGTGCCCTCCAGCAGGTCCTCCGCCAGGCCGCATCGCTCGAGGATGGCGCCCATCAGGGTGAAGAAGGGGATCGAGAGCAGCAGGTCGTTCTGCACGATCCCGAATACGCGGAGCGGCAGGTTCCCCAGATAGGCGGTGGTGAAGAAGCCGAGTTCGATCGACACGAAGCCGAAGAACAGTCCGACCGCGGCGAGGCTGAACGCGACGGGGAAGCCGATCAGCAGGAAGACGACCAGCCCGCCGAACATCAGCGGGGCCATCACGTCCATGTCGATGGTCATGGGATCTGTCGGTCCTGGTTCACTGGTCGGGACGGTGGTACTCGACCACCACCTCGGCCGCCGGGCGGATGCCGCGCAGCAGGGCGATGCGCTTGATGAGTTCGGAAAGGCCCTGCAGGGTGAGCAGGAAGAAGCCGATCGGCAGCAGGAGCTTCACCGGCCAGCGGATGAGGCCTCCGGCATTCGGGCTGCCCTCGTCGCGGACCCAGCTGTCGAGGAAGAAGGGCCAGGTCATCCAGGCGAGCATGATGATGGCCGGCAGCATGAAGAAGATGAAGCCGAAGACGTCGATCCAGAGCCGGGTCCGCTCGGAGACGTTGCCGTAGAGCAGGTCCACGCGGACATGCTCGTTGCGGAAGAGCGTGTAGGAGGCGCCGAGCAGCACGATGGCGCCGAACAGGTACCACTGCACCTCCAGCCAGGCATTGGAGCTGTAGGAGACGCCGTAGCGCACGAAGGCATTTCCCGCGCTGATGAGGCAGGCGAGCAGCACCGCCCAGTCGGCCAGCTTGCTGACGGCGGTGTTCAGCCGGTCGACGCCCCGGCTGAAGGCGATCAGTGGACCCATCTACACCAGCCTCCCGGGCGCCTCAGCGGCGCTGCTGCTGTTCCTGCGCCTGCATGAAGTAGCCGAAATTGTCGAAGCCGCTCTCGGCGACGCGGAACCACTGGTACTGCGTGTCGCGGAAGGCCCGCCAGTGATCGTAGACCTTCTTGAAATTGGCGTTCCTGGCCGCGGTCTCGTCGTAAAGCTCGAAGGCTGCCTTGTAGCAGGCCTGCATCACCTCGCGCGGGAAGGCACGAAGCTGGGTGCCCGCGCCGATCAGGCGGCGGAGCGCCTGCGGGTTCTGCACGTCGTATTTCGCCATGGTCTCGATGGTGCTGTCGCGGCAGGCGCTCTCCAGCGCATCCTTGTAGAGCTGTGGCAACTCCTCGTACTTGGCGCGGGCGATGTAGAAGGAGAGGTTGAGCGAGCCCTCCCACCAGCCCGGGTAGTAGTAGTAGGGGGCGACGCGGTTGAAGCCGAGCTTCTCGTCGTCATAGGGGCCGACCCATTCCGCGGCATCGATCGTGCCCTTCTCGAGCGCCGGGTAGATGTCGCCCCCGGCGATCTGCTGCGGCACGACGCCGAGCTTCTGCAGCACGTTGCCGGCGAAGCCGCCGATGCGGAACTTGAGGCCCGAAAGGTCCTGGACGGTCTTGATCTCCTTGCGGAACCAGCCGCCCATCTGGGCGCCGGTGTTCCCCGCCGGGATCGAGACCATGTTGAAGCCCGCGAAGAACTCCCGCAGCACCTCGCGCCCGCCGCCGGCCTGAAGCCAGGCATTGGTCTGGCGCGTGTTGAGGCCGAAGGGCACCGCGCCGTCGAAGGCGAAGGTCGGGTCCTTGCCGACGAAGTAGTAGCTGGCGGTATGGGCGCAATCCACGGTGCCCGTCTGCACCGCATCGGCCACCGCGAGGCCGGGCACCAGCTCGCCCGCGGCGAAGACCCGGATCTGGAACTTGTTGTCGGTCAGCGCAGCGACGCGCTTCGCCACGTGCTCGCCCGCCCCGTAGATCGTGTCGAGCGATTTGGGAAAGGAGGAAGCACAGCGCCAGCGGACCTCCGGCATGGCCTGGGCGATGGCGGGCGTAGCCAAGGCCAGAGTGCCTGCAGCGGCGGCGCCGGCGAACAGCCCTCGACGATCCATGGTTTGTTCCTGTTCTCCGGGACGAGGCCTGAACGTGGCGCCGTCGACGCCCGGCGCGTCTCTATCCTGTCGTTGCAAGGAAGTTAAGGCGTGAATTTCGGACGCCTGGACGCCGCCGGCCGAAACGGCGCTTCGCGCCGGTCGCGAGGCCGCGCTAGACTGACGGCCGTGCCAGCCTCGTCCTGCTCCCTGTGCTGACGGCGATCGCCCTCGGCCTTGCCCTTCTCGGCCTGCTGGCCCTGGCCGCCCTGGTACCGACCGGGCGTTGGGCCGGGCATTGGGCCGGGCCGGTGGTGCTGGGGGGCAGCGCACTGGTCTCGGCCGGCATCGCGCTGCTGGCGGGTGGCGCGCTTGCCTTCGGCCTCCCGGAGGGGGTGCTGGCGTTGCCCTTCGGCCCGGCCTGGGGCGGGATGCGCCTCGCGCTCGACGGACTTTCGGCCTGGTTCCTGCTGCTGCTGGGGCTCACCGGGATGGCGGCCTCGCTTTTCGCCCTCGGCGGCCCGGCACGGGGGCTGGTCGCCTGGCCGCTCTTTCTCGGCGGGATGGTGCTCGCCGTGCTGGCGGCGGACGGCTTTACCCTGATCCTCGGCTTCGAGCTGATGTCGCTCGCCTCCTGGGTGCTGGTCGCACTCGATCATCGGGAGGCGGGCAACCGCGAGGCGGCTCGGCTCTATCTCGTCTTCGCGGCGCTTGCGGGGATTTGCCTGGTGCCGGCCTTCGGCCTGCTCGGAGCGCTCGATTTCGCCGCCATCCGCGCGGCGCCGCCGGAGGGCTGGCGGGCCATCGCCGTGCTGGCCCTTGGCCTGGTGGGCGCCGGGGCGAAGGCAGGCCTGGTGCCGCTGCACCTCTGGCTGCCGCTCGCCCATCCGGCGGCGCCCTCGCCGGTCTCGGCGCTGATGTCGGGGGCGATGACCAAGGTCGCGCTCTATGTCCTGGCGCGGCTGCTGCTCGACCTTTGCGGGCCGCTGCAGCCGGGCTGGTGGGGGGTGCCGCTGCTGGCGGCGGGCGCGGCCTCCGCCTTGCTCGGGGCGCTCCGGGCCAATCTGGAGGAGGATGCCAAGGCGGCGCTCGCCTGCTCGACGATCGAGAATGTCGGGCTGGTGACGATGGCGCTCGGCCTCGCCCTGCTGTTCCGGGCGGCGGATCTCGGGCCGATGGCGGCGCTGGCCGCCGGGGCGGCGCTGCTGCACGCCATGGCGCATGGGCTGTTCAAGACGCTGCTCTTCCTCGTTGCCGGCGCGGTGCAGCACGCGGCGGGCAGCCGGCGGCTGGACCGGTTGGGCGGGCTGATCCACGCCATGCCGCGGACGGCGGTGGCCGCGCTGGTCGGGATCGGCGCCGCGGCTGCGCTGCCGCCGCTCTCCGGCTTCGCCAGCGAATGGCTGCTGCTGCAGGCGCTGCTCGGCGGCTGGCGGCTGGGCGAGATCGGGCTGCAGGTCGCGGCGGCCGCGGCGCTGGCCCTCGCCGCCATGGCCGCGGCGCTGGCGGCGGCGGCGATGCTGCGCCTCTTCGGCCTCGCCTTCCTCGGCCGGCCGCGCAGCCCGCGCGGGGCGGGGGCCCGCGAGGCCAATCGCTTCGAACTGGCCGGGATGGCGGTGCCGGCGGTGCTGACCCTGCTGATCGGACTCTTCCCCGGGCTGGCGCTCGCCCTCGCCGCGCCCGGCATCCGCGTGCTGGTCGGCCCGGCGGCGATGCCGCCCGTGGTCGGGTTGGCGATCGGCGCGGGGGAGGGGCATTCGGCCTATGCGCCGCTGGTCGTCATCCTGCTGCTCGGCCTTGCCCTGGCCCTGCTCTGGCTGGCGGTGCGGCGGCGCTCGCCGGCGACGGCGGAGCGCGGCCCGGCCTGGAATGGCGGCTTCATCGACCCGCCGCCGGAATTCGTCTTCGGCGATCCGCTGAGCCAGCCCTCCGCCGCCGGCATGGCCCAGCCGCTGCGGCGGATGCTGGGCGGCACCCTGCTCGCGGCGCGCGAGGCGGTGACGATGCCGCCCCCCGCCGATCCTCGCCCGGCGCGGCTGGCCTCCGGCTTCGAGGACCGTGCCGCCCTCGCCCTGCCGGTGCCGGCGGCGCGGCTGGGGGATGCGATCGCCGGGCAGGTGGAGCGGCTGCGCGGCCTCACCCTGCGCGGCTCGCTCTCGCTCGGCTTCGCCACGCTGGTCGGCCTGCTGGCGCTGCTGGCCTGGTTGGAGAGGCGCTAGGGCGTGTCCGTGACGGGAGGGAAGATGTATCGGCGAGAGGCTGCCCGGCATCGCAGGGACGCGGGCGCCGCCATGACGGACAGCGCCCGCCGGGACGCGCCGCGCCCCTGTGCGGGCAGGCCCTAGGTGCTCGTCCTCGGCGCGGTCCTCACCCAGGCGCTGCATGTCACGCTGATGCTGGCGGCGGCGCCGCTGGTGGTCGGCGTCATCCGCTGGCTGAAGGCGCGGATGCAGGGGCGGCGCGGCGCCTCCCCGCTGCAGCCCTTCCGCGACCTCGCCAAGCTGTGCGCCAAGCGCCCGCTGCTGGCCGAGAATGCCTCGCTGGTCAGCGAGGCGGCGCCCTACCTGGCGCTCGCCGCCACGCTGGTCGCCGCGGCGCTGGTGCCGGGGTTCGCGCATGGGATGGCCTTCGCCCCGGCCGCCGACCTGGTGCTGGTCGCGGGGCTCCTGGCGCTGGCGCGGATGGCCCTGGCGCTGGCCGGCATGGATGCGGGCACCGCCTTCGGCGGGCTCGGCGCGGCGCGGGAGATGAGCTTCGCCGTCTTCGCCGAGCCGGCGCTGCTGGTCTCGGCGCTGAGCTTCGCCATCCTGGCCGGCAGCACCAATCTCGACCAGATCGGCGCCGTCTTCCGCGATGGGGCGCTCGGCCTCCGGGTCTCGCTCGGCCTGGCCGCGGTGGCGATGGTGGCGGTGGCGCTGGCGGAGAATGCCCGCATCCCCGTCGACAACCCGGCGACGCATCTCGAGCTCACCATGGTGCATGAGGCGATGCTGCTGGAAGCCTCCGGCCGCCACCTCGCCCTGTGGGAGCTGCAGGCGGCACTCAAGCTGACCCTCTGGCTGGCGCTCGTCGCCGCGATCTTCCTCCCCTTCGGCACGGCGCCGGCGGGGAGCGGGCCATTCGCCTGGCTGACCGGCCTCCTGGCCTGGGGCGCGAAGATGGGCGGACTCTGCCTGGCGCTCGCCGTCTTCGAGGGTGCGATCGCCAAGATGCGGGTCTTCCGCGTGCCGGAATTCCTCGGCGCGGCGCTGCTGCTGGCCCTGCTGGCGGCGGCGCTGCTCTTCGTCTCGACGGGGTTCGCCTGATGGGCTTCGGCCAGCTCCCCTATGACGTGGCGCACCTGCTCGGCGGCGGGATGCTGCTGCTCTCCTTCATGCTGCTCTACCAGCGGCGGGTCGCGGCGGTGGTGAGCGTGCTGGCGGCGCAGGGGGCCGTGCTGGCGCTGGCGGCGGCCTGGCAAGGGTGGGTGCAGGGGGCGCCGCAGCTCTACCTCACCGCGTTGGTCGCGGCGGTGGCGAAGGCGGGCTTCATCCCGCTCGCCCTGCACTGGATGATCCGGCGGCTCGCCCTCGCGCGGGGGGTGGATGCGGCGCTCGGCATCGGGCCGAGCCTCATCGCCGGGGTGGCTCTGGTGGCGCTCGCCGTCGCCGTGGCGCTGCCGATCACCACCGGCGCGCAGGCCCTGGCGCGGGAGGACCTGGCCATCGCCCTCTCCGTCGTGCTGCTCGGCATGCTGATGATGATCACCCGGCGCAACGCCATCCTCCAGGTCGTCGGGCTGATGAGCCTCGAGAACGGGCTGGTGCTGGCCGCCATCGGCGTCGCCGGCATGCCGCTGGTGGTCGAGCTCTCGACCGCCGCGCTGGTGATGCTGGTGCTGGTCGTCGCCGGCGTCTTCGTCTTCCAGATGCGGGAACGGCTCGACAGCCTCGACATCGCCCTGCTGCACCCGCATCGCGGGGAGGGCGAGTGATGCCGCTCCCCTGGCTGCTCGTCCTGCTGCCCTGGGCGGGGGCGGCGGTGCTCGCCTTCCTGCCGCGGGAGCGGGTCGCGGCCCTCACGAACTGCGGCATCTCTGCGCTTTCCTTCCTGCTGGCCCTCGCCCTGCTCGCGGCGCCGCAGGGGGTGACGGGCTGGACAAGGCTCGATGCGCTGAACCTGCCGCTGCTGCTGCTCGCCTTCCTCATCGGGCTGACGACGGCCATCTATTCGCTCGGCGCCATCGCGGCCGAGGGGCTGGACCCGCGCCGCCTGCGTGCCTTCCATGTCGCCTTCCAGCTCTTCATGGGCGCGCAGGCCCTCGCGCTGCTTGCCGACAATCTCGGCGTGATGTGGGTGGCGATCGAGGTGGCGACGCTTGCCAGCGTGCTGATGGTCGGGCTGCACGGCACGCCGGCCGCGATCGAGGCGGCGTGGAAGTTCTTCATCCTCTGCGGCGTCGGCATCGCGCTCGCCCTGCTCGGCACCATCATCCTGCATCTCGCGGCGCAGCCGGTGATCGGCGCGGGGGAGGGGCTGTCCTGGGCGGCGCTGCGCGCGGTCGCGGCGCGCTGCGACCCGGGCGTGCTGAACCTCGCCTTCGTCTTCCTCCTGGTCGGTTACGGCACCAAGGCCGGCCTGGTCCCGCTGCATTCCTGGCTGCCGGATGCCGAGGCCGAGGGGCCGGTCGCCATCTCCGCCGTGCTCTCCGGCCTGCTGCTGAACGCGGCGATGCTGGCCGTGCTGCGGGCGAAGGCGATCGTCGGCGCGCATCCGGAAACCGTGCCGCCGGGGGCGCTGCTGCTCGCCTTCGGCCTCGCCTCCGTCCTCGTCGCCGCCTTCGCGCTCTGGCGGCGGCGGGATGCGCGGCGCTTCTTCGCCTGGAGCAGCATCCTGCACATGGGCCTCGCCGCCACCGGCTTCGGCCTCGGCGGCGCGGCGGGGAACCTGGCGGGGCTGCTGCACATGCTCGGGCATTCGCTGGCGAAGTCGGCGGTCTTCTTCGGCATCGGCGCGGCGGTGCGGCTGCGCGGCTCGCAGCGGATCGCCGATCTCGGCGGGCTCTGCATCGCCGCGCCCGCGCTCGGCTGGGCGCTCGCCATCGGCATCGCGGCGGTGGCGGGGCTGCCGCCCTTCGCCCTCTTCGCCAGCGAATACCTGCTGGTGACGGAGGCGGCGGCGCGGCACCCCTGGGCGATCCTCCCGCTCGGCCTCGGCCTCCTGGCGGCGGTGGCGGCGAAGGTACGGGTGCTCCAGGCGCTCTGCCTCGGCGACCCGCCAACCGGGCCCGCCGCCGGTCCGGCGGACTGGACGAGCCTCGGGCCGATCTGGGCGCATCTCGTGCTGGCGCTGCTGCTCGGCGTGGCGCTGCCGGGGCCGCTGCGGGCGCTGCTCGGCGAGGCGGCGGGGGTGGCGGGATGAGCGAGGCATTGCTGCGGCTGGTCCGCCACGGGCAGGAGCAGGGCTGCCGGCCGCATCAGCGCTACCTGCTCGACCGCGGGCAATGGGCGGCGCTGGTCGCGGAGATCGGCCAGGCGGATGGCGTTGCGCTGCTCGGCCTCTGGGCCGATCCGGCGCAGGTGCATGCGGCGTTGATGGTGGAGGAAGCGATCCTCATCGCCTCCTGCGCCGTGCCGGAGGGGCGCTATGGCGCCCTGTCCCCGGTGCGGCCGGGCGCGGTGCTTTTCGAGCGGATGATCCGCGACCTCTGGGGCCTGGTCGCCGAGGGCGGGGTCGACCAGCGGCCCTGGCTCGACCATGGGCGCTGGCCGGTGCTCGGCCCGCTGGCGGCCCGGCCGGCGCCGAATGCGATGCCGCCGCCGCAGCCCGTCTTTTTGTCCGTCGAGGGCGAGGGCATCCACCACATCCCGGTCGGGCCGGTCCATGCCGGGGTGATTGAGCCGGGGCATTTCCGCTTCCATGTCCAGGGTGAGGCGGTGGTGCGGCTGGAGGCGCGGCTCGGCTACCTGCACAAGGGGCATATCGGGCTGATGCTCGGCAAGCCGGCGCGGGTCGCGGCGCGTTTCGCCGCCCGGCTCTCGGGCGACTCAACGGTCGCGCACAGCTGGGCCTTCGCCCAAGGGGTGGAGGCGGCGCTCGGCCTCGAGCCCTCGCCCCGGGCGCTGGCCCTCAGGGCGCTGATGGCGGAGCTGGAGCGGCTGCACAACCACCTGAACGATTGGGGTGCCCTCTGCAACGACGCGGCCTTCGCCTGGCTGCATGCCCGCGCCGGCGCGCTGCGCGAGGCGGTGCTGCGGGCCGCCTCAGCCGCCTTCGGCCACCGGTTGATGATGGATCGCGTCGTGCCCGGCGGCGTCACCGACGACCTGACGCCGGCCGGGGTGGCCGCCATCGGCGCCGCGCTCGATGCGGTGGAGGCGGAGCTGCCGCGGCTCGATTCCGTCTATGACGGGCACGCCAGCCTCGCCGACCGCATGGTCGGCACCGGGGTGATCGCATCCTCGCTCGTGCGGCGCTTCGCCGCCGGCGGGGTGGTGGGCCGCGCCTCCGGCCGCGCCGTCGATGCGCGGCACCGGCCGGGCTATGCACCCTACCCGCCGGCCGAGCCGGCGGTGCTGGCCGCAGGCGATGTCGATGCCAGGGCCCGCCTCCGCATGGCGGAGATGCAGCATTCGATCCGCCTCGCGCGCGGGCTGATGGGGTCCTTGCCGCCGGGCGAGCTCGCCCTGCCGCTGCCGCAGCGGGGCGGGGAGGGGCTGGGCCTCGTCGAGGGCTTTCGCGGCGATTGCCTCCATTGGGTGGCGCTCGACGATGGCGGGCTGGTGCGCGCCGTCTTCCCGCGCGATCCGTCCTGGCTGCTCTGGCCGCTGCTCGAGGCGGCGATCGAGGGGAACATCGTGGCCGACTTCCCGCTGATCAACAAAAGCATCAACGCCTCCTACAGCGGGGTCGACCTGTGAAGGAGGGCTGGCGCCGCCTGTTGTGGCCGCGGCTGGCCCAGGCGCTGGTCTCGCCGCCGCTGACCGACGCGCCGCCGGTGCCGCCGGAGGAGGTGGTGCAGGCCCTCGTCGCCCGGCTGGAGGCGGCCTCGCAGGCGCGGCTCGGGCGCAGCCTCGCCATCCGGCAGGTGGATGCCGGCTCCTGCAATGGCTGCGAGCTCGAGATCAGCGCCATGCAGAACGTGGTGCATGACCTGGAGCGCTTCGGCCTCCGCTTCGTCGCCAGCCCGCGCCATGCCGATGTGCTGCTCGTCACCGGCCCGCTGACGCGCAACATGCGCGAGGCGCTGCTGCGCACGGCCGAATGCACGCCGGAGCCGAAATGGGTGGTGGCGGCCGGGGATTGCGCCGTGGATGGCGGCGTCTTCAAGGGCAGCTATGCGATCGAAGGCGGGATCGATGCCGCGCTGCCCATCGACCTGCTCATCCCCGGCTGCCCGCCGACGCCAGCGCAGCTGCTGGAGGGGATGCTGGCGCTGCTGGAGGCGCAGCGCACGGGATAAAGGAACGGGCCGGCCGGAGGTCCGGCCGGCCCGATGGCTGCCCGTGACGGGCTGCCAGTCTGGCAACGGCCTGCCGGGAAATAGCCGCCGCCCGATGTCGCCCGTCCGTTTGCCTGATGCCGGGGCAGCAGTTCCTCAGGACGACGGGGAACAGTCTGGGCGACCTGGCCTCTACGGAAGATGAGGCAAGGCTTAAACCCAGGCAATGCACCCATGGCGGCGGTGAATGAGGCCGATGGGCGCCGGTGATGGGCATATCGGCCGAAAAGCGCCTATCTCCTGCGCATCCCGGCCGGCCCGACAGGGTCGGCGCCTCCCGCAAGGAGTGACACAGATGATCGACATCCGTCCTTTCGGCACCCTCGGCGGTGCCAATCACGGCTGGTTGAAGGCACGCCACCACTTCTCCTTCGCCGGCTACCACGACCCGGCGCGGATGAACTGGGGCAAGCTGCGGGTCTGGAACGACGACGAGATCGCTGCCGGCACCGGCTTCGACCCGCACCCGCACCGCGACATGGAGATCGTCACCTATGTGCGCGAGGGGGCCATCACCCACCGCGACAACATGGGGAACGAAGGGCGCACCGAGGCGGGCGACGTGCAGATCATGTCGGCCGGCACCGGCGTGGTGCACAGCGAGTACAACCTGGAGCCGGAGACGACCAGGATCTTCCAGATCTGGATCATCCCCGATCGCCGCGGCGTGCAGCCCAACTGGGGCGCCAAGCAGTTCCCGAAGGAGCAGCGCGAGGCCGGCTTCGAGGTGCTGGCCAGCGGCCGTCCGCAGGATGCGGGCAGCGGCGCCCTGCCGCTGAACGTCGACGGCGCCGTGCTGGCGGCGACCCTGAAGGCCGGGCAGACCCTGCGCCAGGGGCTGGAGCCGGGGCGGGCGGCCTATCTCGTGCCGGCCAAGGGCGCCGTCACGGTGAACGGCAAGGCGCTCGGTGCCCGCGACGGCGCCGGCATCGTCGACGAGGCGGTGATGGAGATCACCGCGTCGGAGGATGCGGAGCTGGTGCTGGTCGAAGTGGCAGCGGAGTAAGCCCGAGCAGCTGCTCCCGCAGCACCCCGACCGGGTCCCGCCCCGGGCCGCGCGCCACCAGCGCGCGGTGCCCGCCCGGCAGCACCTGCACGGGCAGGCCGGGTAGCCGGGCCGAGGCGATCGGAACCAGCCCATCGCCCGGTCCCACCCCCTGGAGCCGCATCCAGCGGTCAACCAGCCGATAGGCACCCTCCTCGACCCGCCAGGATGCGCCCTCGAGCGTCGTCGCCACCACCGCGATCGGCACCGCCCGCGCCAGCTCGGCGATCGCCGCCGCATGCTCCGCCATCCAGGCCCTGCGCACCGGCGTCGTCAGGTCGTGGAGGCCCTGCCCGCTGCCGAGCCGCAGCGCCTGCAGCGCGCGATGCGCCACGCGGTGCAGCGGGCGGATGCCGCAGAGCGCATCGGCGACGGGCGAGCCGTAGAAGGGCGATTGCAGCGCGACGAGGCCGCGGCACCGCGCCGCCATGCCGGGGCGAAGCAGCGCCGCCAGCGCCTCCAGCCCGCCTTTGCTATGGCCGATCAGCAGAACGGGCCGCGGGTCGCCCGCGATGCGCTCGGCGATGCGCGCAGCATTGGCGAGGACGGGCGCCGCGGTCGGCAGTCCCACGACCCCGACGGCAAGCCCAAGGCCGCGCAGCCAATCCGCCTGGCTGCGCATGTAGTCGAGGCGAAGCCCCGCCACGACCTCGCCGAAGAGGCCGTAGCAGAGGAGGATGCGATGCCCCGCGAAGGAGGCGGCGAGGCGCGCATCCCCGGCCGTCACGTCAGTCGATCTTGACGACGAGCTTGCCGAAATTGCTCCCCTTCAGCAGGCCGATGAAGGCCGTCGGCGCATTGCGCAGCCCCTCCACCACATCCTCGCGCCAGGCCATCTGGCCAGCGGCCATATGGCCCAGCATCTCCTGGCGGAATTGCGGGTAGCGCGGCCAGCCGGTGTCGCTGACGATGAATCCCTGGATGCGGAGGCGCTTGCGCACCGTCGCCATCAGGTTCGGCCCCGGCCGTGCCTCGGTGTCGTTGTACTCGGCGATCATGCCGCACATCACCATGCGGCCGTGATCGTTCATGCGCGGGAAGACCGCGCGCTGCACCGCGCCGCCGACATTCTCCCAGTAGACGTCGATCCCCTGCGGGCAGTGCCGGTCGAGCTGCGCGGCGAGGTCGCCGCGATGGTCGATGCAGGCGTCGAATCCCAGCACCTCGGTGACGAACTCGCACTTCTTCGCCCCGCCGGCGATGCCGACCACCTTGCAGCCGCGGATCTTGGCGATCTGCCCCACCACCTGGCCGACCGCGCCCGAGGCGGCGGAGACGACGACGGTCTCGCCCGATTTCGGCTGGCCGATATCCTCGAGCCCGACCCAGGCGGTCAGCCCCGGCATGCCGAGCACGCCGAGGCTGGCCGAGAGCGGCGCCTCCTTCGGGTCGATCCTGAACAGCCGCGCCGGCTGCACGACGGAGAAGCGCTGCCAGCCGAAGCCGCCGAGCACGGTGTCGCCCGCCGCGAAGCCCGGGGCGTTCGAGGCGACGACCTCGCCCGCCGTCTGCCCCTCCATCACCGCGCCGAGCTCGACCGGGGCGGAGTAGCTCTTCGCGTCCGACATGCGCCCGCGCATGTACGGGTCGAGCGAGAGGTAATGGGCGCGGACCAGCACCTCGCCCGGGCCCGGCTGCGGCACCGGCGTCTCGACGATCTCGAAATCCTCGGGCACCGGCTCTCCCTTCGGGCGGCGGCGCAGCAGGACCTGCAGGTTCATCTCGGCCATGGATCGGCTCCTCCGTGTCGGGTGTCAGTGATGCCCCCGGCCTGGTTGCAAGGGAAGGGGGAGGGGCCAGATCGATGGCATGACAGAGCGAGTCGCCGACTATCCCCGCCCGCCCCGGCTGGAGCCGAGTGGGCGGCGCATCCGCATCCGGCTCGGCGGCGAGACCGTCGCCGAGACCCGCGCGGCCTGGCGGGTGCTGGAGACCTTCCACCCGCCGGTCTGGTACCTGCCGCCGGAGGCCTTCGCCCCCGGCGTCCTACGCCCGGCCGGCGGCCAGAGCTTCTGTGAATGGAAGGGCATCGCCCGGTACTGGACGCTCGCCGCCGGCGGGACGGTGGCCGAGGCGGCGGGCTGGAGCTATCCGGCGCCGACACCCGCCTTCGCGCCCATCCGCGATCACGTCGCCGTCTATGCCGGGCGCATGGACGCCTGCTTCGTCGATGACGAGCGTGTCATGCCGCAGCCAGGCGGTTTCTACGGCGGCTGGATCACGGCCGAGCTGGTCGGGCCATTCAAGGGCGGGCCGGGAACGCTGGGTTGGTAACTTCGGCCGGCGTAACATGACGCATTGCAACCCCTATGTCGCATCGTTAGGCTCCGTCCCGTTGGCTGGAACCACGATCCTGTGGCCCTCCATGATCGGGACCTGACACATGCGTAAGACCTTTCTCTCCCTTGCCGCGCTGACGGCGCTGGCGGGCTGCACCGCCCAGAGCGGCCCGGCCCCGACCACTGGCACCGCCGGCCCCGCCGGGTCCCCGCTGCGTCAGCAGAGCGACCTGCTGCCGCACAGCGCCAATGCCGGAGCCGGCACCGCGACGATCTCGGGTGGCGACACCCAGGGCCGCCCGCAGGTCACCCGCGACACCAGCACCGCCGGCCCGGGCATCGGCGGCGTGCCCTCCGAGTACCGGCCGATGCGGAACCGCTCCAACAAGGGCGGCTGAGGCTGATGCTGGCGGAGGAGGGCTACTCCTCCTCCGCTGCCCGCAGCCAGTCCTCCGTAGTGCGGACCACAGGGCGCGGCGGGCCGGCATAGGGGTCGACGCCGCCGAGCGTCGCCTCAGACGCCCGGCAATCCTCGCAGAGCTCAAGCAGGGCGAGGCGGGACGGGTCGGCGAACATCCAATGCCCGCTGGCAGCCAGGCGGGACTTGACCCGCGCGATGCTGCTGGCCGTGCCGAAGGCCTTGGCGCAGCGGGTGCAATGGAAGGGCTCCTCCTCCTTCACCACCTGCGGCTGCGCGGCGGCCTCGGCGAAATTGAGCCGAGGCGCGAGGCTGATCACCCGCTCCGGGCATGTCGCGGCGCAGAGACCGCACTGCACGCAGGCCTCCTCGAGGAAGCGGAGCTGCGGCCGCTCCGGATTCGCGCTGAAGGCGCCGGTCGGGCAGACCATGGTGCAGGCGAGGCAGAGGCTGCAGCCCTCGGCGGCGACCAGGGCGGCGCCGAAGGGCGCGGCCTCCGGCATCGGCACCACCTCCGGCGCCGCTGGCGGGCGCAGCGCGCGAAGCGCCTGGCGCAGCACCTCCCGCGGCGCGCCGAGCGGCAGGAAGCCTGCCGGCGTCCAGCCGGTGCGCAGCGCCATCGCAGGGGCCAGCGCCTCCGCGAGGGTGAAGGGATCATCCGTCTCGATCGCTGCCGCTCGCGGCAGCGCGGCGGCGAGGCCCAGCCCGTCGAGCGCCGCCTCGGCATAACCGAGGTTGCGGAACATCCCCTCCGTCCCGTGCCCGCGCCGGCCCGGCAGCAGCACCCGCACCCCCGCGGCACCCCAGGCGAAGCCCGCGGCGAGCGTCGCGAGGTCGAGCCCGCTCGTCTCGTTGAGGCGGAGCGGCAGCACCCGCGCCGGCAGCCCCTCGCCATGCCGGGCGAGGGCGTCGATCAGCGCCTCGCCATGGCTGCCGTCATGCAGCAGCAGGACCGGGTCCCGCCCGCCCGCCTCGGCATGGCCGAGCAGCAGGGCGCGCAGCCGGGCGAGCGTGGTCGCCGGCGGCGGCAGCGCATAGGTCACGGCGCCGGTCGGGCAGACGGCGGCGCAGGCGCCGCAGCCGGCGCAGATCTCGGCGCTGATCGCCACGCTGTCCTTCGCGGGCGTGATGGCGCCGGTCGGGCAGAGGTCGAGGCAGCGGGTGCAGCCGGTGCGGCGGTTGCGGGAATGGGCGCAGAGCCCTGCCTCGAACTGCACGAAGCGCGGCTTATCGAATTCGCCCACCAGCTCCCGCGCCGCGGCGATGGCGCGCTCCACCGCCGCCGCATCCGCCGGATCGGCGCGGAGGTAGCCCTGCCGCGTCTCGTGGAAGAGGGCCGGGGCGCCGGTGAGGTCGAGGATGACGTCGCAACGGCTGACCGCCCCGTCGCGTCCCCGCCCCCAGGCATAGGCAGCGCGGGAGGCGGGCGAGGGCGCCGCATGCCCATCCACCACAACCTCGAAAGCGCCGAGCCAGCCCGTCGCCGCCCGCGCCCGCCCGCGCAGGACGGGGAAGTCGGTGCGCGGGGCAGGCGCCACCGGCTCCGCCCCGGTCAGCAGCACGGTGAGGTCGAGCCGGTCCGCCAGCCGCCGCGCCGCCTCGATCGCCGCCGCGTCGCGGCCGAGCACGAGCGTGACGCCCTCGCTCCGCAGCGGCACCAGCGGCGTCTCCGGCAGGGGGATGGCGGCGGCAGCGATCAGACCGGCCATCTTCGGCCCGGCCGCCGTGCCCTCGCCGGACCAGCCGGCCTGCTCGCGGAGATTGACGAAGGCAAGGGGCTGCGCGGCGCCCGCCTCCTCCGCCAGCTCGGCGAAGAGCGGCGCCTCCTGCGTGCAGCCGACCGTCACCGGCCGCCCGGTCGCCAGCGCGGCGAGGAAGCGGTCGCGCTGCGCCTGGCAGAGCTGCTCCGCGGTGCGGAGCTCGGCGCCGCAGCCGCGGGCGAGGCTGCGCTCGTCGAGGCGCATGCTGTCCTCGCAGCTGCAGACCAGGGCGATGCGATCCGGCATTCTCGGGGGCTTCCTCGGTCTCGTCCCCGCTAGGCGTCGGGGGAAGGGGGGCATATATGCCGCCAGCCGGGACCTTGCGAGGGAGAAGGATGGAACTGCCCGACCTGCCGAGCGTCTTCGCCCCCCTCGCGCTCCGCGAGGGCGGGGATGCCATGGCGCGGGCGGTGGCGCTGGCGCCCGAGCGCGGCGCCGGGCTGCTCGCCTGGGTGCGCTCGGCCGCGCGGGCCGAGGCGGCGGTGGTGCTGGAGCCGGACATGCCGCTGGCCGAGGCCAGGCTCGCCCTGCTGGCGGCGGCGAATGCGCTGGCCGATGCGCTGGTGGTGCTCGGCCCGCCCGAGGCGGTCATCGCCCTGCGCTGGCCGGCCGAGCTCCTGCTGAACGGCGGCCGGGTCGGGGGCTTGCGGCTGGCCACGCCGCCGGGCGCTGCCGAATCGGCCGTGCCGGACTGGCTGGTCGTCGGCTTCGAGCTCGCGCTTGCCCTCCCGTCCGGCATCGAGCCCGGCGACGCGCCCGACCGCACCTGCCTCGAGGAGGAGGGCTTCGAGGAGCCCTCCGGCGCCGAGATCGCCGCCGCCTGGGCGCGGCACCTGATGGTGGGGCTCGATCGCTGGCAGTCGAGCGGCCCGCGCCGGCTGGTGGAGGATTGCCTGGCCCGGCTCGAGGATGGCCGCGCCGAGGCCGGGCTGAGGCGGGGGATCGACCCCCAGAGCGGCGCCCTGGTGCTGGAGCGCGATGGTCGCCGCGAATTGGTGCCACTCGCATGAGCCTGCTGCCGCGCACCCTCCGCCTCGACGCCTCGGACCAGGTCGTCTTCACCCGCGCCGCCGAGCCGGGCGAATGGGCCGTGCCCGGCGGCTTCGCCTTCTGGGACGAGGACCCGGCCACGCTTGCCGGCAAGCGGCGGCAGGAATTCCGTGCCGGCTTCCTGGGCCTTGCGAGCTTCGGCTGGTCGACGCTGGTGGAGGTCGCCGAGGCCAGCCCCGCCGAGCGGGAGGCGGCGCTCACCTCCCTCGCCGCCCATATCCAGGCCGAGTACGGCGCCCCCGATGCCGCCGCCGCCCGGGCCGCCGCCGCGGAGGAGATCGCCTTCGCCGAATCGCTCTGCACCCATCCGCCCGGGACGGTGCTCGCCCTCAGCCGGACGGTGGAGGAGGGCGCCGTGCGCGAGCGCTT
This sequence comes from uncultured Craurococcus sp., assembly GCA_902805545.1. Taxonomy (GTDB): domain Bacteria; phylum Pseudomonadota; class Alphaproteobacteria; order Acetobacterales; family Acetobacteraceae; genus Belnapia. The sequence continues at coordinate 37,930 of CADCTD010000070.1, read as the reverse complement.
CCGCACCCTGCACCGGCGGGAGGGCCCGCCGCCCGTCTTCGCCATCGAGGAGGCCGGGGAGGAGGCGCCCGAGCGCCCCGACCTCACCAGCCTCGGGAGCGGGGCGCGATGATCGGCCCGGGCGATTTCTGGCTCTCCTCGGGCCATCACCTCTGCGACCGCGACGCGGCCGGCCGGCTCCTGCCGACGGGGGATCTCTGGCGCGCCTTCCTCGCCCGGCCGGAACTGGTGCCGCCGGCGGAGGCCTGCGCGGCCGAGCTCGCCTTGCATACCGGCCTCCTGGCCGCCCCGCTCCGCCGTGTCGCGCCTGAAGACCTCGCGGCCCTTGCCGACCCGGATGCGCGGGAGAACTGGCAGGTCTTCCTCGCCTTCCGCGACCGGGTGCAGGCCGCCCCCACCCTGGAGGGCGCCTGGCTCGCCCTGTTCCGCGGGGGCGTCGGCGGCGTCCCGCCGATCTTCCTGCAGATGCTGACCCATCTCGTCACCCGCGCCGCCATGGAGGGCGAGGGGGATGCCTTCGCCCTCCGCGCCGCAGAGGCCTTCTTCCGCCCGCAGCGCGCCGCCATCCATCCCGGTGCGCTGCTGCTGGCCGATGAGGAATTCCTCGATGCCCGCGCCGCCGACGGCGATCTGGGCAGCCTCGGCCGGCTGCTGACCGAGGCCGGCTCGCCGCCGCGCGAGGTGGAGCTCGAGGTTCTCTCGGACGCGAATGCGTCCGGCTACGCGGCCCGGTCCGATGCGCATGACCTCGCCCTCGACATCGCCGAGAACCGCCCCGGCCAGCACGGCATGGCCCGCGCGCTGGAGCGCTTCATCGGCCATGTGATCGGCGAGCGCGTTGCCATCCGCCCGGTGCCGGTGATCGACGACCGCAACTGGACCTGGCATGTCGGCCTCGATGCCGAGGCGACCGCCATCGCCAACGACCTCTGGCGCGGCCAGAAGGTGAAGCAGGCACGCCTCGCCCGCATCATCTGGCTCGGCGTGCTGGAATTCGCCGAGGCGACGCGGGTTCTGCCACGGGCATCCGGCAAGCCGGTCTATCTCGCCCTGGCGATGGATGCGGCGCAGCGGGTGCGGATGAAGCCGCAGAACCTGGCCGTCGGCCTTCCCCTCAGAACCGCAGCGGAGGCCGTCTGATGCGGCTCGAAGTCCCCGGCACCATCCGCATCCCCGTCGCCGTGCTGGCCGAGCGCCGCCCGGCCGCGAGCCGCTGGGCCGACTGGTCCTGGCGCGCCATCGAGGTGCTGCGCGATGCGCCCGCGCTGCCGCCCTGGACCGTGCTGCGCGAGGAGGCCGGCCGTACCCTCTTCCTCGCCGGCGCGGCGGAGGTGGTGCTCTCCCCCACCGACACGCCGAATTACCGCGACAACCTCACCGCCGACCCGCCGCTCATCTGGGTCGTGCTGCGGCCGGTGGAGGCGGAGCCCGGCCTTGCCCTCCATGCCGTGACGGTCGATGCCGGCGAGGCGCAGCTCTATGCCGACAGCGGCGCCGACCTGCTCGAAAGCCTGCCCCTGCCGGACTGGCTGCGCCCCACGGTCGATGCCTTCATCGCCGAGCACCATGTCGAGCGCGCCCGCCACAAGCGCCGCCGCGATGAGGCCGATCCGGAGGCGCTCGGCAAGCGCCCCGGGGGGCGGCGCGGGCCATGAGCGAAGAGGGTTTCCTCAGCCGCTGGTCGCGGCGGAAGCGCGACGCGACCCGCGCCCTGCCGGAGCCGGAGGGCGAGGCGCCGCCGCCCCCCGCCGAAGCCCCGCCCGAGCCCGCCCCGCCAGCCGACTTCGACCCGGCCAGCCTGCCGCCGGTCGAGAGCCTGACCGAGGCGAGCGATATCGCGGCTTTCCTCCGCGCGGAGGTTCCGGCCGCGCTGCGCCAGGCGGCCTTGCGCCGGGTCTGGACGCTCGACCCGGCCATCCGCACCTTCGTCGGGCCGGCGGACTATGCCTGGGACTACAATGCGCCGGATGGCGTCCCCGGCTTCGCCCATGCGCTCGGCGGCGATGTGAAGAAGCTGCTGGCCCAGGCCATCGGCGCGATCGAGGAGGCGGTGGCGGAAGCCCCGGCCGAGCCACCGCCGCCCGCGCTAACGTCGCCCGAGCCAACGCCGCCCGACTTGTCCGCTGCCCAGGCCGAGGCCGGCAGCGCCCCATCCGAGGCCGCCGAGCCGGCGCCGGCGCCGCTCCTCATCTCCGAGGAGGCAACCTCGCCCGCCGACCCTCCGGCCGCGCCGCCGCCGCGCCGTCGGCATGGTGGCGCCATCCCGGTTTGACATTCCGGAAAGCGGCCTATCTCCTTGCAACGTGCTCCGGTTACGAGACGGTTCCCGCCCATCGGGCACTGGGTGCCGCTTGTGGCATGGATGTAACCTGGGTAAAGTAATGATGATGGAACGTCCAAGTGCCGCAACAGGGCTGGTCGATCCGCTCGATCGGGAGCGGGCGCAGCTTTTCGCGTTGCTTGGCAGGCTGCTTTCCACCCCGCCCGACGCGGATCTGCTGGCGCGGCTCCGGCGCCTCGAGGGCGGCGACACGCCGCTCGGTCTGGCCATCGGCGGGCTGGCCGCGGCCGCGGCACGGACCGATGCGGCCCGGGTGGAGCGGGAATACTTCGCCCTCTTCATCGGCGTCGGCCGGGGGGAGCTGCTGCCCTACGGCTCCTACTACCTCACCGGCTTCCTGCATGAGCGGCCGCTGGCCGAGCTGCGGGCGACGCTCGGCGCGCTCGGCATCGCCCGGGCCGAAGGAGTGTCGGAGCCGGAGGATCACCTGGGCTTCTGCTGCGAGGTGATGGCCGGGCTGCTGGAAGGTCGCTTCCAGGGCGGCGGGCCGGGGGAGTTCTTCGCCCGCCATCTCGCGCCCTGGGCAGGGCGGTGCTTCGCCGACCTCGAGGGGGCCGACGCGGCGGATTTCTACAGGGCGGTCGGGGCGCTCGGGCGCAGCGCGATCGAGATCGAACAGGCGGCGGCGGCGCTGCCGTGACGGGGTGGAGACGGTGACGATGAAGGACGGGACCAAGGCCGAACGGCGCGGCTTCCTGCGCGCGCTCGGGCTCGGCACGGCGGCCGCGGCTGCGGCGGGGACGGCGCAGGCGCAACGGGCGGACAGCGTGCCGGCCAGCCAGGCCGCCAAGGAGAACGCCGGCGCGCGCGTCGCCGCCCGCTACAAGGAAAGCCCGCATGTGCAGGCCTTCTATCGCAGCAACCGTTACGAGCAGTAGGCCGGGCCATGCTGATCAAGCGCAATGACGGGCAGGTGGCGCGGCAGCGCCTGGCCTCCGCCTATCAGGGGCTCTCGGGCGGCGGGATGGACCGCCGCGGCTTCCTCCGCCAGGCGGGGCTCGGCGGCGCCGGGCTGGCGGCGCTCGGCACGCTCGGCGCCGGCCGCGCCCGGGCGAGCGGCGCGGCGACAGGCGTGCTCGACCATGCGAAGCCGGTCACGCGGGTGAAGAACATCTGCACCCATTGCTCGGTCGGCTGCACCGTCACCGCCGAGGTGCAGAACGGCGTCTGGGTCGGCCAGGAGCCGGCCTGGGAGTCGCCCATCAACCGCGGCACGCATTGCGCCAAGGGGGCTGCGGTGCGCGAGCTGGTGCATGGCGACCGCCGCCTGAAATACCCGATGAAGCTCGTCGCCGGCGAATGGCGCCGCATCGGCTGGGACCAGGCGCTCGACGAGATCTCCGCCAAGCTGCTGCAGGTGCGGGAGCGGGCAGGGCCGGACAGCGTCTTCTGGCTCGGCTCGGCCAAGTTCACCAACGAGGCGGCCTATCTCTACCGCAAGCTCGCCGCCTTCTGGGGGACGAACAGCGTCGACCACCAGGCGCGCATCTGCCACAGCACCACGGTCGCGGGCGTCGCCAATACCTGGGGCTACGGGGCGCAGACCAACAGCTACAACGACATCCGCAACGCCCGCACCATGATCATCATGGGCGGCAACCCGGCGGAGGCGCATCCGGTCTCTCTGCAGCATGTGCTGGCGGGCAAGGAGATCAACCGGGCGAACCTCATCGTCATTGACCCGCGCTTCACCCGCACCGCGGCGCATGCGACCGAGTATGTGCGGCTGCGGCCGGGCACCGACATCCCGCTGATCTGGGGCATGCTCTGGCACATCTTCCAGAATGGCTGGGAGGACCGCGATTTCATCCGCCAGCGCGTCTACGGCATGGAGGAGATCCGGAAGGAGGTCGCCAGATGGACGCCGGATGAGGTCCAGCGCGTCACCGGCGTCCCTGGCGAGCAGCTCAAGCGCGTGGCGCAGATGTTCGCAACCCAGAAGCCCTCGACGCTGATCTGGTGCATGGGCGCGACGCAGAAGACCGTCGGCACCGCCAATGTGCGGGCCTATTCCGTCCTGCTGCTGGCGACCGGGAATGTCGGCGCCAACGGCACGGGCGCCAACATCTTCCGCGGCCATACCAACGTCCAGGGCGCGACCGACCTCGGCCTCGATGTGACGACGCTGCCCGGCTACTACGGGCTCGACGAGAATGCCTGGCGGCATTGGGCGCGCGTCTGGGGCGTCGAGTACGAGTACCTGCTGTCGCGCTTCGGCAGCAAGGCGCTGATGGAGATGCCCGGCATCCCGACCACGCGCTGGTTCGACGCGACGCTGATGCCTGGCGAGCGGGAGAAGACCGCCGCCGATGGCGAGGCCTATGTGGCGCAGCCTCACAGCCTCAAGGCCATGATGGTCTTCGGCCATGGCGGCAACACCGTCACCCGCATCCCGGAATCCATCAAGGGGCTGGAGAAGCTGGAGCTGCTGGTCGTCGCCGACCCGCATCCGACGACCTTCAGCCAGGTCTCCGGCCGCCGCGACGGCACCTACCTGCTGCCGATCTGCACCAGCTTCGAGATGGATGGGAGCCGCACCGCCTCCAACCGGTCGCTGCAATGGGGCGCGAAGATCGTCGAGCCGATCTTCGAGAGCCGCAACGACTACGACGTCCTCCACGCGCTGACCCGGCGCCTCGGCTTCGCCGACCGGATGTTCAGGGATATCGAGACCCGCGACGGCAAGGTCGTGGCCGAGAGCATCCTGCGCGAGATGAATCGCGGCCTCTGGAGCATCGGCTATACCGGCCAGTCGCCGGAGCGCCTCAAGCTCCATATGGAGCACCAGGACAAGTTCGACCTGGTGACCTTGCGCGGGCGAGAGGGCACGCCGGTCGCGCATGACTATTACGGCCTGCCCTGGCCCTGCTGGGGCACGCCGGAGATCAGGCACCCCGGCAGCCACATCCTCTACAACACCAACCTTCATGTGAAGGATGGCGGCGGCACCTTCCGCGCCCGCTTCGGCGTCGAGCGCAACGGCGAGACGCTCCTGGCGGAGGGCAGCTGGTCGAAGGGCTCCGAGATCGAGGACGGCTATCCGGAATTCACCGTCGCCGTGCTGAAGCGGCTCGGCTGGTTCGATGACCTGACGGGGGCGGAGAAGGCGAGCCTCGAGCGGCATTTCGGCGCCAATATCGACCGTGCCGCCTGGTCCACCGACCTTTCGGGCGGCATCATCCGCGTGGCGATGGAGCATGGCTGCTCGCCCTTCGGCAATGCCAAGGCGCGCGCCGTGGCCTGGAACCTGCCCGACCCGGTGCCGGTCCACCGCGAGCCGATCTATACGGTGCGGCCGGACCTCGTCGCGCAATACCCAACCCTGCCGGACCGCCGCGGCTTCCGCATGCCGCATCTCGGCCAGAGCGTGCAGGCGCGGAGCGCGGCGGCGGCGCGCGATTTCCCGATCGTGCTGACCAGCGGCCGCCTCGTCGAATACGAGGGCGGCGGCGAGGAGACGCGCTCCAACAAGTGGCTCGCCGAGCTGCAGCAGGACATGTTCGTCGAGATCAACCCGGCGGATGCCGCCGCGCGCGGCGTGCGCGACGGCGGCTGGGTCTGGGTGAGCGGTCCGGAGAATGCCAGCCGCGTCCGCGTCAAGGCGCTGGTGACGGAGCGCGTGGCGAGGGGCGTCGCCTTCATGCCCTTCCATTTCGGCGGCTTCTTCCAGGGCGAGGACCGGCGCAAGTTCTACCCGCCCGGGACGGACCCGATCGTGCTCGGCGAGAGCGTCAACACCGTGACCACCTATGGCTACGACCCGGTGACCTTCATGCAGGAAACCAAGGTCACCCTCTGCCAGATCCGGAGCGCGTAAGATGGCGCGTATGAAGTTCCTCTGTGATTCCGACCGTTGCATTGAGTGCAACGCCTGCGTCACCGCCTGCAAGAACGAGCACGAGGTGCCCTGGGGCATCAACCGGCGCCGCGTCGTCACCATCAATGACGGCAAGCCGGGCGAGCGCTCCATCTCCATGGCCTGCATGCACTGCACCGACGCGCCCTGCGCCGCGGTATGCCCGGTGAGCTGCTTCTACACGACGGCAGACGCCATCGTGCTGCACGACAAGGACCTGTGCATCGGCTGCGGCTATTGCTTCTACGCCTGCCCCTTCGGCGCGCCGCAGTACCCGCGCGTCGGCAATTTCGGCGGGCGCGGCAAGATGGACAAGTGCACCTACTGCGCCGGCGGCCCGCAGCAGGACAACTCCCCCGTCGAGTACATCCAGTACGGCAGCAACCGCATCGCCGAGGGCAAGCTGCCGCTCTGCGCCGAGATGTGCTCGACCAAGGCGCTGCTCGCGGGCGATGGCGAGATCATCGCCAGCATCTACCGGGAGCGCGTGCAGCAGCGCGGCTACGGCTCCGGCGCCTGGGGCTGGCGCACCGCATACCGTGAGGAGCTGGCGGTATGAGGCGCTTCCTTCCCCTGGCGCTGCTCGCGCTGCTCGCCATCGCCCCGGCCCCTGCACAGGCGCAGAATGCCGGGATGCCGCAGCCGCTCGGCGATCGCGGCCAGCCGGATGCGGCGGAGCTCGAGATGCGCGCCCTGCTGCGCGGCGAGCCCATCGCCGGCCGCATCAGCATCCCCGACGCCCAGGCGGCGAAGCTGATCCAGCCCGAGGGCCAGCAGTGGCGGGCCTTCCACAACCGCACCCTGGCCTGGATCGGCGGCGTCGCCGTCCTGGGGATGGCGGCGCTGCTCGGCCTCTTCTTCGCGCTGAAGGGGCGCATCCGCATCGGCGGGGGCTGGTCGGGGCGGAGGATGCAGCGCTTCAACCTGCTGGAGCGGGCGAATCACTGGATGGTGGCGAGCACCTTCATCATCCTCGGCCTCTCCGGGCTGAACCTCACCTTCGGGCGCCACCTGCTGCTGCCGCTGGTCGGGCCGGAAGCCTTCACCGCCATCAGCCTGGCGGGGAAATTCGCCCACAACTACCTGGCCTTCCCCTTTACCCTCGGCCTCGTGGTGATGCTGCTGCTCTGGGTGCGGGACAACATTCCGAACCGGCTCGATCTCGACTGGGTGAAGGCCGGCGGCGGCTTCGTCGGCGGCCAGCACCCGAAGGCGGGCCGCTTCAACGCCGGGCAGAAGCTCGTTTTCTGGATCACGGTGCTGGGGGGCGGGCTGGTCGCCGTCTCGGGCTATGTGCTGATCTTCCCCTTCACGGTCGCCGATGTCGCCGGGCAGCAGGTCGCCCATATGGTCCACAGCCTGCTCGCGGTGCTGATGGTGGCGGCCATGCTGGCGCATATCTATATCGGCAGCCTCGGCATGGAGGGCGCCTTCCAGGCCATGGGCAGCGGCGAGGTCGACTACAACTGGGCCAAGGAGCATCACGGGCTGTGGGTGGAGCAGGAACTGGCCAAGGCCCGGCAGAGCACGGCGCCCACCGGCGCCAAGGCGGCCGGGGCCGACTAGGCCTCGCCCCATGCGGGTGATCGGCCTCGCCGGCTGGAGCGGGGCCGGCAAGACCACGCTGATGGCCCGTCTGCTGCCCGAGCTGGGCGCCCGGGGCGTCAGCGTCTCGACTATCAAGCATGCGCATCACCGCTTCGATGTCGATACGCCCGGCAAGGATTCCTGGGTGCACCGGGAGGCCGGGGCCCGGCAGGTTCTCATCTCCTCCGAGAACCGCTGGGCGCTGATGACGGAGCTGCGCGGCGCGCCGGAGCCGGGCCTCCTTGCCCTGCTCGGCCAGCTCTCGCCGGTCGACCTGGTGGTGGTGGAGGGCTTCAAGCGCGACCGCCACCCGAAGGTCGAGGTCCACCGCGCCGTCAACGGCAAGCCCTGGCTGCACCCGGAGGATGCGGCGATCCGCGCCGTCGCCAGCGATGTGCGGCCTGCCGCCGCGCTGCCCTGGGCCTCGCTGGACGATGCCGCGGCCGTGGCCGAACTGGTCCTCCGGCATGCCGCGGCGCCGGAGGCATGGTAAGCCGCAGCCATGGCCCAGCTCTCGGATGACTGCTTCGCCTTCGGCGGCCCGCTGCTTTCCGTGGAGGCGGCGGAGGCGCTGATCGCCGAGCGCATCCCGCCCCTCGGAGGGGAGGAGAGCCTTCCCCTCGCCGAGGCCGCCGGCCGCATCCTCGCCCGCGACCTCCACGCCCCGCTGCCGCTGCCGTCCTTCTTCAACGCGGCGGTCGACGGCTATGCCTTCCGCCATGCCGACCTCATCCCGGGCGAGCCTTGCCTGCTGCCGCTCGCCGGCCGCATCGCCGCCGGCCATGCGATGGCGGAGGCGCTGCCGCCCCACCACGCCGCCCGCATCTTCACCGGCGCCCCCATGCCCCCCGGCGCGGATACGGTCGTGATGCAGGAGGATGCCGAGGCCGGGCCCGCTGGCATCCGGGTCCCGCCCGGCCTCAAGCCCGGCGCCAACGCCCGCCCGGCGGGGGAGGACGTGGCCGCGGGGGCGCTCGCCCTGCCGGCCGGCCGGCGGCTCCGCGCGCCGGAGATCGGCCTTGCCGCCGCGCTCGGCTGTGCGCACCTGCCGGTCCGCCCGCGGATCCGCGTCGGCGTCTTCTCGACGGGGGATGAGCTGGCCGCGCCCGGCGCCCCGCTCGGCCCGGCCCAGGCCTATGACAGCAACCGCTTCACCCTGCTCGCCCTGCTGGCGCGGCTGCCGGTCGCGGCGAGCGATCTCGGCATCCTTCCCGATGACCCGGCGGCCACTGCCGCAGCCCTGCGCGCGGCGGCCGGGACGCATGACCTGTTGCTGACCTCGGGCGGCGTCAGCACCGGGGAGGAGGACCACGTCCGCGCCGCCATCGAGCAGGGCGGCCGCCTCGTCTTCTGGCGGCTCGCGGTCAAGCCGGGGCGGCCGGCGGCGATGGGGGTGATTGCGGGGACGCCCGTGGTCGGCCTGCCCGGCAATCCGGTGGCAGCGGTCGTCACTTTCCTGCACCTGGCCCGGCCGCTGGTGCTCCGCCTCGCCGGCGCCCCGCCCGAGCCGCTGCTGCGCATCCGGGCCGAGGCCGGCTTCGCCTACCGCAAGAAGGCAGGACGGCGGGAGTATGTCCGGGTGCGGCTGCGCGACGGCATCGCCACCAAATTCGAGCGCGAGGGCGCCGGCCTGCTCAGCTCCCTGACCGAGAGCGACGCCTTCGCCGAGTTGCCGGAGCCCGTGCTCGCCGTCGCACCCGGGGATGCGGTGACGCTGCTGCCCTTCGCCGCCCTCTTCTGAGGCCGGCTACACCGGCAGCAGCAGCCGCGCCCGCAATCCGCCGAGCGGGCTCTCCTCCAGCAGGATATCGCCGCCATGCGCCCGGACGATGTCCCGCGCAATGGCGAGGCCGAGCCCCGTGCCATCGGGCCGACCGGTGGCGAAGGGCTTGAAGGCGCCCTCCCGCTCCCCGGCCGGGATGCCCGGCCCGTCATCATCCACCGTCACCTGCGCCCAGAGCGGCTGGCCCTCGCCCCATGCTCCGCCCGCTGGCCCGCCCCCTGGCCCACCCCCTGGCCCACCCCCTGGCCCGGCCGGGTCGGGCCGCGGCACCGTCTCCACCGCGACCGCGACGCGCCGCGCATGCCGCCGCGCATTGTCGATCAGGTTGCCGAGGCAGCGCCGCACCGCATCCGGCCGGAGCGGCAGGGCGAGCCTGCCGGGCGCTGCCACCTCCACCGTCGCGCCGGAGCGCCGCGCCTTCGCCGCCACGTCCTGCACCAGCTCGACGAGGTCCGCCGGGCGGGTCTGCTCCGTCCCCTCGCCGCGGGCGAAGGCGAGATAGGCGGCGATCATCCGCTCCATCTCCTCCATGTCCTGGGTGAGGGCGGCGATGTCCTCCTCCGCCTCCGGCGCCCTCGGCAGCATGGAGACGCCGAGGCGCATGCGCGTCAGCGGCGTGCGGAGGTCGTGGCTGATGCCGGCCAGCATCTCCGTCCGCTGGCCGACGAAACGGCGGATGCGCTCCTGCATGCGGTTGAAGGCCGCCGCCGCCTGGCGCACCTCGCTTGCCCCCTCCGGCTTGATCGCCCCGACATCGCGCCCGAGGCCGAAGGCCTCCGCCGCCGCTGCCAGCCGCCGGATCGCCCGCACCTGGTTCTTCATGAAGAGGATTGCGACGCCCGAGAGCAGCAGCGCCGAGCCGACCAGCCAGATGACGAAGAGATAGAGCGTCGCGGTGAAGAGGCGCTTCCGCGGCGCCTCCACATGCAGCACGCCGTCGGGCAGCTGCACGCGGATGATGACGCTGCGCGGGTCGCTCTGCCAATCGGCGTCGAAGCGCGCGCGCAGCCGCTCGCCGAGGGCGGTGTTGAGGTCCTCCTCGAGCGGAAGGATGGACATGCTCGGCCGCCGTTCGCCCTGGATGCGCGCGCCTGGCTCGAAGGCCAGCCCCAGGTCGAGCCGCCAGGAGGCCTCGCGGAAGATCCATGGGTGTTGCGATTCCGGCTCGTGCCGGACCAGTTCGGCGACGAAGGCGACATCCCCGGCGACGCCGCCCGTGAGCCGCCGCGAGATGACGTCGAGATGCCCGCCATAGAAGAGCTGCAGCGCGACCGCCTGCAGCACCAGCATCGGCGCGATGATGATGAGCACCGAGCGCGCCATCAGCGAGCGCGGCAGCAGCCGCCGGAGGCCGGCCATCACGCGTCCCGGCATCAGCTCGGCTCCCGAGCGGGATGGCTGGATCGCCTGTTCATCGTCAGGGCCCCGGCCGCAGCACGTAGCCGCGGTGCCGCACGGTATGGAGGTAGCGCGGCTCGCGCGGATCGGGCTCGATCTTCCGCCGCAGCCGCGTCACCTGCACGTCGATCGCGCGCTCGCCGGCCTCCGGCGTGCCGAGGGCCGCGGCGATCTCCTCGCGGCTCAGCACCTCGCCGGCGCGGCGGGCGAGGGCGTCGAGCAGCGCCGCCTCGCCCCCGGTCAGCCGCACCGTGCCCTCCGGCCCGCGCAGCTCGGAGCGCTCGGCATCGAACCAGCGCATGCCGAGCTGGACGGGCGCCGCGGCCAGCGGCTGCACCGGCGGCGCCACGCGGCGGAGGATGGTGCGGATGCGCAAGGCCAGCTCGCGCGGCTCGAAGGGCTTCGCCAGGTAGTCGTCGGCGCCCATCTCGAATCCGGCGACGCGGTCCTCCGGCCCGCCGCGCGCCGTCAGCATCAGCACCGGCACGTCCTTGCCTTCGCGGCGCAGCGACTCGACCAGCTCCAGCCCCGATTCGCCCGGCATCATCACGTCGAGCACCATCAGGTCGAAGGCGACGGCGGCGAGCTGGGCGCGGGCGGCGGCGGCATCGGCGGCGACGCTGACGCGGAAGCCCTGGTCGGACAGGAAACGCTGCAGCAGCGCCCGCAGCCGCGCATCGTCATCCACCACGAGCAGATGGGCGTTGTCGGCGGTGGTGGCCTCGGCAGGCATCGCGGGCATTCCTCCTCAGTCGGGGCCGGGGGGCGTCAGCCGGTCCCCGGCCAATCTGTGGTGACGGGGGCTCCAGGGGAAGGTGCGGCCGCCGGCCGCCCGGCGGCGGGGCGCGGGCGCTGCTCCAGCCGTTCGAGCTGGCTGCGCGCCTCCGGCCCCATCAGCCCGCGCATCACGCGGCGGAAGCCCTCGACGGCGACGGGGCCGGCCTCGCGGTAGGCGCGCATCACCCATTCCCGCTGCCGCTCGAAGAGCCGCCGCTCCAGCGCCTCGCCCTTCGGCGTCAGCGAGAGCAGGCGCTGCCGCCGGTCGTTCCGCCCGGGCGCCTGCAGCACATAGCCCTCGTCGACCAGCGGCGTCAGCACCCGTCCGAGCGACTGCTTGGTGATGCCGAGGATGCCGAGCAGGTCGCCGACCGTGATCCCCGGGCGCCGGCCGACGAAATGCAGCACCCGGTGATGCGCCCGGCCCATGTCGAGCTCCGCGAGGATCTGGTCCGCCCCCGCGGTGAAGTCGCGATAGCCGAAGAAGAGCAGGTCCTGGGCGAGCCGCAGCTCCTCCTCCCGGAGGAAAAGCAGGTTGCGCCCGGCGCCCATGGGCGCGGCGGTCGGCGGGGCGTCAGCTGTGTCCGGCATGGCAGCTATGCGCTCTTCTCGCGACGGTTTTGGTCAGTAACATTGACACATTTTTCCCGATCATTCTAACCTGTCCTGGCTGCAAGCAAGGATATTGCGGAGGTACGCGGTTATGGCACTCATTCCTTACGACGACCGGGATGGCTGGATCTGGTGGGACGGGGAGTTCCTCCCCTGGCGGGATGCCAGGCTGCATGTCCTCTCGCATGGGCTGCACTATGCCAGCGCCGTGTTCGAGGGCGAGAGGGCCTATTCGGGGAATATCTTCAAGCTGCGGGAGCATACCGAGCGGCTGATCGCCTCCGCCCGCATCCTCGGCTTCGAGATCCCCTACACCGCCGAGCAGATCGACGCCGCCTGCCAGGAGGCGGTGGCGCGGAACGGCTTCACCGATGCCTATGTGCGCCCGATCGCCTGGCGCGGCTCGGAGGAGATGGGCGTCGCGGCGCGGCTCAACAAAACCCATCTCGCCATCGCCGCCTGGGAATGGGGCGCCTATTTCGGGGTGGAGCAGCGCATGGCCGGCGTCCGCCTCGCCATGGCCAAGTGGCGGCGCCCGGCGCCGGACACCGCGCCGACCGCCTCCAAGGCCGCCGGCCTCTACATGATCGGCACCATGTCGAAGCATGCCGCGTCCGACGAGGGCTTCGACGACGCGCTGATGCTCGACTACAAGGGCGACGTGGCCGAGGCGACCGGCGCCAACATCTTCTTCAACATGGGCGGCGAGCTGCACACGCCGAAGCCGGTCTGCTTCCTCGACGGCATCACCCGCCGCACCGTCATGGGCCTCGCCCGCAAGCGGCAGGTGAAGGTGGTGGAGCGCACCATCCGCCCCGATGAGCTGCGCGACGCCTCCGAGGTCTTCCTCGCCGGCACCGCGGCCGAGGTGACGCCGGTGCGCGAGATCGCCGGCATCGCCTACACGCCCGGCGACATCACCCGCATGCTGATGACCGACTACGAGGCGTTGGTGCGGCTGAGCCCGGAGCAGGTCGCCAAGAGCGGCGCCTAGGCGGGGAAGGCGCGCCATGGACCTCGCCTGGCTGCTCTCGGCCACCGGCTTCGCCGTGGCGATGTCGGCGACGCCGGGGCCGAACAACGCCATGGTCGCCGCCTCGGCGGTGAATTTCGGCCTGCGGCGGAGCCTGCCGCACATGCTCGGCGTCTCGCTCGGCTTCCCGGCGATGCTGGTCCTGGTGGCGCTCGGAGCGGGCGAGGTGCTGGCCGCCTCGCCCGCCCTCCAGGCGGCGCTGCGCTGGCTCGGCGCAGCCTGGATGGTCTGGCTCGCCTGGAAGATCGCCAGCGCGGCCCCGCCCGAGGCCGGCGCCGAGGCGCGCGGCCGGCCGATGACCCTGCTGCAGGCCGCGCTCTTCCAATGGGTGAACCCGAAGGCCTGGATCATCGCCGGGGCGGCCATCCTCGCCTATGGCGCCTCGCTGCTGCTGGCGGCGATCTTCGCCCTGGCGGCCTTCGCCAGCCTCTATCTCTGGGCCCTGGTCGGCCTCGGGGCGGCGCGGCTGCTGCGCAGCCCGGCGGCGCTTCGCTGGTTCAACCGGGCGATGGCGGCGCTCCTCCTGCTCTCCCTGGTGCCGGTGCTGCGGGGCTGACATCCTTCCCGCAACGGATGGGTGAGGGGATGCGATGGCGGGATTCCAGCACGGCATGCCGGGGCCCTTCGCGGGGATGGACCTGCCCTGGCTGCTCGCCGCCAAGGCGCGGCAGCGGGGCGGCCACCCCTTCCTGGTCTGGGCCCCGGCCGAGGGGCCGGAGGAGGTGTGGAGCTACGCGCGCTTCCATGCCGAGGTCGGGCGCCTCGCCGCCGGGCTGGCGCGGCGCGGCATCGGCCCCGGCGACCCGGTCCTCGTCCACCACGAGAATGCGCCGGAGATCCTGCTCGCCTATTTCGCCCTCGCCGAGCTCGGCGCCATCGCGGTGCTGACCAACACGCGCGCGGCGGAGGACGAGTTCGCCTATTTCGCCACGCATTCCCGCAGCGTCGCCGCCATCACGCAGCCGGGCATGGCGGCGCTCGTCGAGGCCGCCGCGCCCGGCCTCCGCTGGATCGCCATCACCGGCACCGCCGACTGGGCCTCGCTTTCTGCCGGGGAGGCTGGCCGGACGCGCCGGGCGCCGGAGCCGGAGCGGCCGCTCTCCGTCCTCTACACCTCCGGCACCACCTCCCGCCCCAAGGGCGTGGTCTGGACCCATGCCAATGCGCTCTGGGCCGCGCGGGTGAATGCCGCGCATGAGGGGCTGGGGCCGGAGGATGTCCACCAGGTCTACCTGCCGCTCTTCCACGCCAATGCGCTCGGCTATTCCATGCTGGCGACGCTCTGGGCGGGCGGGACGGTGGTGCTGCAGCCCAAATGGTCGACCAGCCGCTTCTGGCCGGTGGCGCTGCGCCACCGCACCACTTGGGTCTCCTTCATCTGGTTCTCGCTCCGCGCAGTGCTGGAGGGCGAGATCCCGCCTGGCCATCACCTGCGAATGTTCGGCTTCGCCACCTCCGACCCGCCGGCGGCGGCGCGCCTCGGTGTGCCGGGGATCGGCTGGTGGGGCATGACGGAGACGATCAGCCACGGCATCGTCGGCGGCTTGCATGTGCCGAACCGCCCGGGCGCCATCGGCCGCGCCGCGCCGGAATACGACATCCGTATCCTCCGCGAGGATGGCAGCCCGGTCGCCCCGGGCGAGACCGGCGCGCTCTTCTGCCGCGGCGTGCGCGGGGTTTCCATGTTTCTCGAATACCTGCACGACCCGGCGGCGACCGCCGCCGCCTTCGACGCCGAGGGCTGGTTCGCCACCGGCGACCTCGTGACCCTGCTCGAGGACGGCTCCATCCAGTTCGCCGACCGCGCCAAGGACATGCTCAAGGTCGGCGCCGAGAATGTCGCCGCCTCGGAGATCGAGCGGGTGGTGCTCGGCGTGCCCGGCGTGCGCGAGGCGGCCGTAGTCGGCCGCCCGCATCCGATGCTGGACGAGGTGCCCGTCGCCTTCGTCACCCTCGCCGCGGGCGCCGATGCCGCAGCGCTGCCGGAGGCGGTGATCGCCGCCTGCCGCGCCGCGCTCGCCGACTTCAAGGCGCCGCGCGAGGTGCTGGTGGTCGAGGACATGCCGCGGGCGACGCTCGAGAAGATCGCCAAGGCGGAGCTGCGCCGGCGCCTCAGGTGAAGGCCTTCAGCGCCAGGTAGAGCCCGAGCAGCCCGAGCGCCGCCTGCACCACCTTGCGGAACCGCGCCTCCGCCATCCGCTGGCGGAGCCGCTGCCCGGCGGCCATGCCGAGGAAGGCCGGTACCACACCGGCCAGCGAGGCGAGGCCGAGCTCCGCCGGCAGCAGCCCGCCGCCCGCGAGGCCGATCGCCAGCGCCCCCGTCGCCACCACGACCCCGAGCCCGAAGCCCTGGATGAACTCCCCCGGCGGCAGCCGCAGCGCGACGAGGTAGGGCGCCGCCGGCATCAGGAAGCTGCCCGTCATCCCCGTCACCATGCCCGAGGCGAGGCCCATCGCCGGCGACACCCAGGGCTCCCGTCGCGGCCCCGGCGGCGGCACCGGCCAGCCGGAGAGCGACAGCGCCGCCGAGGCCACCAGCAGCAGCCCAAGCAGCCCGGACAGCAACACCGCATCCGACCGCGCGAGGATGCCCGTCCCCGCCAGCGCCCCGATCCCCGCCATCAGCAGGAAGGGCCAGAGCCGGCGCAGTGCGGCCCCCAGATGCGGCCCGGCGAGGGCCTGCCAAAGATTGGTTGCGAGCGCCGGCACCAGCATCAGCGCCATGGCATCCGGCAGCGGCCGGGTGAGGGCGAGCAGGCCGAGGGTGACAGTCGGCAGGCCGAAGCCGGCGACGCCCTTGACGAAGCCGGCGAGGAGGAAGGCGCCGGCGACCGGCAGCGCATCGAGAAGCAGGGTCATGCCCCAAGCTTCGCCTCCGCGCCGCCCGCATGCTTCGGCACCGGCCGAAGCGCCAGCAGCGCGGCGAGCGGCAGCAGCCAGGCGATGCGCGCCCCGTAGCGGTCATGCGGCCCGGAGAGCCCGCCCGTCACCAGCGCATTCGCCGCGACCCCGGCCAGCACGCAGGCGACGAGCCCGAGCATCGCCCGGTCCCCGACCCGCCAGGCCCACCAGCCGCCGAGCACCGTCCCCGCCGCGCCGAGCAGCAGCACCAGCGGATGCAGGGCAAGGAAGGGCGCCGCCATCATCCGCAGCAGCCCGCGCGCCTGCAGCCCCTCGGTGAAGCGCCGCTGCTCCGCCTCGGGGAAGCCGAGCGCGAGCTGCTTGCCGACCGACCCGGCCAGGTTCTCCGGCCCCAGCACATCCCCCACCCGGTTGCGCAGGAGCTGCCGCCACCCATTCCCCAGCACCGCCCGCGCCACGCCGAGCGGCTCCCGCCGCAGCGTCTCCAGAAGGATGGCGGCCGCTTCCGGCGCCAGGGCGATCGGCCCTCCGGGCGAACCCCAGACCGGCCCATCCCCGTCCCACAGGAACTCGTCGGAGTCGGCCGGCAGCCGCCCCGCCCAGGCGCACAGTGCCCACCCGGCCGCCGGGCAACGCGCCTCGATGGTCCGCGCCGCCGGCCCATCCGCCACCAGCCGGGCGAGCGGGAAGACCGCGCCATGGGGCGAGAGCGCCGCCCGCCCGTGCATCACCCAGTTCCCGGCGACCAGCAGCCCCACCGCCAGCCCGACCGGCAGCAGGCAGCGCCAGGCCATCCCCCGCAGCGCCACGACGACCAGCACCAGGGCGAGGCCGAGCGGCAGGTGCGAGGGGTGCGCCGCCACGGCAAAGGCCGCCAGCGCCTGCAACCCGGCGCGCTCCCCCCCGCTGAGCGGGACGAAGCCGAGCAGCGCCACGGCCAGGACCAGCACCGGCGCCAGCAGGTCCGGCATCAGCAGCGCGCCGAACCAGGGTGCCGCGCTCCCCGCTGCCAGCCCGGCGCAGAGCAGGAGATGCGCCTCCCGCCCCGATACCGCCCGCTGCACCCGCCGCAGGAGCCAGGACAGCAACAGCCCCTGCGCCAGCAGCGGCCCCCACAGGGTCCATCGCCAGTGGAAGGCCTGCAGCGCGAGCCCATAGGCCGGCGGCTTGTCCCATACCGG
Source organism: uncultured Craurococcus sp. (assembly GCA_902805545.1). GTDB lineage: Bacteria > Pseudomonadota > Alphaproteobacteria > Acetobacterales > Acetobacteraceae > Belnapia. The sequence continues at coordinate 20,500 of CADCTD010000070.1, read as the reverse complement.
CCAGCCCTCGACGGTCAGCGCCAGGAAGGCCCCGGTGTCGCTGAAGACGAGCGGATACCGGTTGAGCAGCGACGGCCAGGTCAGCACCAGCGCGCCGAGCAGCAGCCTCACGCGGGGACGAAAAGCTCGATGAGGTTGCCCTCGGGGTCGGCGACCCGCATCACCCGCGGCGGCGCCCCCGCCGGCCCCGGCGCATCCAGCACGGCGATGCGGAGTGTCAGCATCCGCCGGTGCCAGCGATCCAGCTCGGCATCCTCCACCGGGAAGGCGAGCAGCGTCGCCGGCTCTCCGGGAGCCGCGGCGGCGGGGAAGAGCACATCGCCGCGCGGCCGCAGCACCAGCGCCACCGGCCCGAGGCCGAAGCCCGGCCCCGTCACCGGCAAGCCGAGCACGCGCCCGTAGAAGTCGCGCAGCCGCGCCAGGTCGTGGCAAACCAGCTCCACGCGCGCAAGCGGGCCGAGGGTCAAGCCGGCGTCCAGCGCGCCGTTGCGGCATCGTCGGCTGGCTTGGCCTCGACCCAGCGCTCGGCGCCGCTCGCGAATTCCTCGCGCTTCCAGAAAGGCGCGCCGGTCTTCAGCCAGTCGATGATGAAGGCGCAGCTCTCGAGCGCCGCGGTGCGATGGGCGGAGGCGGTCAGCACCAGCACGATCGGTGCCCCCGGCTCCAGCCGCCCGACCCGGTGGATCACCGTCAGCCCAAGCAGCGGCCAGCGCTCCGCGGCCTCCCCGGCGATGCGGGCGATCGCCCGCTCCGTCATGCCGGGGTAATGCTCCAGCACCATCGCCGCCAGCCCGTCATCCGCCCGGCAGAGGCCGACGAAGCTTGCCAGCCCGCCGACATCCCGCCGCCCCGCCGTCAGCCGCGCCGTCTCGGCAGCCAGGTCGAAGGGCGCTTCCTGAATGGCGATGCGCGGCGTCATCCGCCCGTCACCGGCGGGAAGAAGGCGATCTCATCCCCCGCCGCCACCGGATGCCCAGGCCCGGCGAAATCCTGGTTCACGGCGGCACGTATCGCGGGGCGGTTGGCGAAGGCCTCGGCATGGCCGGGGCTGCGCCCGGCGAGCCAGTCGATCAGCCCGGCCACGTCCCGCACCTCGGGCGGCGGCGAGACCTCCTCCTCCGCCACACCGACCCGCTGCCTCACCCAGGCGAAGTAGAGCACCCGCACCGATTGGCCTCAGCGCGGCGTCGGCATGGTCTGCACCTGACCATTGGGGCCGATCAGGGTGGTGGTGCTGCCGTCGTTGTGCAGCGTGCCGGTGCCTCCGCCCGGGGTGATGTAGCTCTGCACCCGGTCGGTGCCGCCGGTGCCGGTCACCGGGCCGGAGGGCGTCTGGATCACCCGCCCCTCAAGCCGGCGGGGGGGCGGCGAATTGGCACCGGGCGGCGGCTGGTAGACATTCGCGCGCGGCGGCTCGACCTGCTGGATCGGCGGCGGGGGCGGGGAGGAGCTGCCGCGGAGGCCGGGCGGCGCGGCGCGCACCGGCGGCGGGTCGGTCGGCTGCCAGGTGGAGCGGCCGGCCGGGGCCGACATGCGGTCGAGCTCGCCCGGGCGATAGGTCGGGATGTTGCGCATCGCCGCGTCCGGATTGGCGAGCGTGGCGCGCGGACCTTCCTGCTCCGGCCAGACATTGCCCTCCTCCGGGCGGAGCGAGGCCAAAGGCGGCACATCGCCGCTGATGCGGGCGATGGTGTCGCTCTGCTCCGGAGGGTTGGCGTCCATGCGGCCCCAGGGCATGCCGACGGCCGCGCCGGCATTGGTCATGCCGTTCACGGCCTTGTAGCTGGCCGTGTTCGCCCAGCCGCATCCTCCGAGCAGCGCGGCCAGGCCGAGTGCCGCCGCCGATCCGCCAATCCGTCGCATCGTCAACTCCTGTGATCCGCCCGGGCGTCGGCCCGGCCGGGAATCGGCTGCACCATGCGCTGCCACCGGCCGTGCCTCAAGTGAAAGAGCGCTAGGGACGCACCGCCGGTTTCACATGGGCTTCGGGGGATTGTACCGGCGCAGTCCGTTCCGCATTGCGGAGGCCGGCGAGCAGGTAGTCCCATCCGGTGACGAGCGTCAGCGCCGCCGCCGTCCAGAGCATCGCCTCGCCGATCAGCGCCACGGGCAGGAAGGACAGGTGCAGCACCGCTGCCCCCGTCTCGCCGGCGATCAGCGTACCGAGCGCGCCCATCTGGAAGCCGGTCTTCCACTTGGCGAGCTTCGTCACCGGCAGGCCGATCCGCAGCTCCGCCAGGTATTCGCGGAGGCCGGAGACCAGGATCTCCCGCAGCATGATGAGGATGGCGGGGTAGAGCGACAGCCCCGGCAGCCGCCCGAGCCCGGCCAGCAGCATCAGGGCGGCGGCGACCAGCAGCTTGTCGGCGATCGGGTCCAACATCCGGCCGAAGCCGGAAGTGCTCTTCCGCTGCCGGGCGATCTTGCCGTCGAAGTAATCGGTGATGGCGGCGAGGGAGAAGACCAGGCAGGCGCCGACATCACCCCACGGGGTGCGCAACGCCACCAGCAGCACCAGCAGCGGGATCGCCGCGATGCGCGACAGCGTCAGCAGGTTCGGCAGGTCGGTCGGCATGTCGGCGCAGTCATGGCGGAGCGGCGCGCCCCCGTCCAGTCACGCTCTGCATCCGCACCTCACCCTCCGGTCGGATGGAAATGCTCGTGGATCTTGCGGGCGACGGCGGGGCCGATGCCGGGCGCATTCTCGAGGTCCTCCAGCGCCGCATTCCGCACCCCGCGGGCCGAGCCGAAATGGTTAAGGAGCTTCCGCTTCAACGCGCTGCCGACGCCCGGGATCTCGTCGAGCTCCGAGGTGGTCAGCGCCTTCGACCGCCCGGCCCGGTGCGTGGTGATGGCGAAGCGGTGCGCCTCGTCCCGGAGCCTCTGCAGGTAGTAGAGCACCGGGTCCCGAGGCGGCAGCTGGAAGGGCTCCTGCCCGGCGCGGTGGAACCACTCGCGCCCCGCATCCCGGTCCGGCCCCTTGGCGACGGCGACGAGCGGGATGTCATGCGCGCCGAGCTCCGCCATGATCTCCCGCGCCGCGTTAAGCTGGCCGAGGCCGCCATCGATCAGCACGAGGTCCGGCCAGGTGCCGCTCTCCCGCTCCGGATCCTCCTTCAGCGCCCGGCCGAAGCGGCGCTCGAAGACCTCCCGCATCATGCCGAAATCGTCACCCGGCCTGACGGGGCCGCGGATCGAGAATTTCCGGTAGGCCTGCTTGAGGAAGCCGGAAGGCCCGGCCGCCACCATCACCCCATAGGCATGCGCGCCCTGGATATGGGAGTTGTCGTAGACCTCGATCCGCTCGGGCATCGAGGGGAGGTCGAAGAGCGTCGCCACACCCTGCAGCAGCGTCTGCTGCGCCGTGCCCTCCGCCATCCGGCGCTCCAGCGCCTCGCGCGCATTGGTCTCGGCATGCTCGACGGCCGAGCGCTTGTCGCCGCGCTGCGGCCGGTGCAGCTCCACCTTGCGCCCGGCCTTGATGGAGAGCGCCTCGGCGATCAGCGCCCGCTCCGCCGGCTCGTGGCTCAGCAGGACGAGGGGCGGCGGCGGCAGGTCGTCATAGAGCTGGCCGAGGAAGGCGCCGATCACCTCCTCCGGCCCCTGCTCGCCCTTCGAGAGGAAATAGGGCCGGTTGCCGTTGTTCCGCCCGCCCCGGAAGAAGAAGACTTGCACGCAGGTCTGCCCGGCGAGCTGGTGCAGCGCCACGACATCGGCGTCCCCGATGCCTTCCATGTTGATCCGGTCGCGCCCCTGCACATGCGTCAGGCCGCGGATGCGGTCGCGGATGGCGGCCGCCCGCTCGAACTCGAGCCGCTCCGCCGCCTCCTCCATCTCGCGCGCCAGGGTCTTCTGGATGGAGGGCGTCTCGCCGGAGAGGAACTGCTTCGCATCCCGCACCAGCTCCCCGTAATCCTCCTTCGAGATGCGGTCGACGCAGGGCGCCGAGCAGCGGCGGATCTGGTAGAGCAGGCACGGCCGGTCGCGGCTGTCGAAGACGGTGTCCCGGCAGGAGCGCAACAGGAAGACCCGCTGCAGGGCGGTCAGCGTCTGGTTGACGGCCCAGGCCGAGGCGAAGGGACCCCAGTAGCTCGCCCCCTTCCGCCGCTCGCCGCGATGCTTGGTGATCTGCGGATAGGGATGGTCCTCGGTCAGCACCAGCCACGGGTAGGATTTGTCGTCGCGCAGGACGATGTTGTAGCGCGGCCGCAGCTTCTTGATGAGGTTGGCCTCGAGGAGCAGCGCCTCGGCCTCGCTCGCCGTGGTGATGACCTCGAGGCTCCGAGTCTCGTGCACCATCCGCCGCAGCCGCTCGGGCAGCCGCCCGACCTGGGTATAGGCGACGACGCGCTTTTTGAGCGCCCGCGCCTTGCCCACATAGAGAGCATCGCCCTTGCCATCGAGCATCCGGTAGACGCCGGGCGAGAGGGGGAGGGTGGCCAGCGCGGCCTCGATCACCCGCACGCCTTCCATCACCGGAGCGGCTTCGGCCTCGGCAGGGGCCAATTCGGGCGTGGTTCCGGCTTCCGTCATGGCGAGTGATAAGGGTAATCGGCTGCCGCGGCGCAATCGAGGTTTCTCCACCGATCCTGTGGAAAACTCTGTGGACGCGGTGCGGGAATCCGGCCGTAAATGGCTGTCATCCGCCAGTCATAAGAGTTTGCACGAATTTCGAGCACATCCGTAACATGTTGATTTAGCACGAGTTTATGTTTTCGAGGGTCATGTCGACAGGTCAAGACATATGTTGGTCTTGACAGTTATCACGCAATCGTGGGGGTCAAATCCCCCGGTGGATGATTTTCGCGATGAACCGTTGAAGCCTCGCTGATTCGTTCCGCCTAGTTGCGGACACGCTCAATCGTAACTCCAACGGTTGCGGCATCGGTGAAAGCGTCCGGCTTCTCAACCGTCACGCGAACCGACACCACCCGCCGGTCGGCCAGCGCCGCGACCGCGATCCGCTCCGCGAGCGTCTCCACCAGCAGCGTATGCCCGTCCTCCGCGGCCGTGCGGGCGGCGCGGACGACGCTCTCGTAGTTCACCACCCGCCGTAATTCGTCCGGCCCGACCCCGGCCGGCGCCGCCTCGTCCTCTACCGCAAGTTCCACCCCGATGATGACCCGCTGAGGCTGCGCCTTCTCATGCGGGTAGATCCCGAGCCGCGCCTGCAAGGCCAGCCCGCGGACGAAGACCAGGCGCAGCCGGCGCCCCGCATCCGGCGCCGTCATTCCTCCGGCGCCCCCGCCTCGGGGCTCGGCGCCCATTGCAGGTGCTGCCCGCCATCGAGGGCGATCATCTGCCCGGTCATCGAGGGCAGGGCGAGGATGGCGAGCGCCGCCCGCGCGATCTCCTCCGGGCTCGTCCCGTGGCGGAGCGGCACGGACTGGCACTGGCGGCGGAACTGCTCCTCGCTCTGGCGCGGGCTGGGCAGGGCCGGCCCCGGGCCGATGCCGTTGACCCGGATGCGCGGGGCGAGGGCCAGCGCCAGCGTCCGGGTCAGCGCCCAGAGCCCTGCCTTCGACAGGGTGTAGCTGGTGAAATGCGGCGTCAGCGACCAGACCCGCTGGTCGAGCATGTTGAGCACCAGCCCCTCCGCCTCGGCTGGCAAGGCATGCGCCATGGCCTGGACGAGCAGGAATGGGGCGCGGAGATTGGGCTCGATGTGCCGGTCCCAGCTCTCCCGCGTCGCATCCGCCCATTCGTCGCGCTCGAAGGTGCTGGCATTGTTGACCAGCACGCCGACCGGCCCGAGCGCCGCCGTCGCATCCGGCACCAGCCGCGCCGTCTCCGCCTCCTGGCCGAGATCGGCCTGCAGCGTCACGGCACGCCGCCCGAGGGCACGGATCGCCTCCGCCGTCTCCGCCGCCGCCCCGGCGCTGCCGGCGTAGTGGATGGCGATGTCGAAGCCGGCCTCGGCGAGGCCGAGCGCGATCGCCCGGCCGAGGCGCTTGGCGCCGCCGGTGACGAGGGCCGCACGGGGGATGGATTGGGAGATGGGGAACATGCGTCGCGCTGTAGCGCGGCGGCGGCCCGGCGTCACGCCCGCGGCTTCAGCCCGCGCCCCTGCATCACCGCCGCCTCGCCGAAGCGGGCCCGCAGCGCCTCCATCGCCTGCCAGCGCGCCGCCCGCTTCGGCGCCTCGGGATCGGCGAGGTCGCCCCGGTCGGCGCCGGCCGCCGGGGCCAGCGGCTGCGCGCCGATGCCGATCAGCCGGAAGGGCGTGCCATCCGCCTCCCGCAGCAGAAGCGGCCGGGCGGCGGCGAAGAGCGTCTCCGGGAGGCAGGTGGGGGAGGGCAGGCGGGCATTGCGGGTGCGCAGCGCGAAGCCCGCCGTCTTCAGCTTCAGCACGACGCCGCCCGCCGCCAGCTCCTTCTCCCGCAGCCGCCTGGCGAGCTTCTCGCACATCCGCCAGAGCGGCGCCTCGAGCTCGGGGATGGCGGCGAGGTCACGGTCGAAGGTGGTCTCGGCGCTGATGCTCTTGGTCTCGCGCTCCGGATTGACCGCGCGCCCGTCCTCGCCCCGGGCGCGGGCGGCGAGGCCCGGCCCGTCCTCGCCGAAGCGCCGCGCCGCCTCGAGCGGGGTGAGCGCAGCGAGCTGGCCGAGCCGGGTGAAGCCGGCCGCCTCCAGCCTGCGCGCCAGCGCCGGCCCGACGCCCGGCAGCAGCGTGACGGGCTGCGGCGCCAGCCATTCGGCCGCCTCCCCGGCGCCGATCACGGCGAAGCCGCGTGGCTTGTCCCGCTCCGCCGCGAGCTTCCCCATCAACCGGTTGGCCGCCAGGCCGATGGAGACGGTGACGCCGACCTCCCGCTCGACCGTCCGCGCGAAGCGGGCGAGCACGGCGGCCGGCGGGGCACGGTGCAGCGCCGCCGTGCCGCGCAGGTCGAGCACCGCCTCGTCGATCGAGAGCGGCTGCACGAGCGGCGTCAGGGCTTCCATCAGCCCGCGGATCTGCCGCGCCGCGGCGGCATATTTCGCCATCTCCGGCCGGATGACGACGGCATCCGGGCAGAGCGCCAGCGCCTTGAACATCGGCATGGCGCTGCGCACGCCGCGGGTGCGGGCGATGTAGCAGCAGGCCGCGACCACGCCCCGCCTGCCACCGCCGACGATGACCGGCAGGGCCAGCAGCTCCGGCCGGTCCCGCTTCTCGATGCTGGCGTAGAAGGCGTCGCAATCGACATGCGCGACGGTGAGGCTGAACAGCTCCGGGTGCCGCACCAGCCGGCGGGAGCCGCAGCCGGCGCAGGTGCCGCGCGCCTCGGGCACCTCCTGGAAGCAGTCGCGGCAGAGGCTGGGCATCAGGCGCGCCGCGCCGCCGGCATCAGGGCGAAGGCGGCGAGCAGGCCGAGGCCGATCCAGCCGGCCGGGCTCCGCATCCGCTCGAGCCAGAGGCTCTGGCCCCGCACCAGCCAGTCGAGCGCCGTCTCGGCCAGGACCAGCAGGGCGAGGCCGGCACCGCCCATGCCGAGGCGGGCCGGCCGGGCGGGCGGCACCTCCAGCCGGCGCGCAATCCAGGGCGCCAGGACCGCCATGCCGACCAGCATCGGCACCGCCTCCAGCGCCGCCGCGGCAGTGGCGCCGAGGCGGGGCGCGACGGCGAGTTCGCGGACCGGGCCGAGCACCGCGCCGAGGCCGAACATCGCCGCGGCGTAGGCCGCGCCGGCGCGGAGCTCAGCCCGCATCCCAGAGCCTCGCCGCGCCGAGCACGCCGGAGCTGTCGCCGTGGCGGGCCCGGAGCAGGGGCGTCTCCACCACGTCGGAGAAGACGAACCCGCCCCAGCGCCGCGGCACCTCCTCGTAGAGATGCGTCATGTTCGAGAGGCCGCCAGCGAGGAGGATGCAATCCGGGTCGAGCAGGTTGATCACATGCGCCAGCGCCCGCGCCAGCCGGTCGGCATGGCGGGCGAGTGCCCCAGCCGCCGCCGCATCCCCTGCAGCGGCGCGGGCCGGCAGCCCGCCGGCATCGCGCGCACCGGGCCCATCCGCATCGGCGGCGAGCGCCGGGCCGCAAAGGAAGGTCTCGATGCAGCCCCGGCGCCCGCACCAGCAGGCCGGGCCGGGAAACTCCTCCGGCGTCATCCAGGGCAGCGGGTTGTGCCCCCACTCCCCGGCGATGCGGTTGCGTCCCTCCTCGATCCGCCCCTCGGTGGTGATGCCCGCCCCGCAGCCGGTGCCGAGGATGACGGCGAAGACCCGGCGGTAGCCGGCGCCCGCCCCATCCGCCGCCTCGCTCATGGCGAGGCAATTGGCATCGTTCGAGAGCCGCACCGGCCGGCCGAGCCTCGCCGCGATGTCCGCATCCAGGCGCCCGCCGTTGAGCCAGGTGGAGTTCGCCCCCCGCACCAGCCCCGTCGCCGGCGAGAGGCTGCCGGGGATGCCGATGCCGACCGAGCCGCGCCCGCCGAGCTCCGCCTCCGCGGCCTCCACCAGCCCGCCGATCAGGCCAATGACGCCGGCACGGTCGGGCGGCGTCGGCGCGCGGCGGCGGAGCCGGATGGCGCCCGCGGCGTCGAGCGCCGCGATCTCCGTCTTGGTGCCGCCGAGGTCGATGCCGAGGCGGAAGGGCATGGCGCTTGTCATGAAGGGGGCCGGGTGCTGTCCTCCCTAGCATGTCGGAAACGCTGCTCGATGTGCAGGGCCTCTCCTGCCCGCTCCCGGTGCTGAAGGCCAACAAGGCGCTGCGCGCCCTGCCCCCCGGCGGGCGTCTGGTGGTGCTGGCGACCGACCCGGCGGCGGCCAGGGACTTCCCCGCCTATTGCGCCGAGACCGGCCATGCCCTCCTCGAGGCCGGCGAGGCGGAGGGCATCTGGCGCTTCGTCCTGCAGAAGAAGGAGGCCGCATGAGCGTGCTGCTGCTGAGCCACCGCGCCTGCCTCCGCCACGAGCCGGGCGAGTACCACCCCGAATGCCCGGACCGGCTGCGCGCCGTGCTCGCGGCGCTGGAGGCGGAGGAGTTCAGCCACCTCATCCGCGCCGAAGCGCCGGAGGCGACGGTCGAGCAGCTCGAGCGGGTCCATCCCCCCCATTATGTCAAGGCGATCCTCGGCATCCGCCCGGCGCCGGGCGAGTGCGTCGCGCTCGACGCCGACACGGTGATGAGCGCCGGCAGCGCCGAGGCCGCCCTCCGCGCCGCCGGCGCCGCCACGGCCGCGGTGGATGCGGTGATGCGGGGCGAGGTGCGCCGCGCCTTCTGCGCAACGCGCCCGCCCGGACACCATGCCGAGCCGGCGCGGCCGATGGGCTTCTGCTTCTTCGCCAATGCCGTCGTCGCTGCCCGCCATGCGCAGGCGGCGCATGGGGCCGGGCGCGTCGCCATCATCGATTTCGACGTCCATCACGGCAATGGCAGCCAGGCATGCGTCGAGACGGACGGCACGATCCTCTACGCCTCCTCGCACCAATGGCCGCTCTACCCCGGCACCGGCGACCGGCGGGAGCGCGGGATGGGCAACATCTTCAACGCGACGCTCCGGCCGGGGGCGGATGGGGCGGCGTTCCGCGAGGCCTGGGAGGGGCTGCTGCCGGCGATCGAGGGCTTCGATCCGGACCTGCTGGTGATCTCGGCCGGCTTCGATGCCCATGCGCGGGACCCGCTGGCCCAGCTCCGCCTGCGCGAGGCGGATTTCGCCTGGGTGACGGAGGCGCTCTGCGCCATCGCCGAGCGGCGCTGCGGGGGCCGCGTCGTCAGCCTGTTGGAGGGCGGCTACGACATCGACGCGTTGGCTTCCAGCACGGCGGCGCATGTGCGGGCGCTGATGCAGGCCTGAAGGCCGGCCCCGTCCGCCATCGGAGGAACCTGCCGCGGCCACAGCCGTTCGGTCTGCCCGAATGGCTTGCCTCTCTCCCCTCGACCAGTCCGACGCATCTCTGCTCGCGCTTGCCGAGGCGGTACGGGACACAGGCTACCATTTCGTCACGCCGACGCCGGCGACCCATGCCAGGGTCAACCAGCGGGCCGGCAATGCCGTGGCGCGGGACCTGCGCGGCGTCTTCGGCTGGAGCCGGCCCTTCGCGCCGGAGGCGGTGCCGCCCGACCTGTTCGCGCTGATGCAGCGTGCCGAGGTGGTGGCGCCCGAGGCAGGAGGCCCGCTCTGGCGCAGCCTCGTGCGGCTCTCGACCCTCGGCGGCCAGCTCTTCCTGCATTCCGCCTTCCCGACCAGCGCGGCCGATTCGGTGTTCTTCGGGCCGGACACATACCGCTTCGCCACGGCCATCGAGGCGGAACTCGCCACCCGCACCACCCCCATCGCTCGCGCGGCCGATATCGGCTGCGGCGCGGGCCCGGGCGGGATCATTCTCGCCAAGGCCCGCCCCGAGGCCGAGGTGGCGATGCTCGACATCAACGAGGCCGCGCTCCGCCTCGCGCGGGTCAATGCCGCGCTCGCCGGCGCCACGCGCGCCACGGCGCTGCGCAGCGACCTGCTCGGCGGGGTCGATGGCACCTTCGACCTCATCGTCTCCAACCCGCCCTACCTGCTCGACCCGGCGCGGCGGGCCTACCGGCATGGCGGCGGGGCGCTGGGCGAGGGGCTGTCCGTCGCCATCCTGGAGGCGGCGCTCGGGCGCCTCGCGCCGGGCGGCACCCTCCTCCTCTACACCGGCGTCGCCATCGTCGAGGGGCGCGATGCCTTCCTCGATGCCGCGGCGCAGCGCCTCGCCGGCAGCGGCCTCGCCTGGCGCTACCGCGAGGCCGATCCGGACGTCTTCGGCGAGGAGCTCGAGGGCGACACCTATGGCCGGGCCGACCGCATCGCCGCCGTCGTCCTCACCGTCACGAAGCCAGGGAGTTGACCGATGCCTGAAGGCAGCCTGTACCCGACGAACACGCCGGAGGACGCCGCGCAGGACCGGCTGCAACGCCGGCTCGCCGAGCTGAACCGCCGCCGCTTCACCCCCGCGCTCCCCGACACCGACTGGGACGAGGACCGGGAGGCGCTGGCCGTGCTGGAGCGGGAGGAGATCGCCTTCATCGAGGCGCGCCGCGCCGCGGTCGCCGCCCGCGCCGCCGAGGCGCCGACCGACCCGGACGGCTTCGTCACCTGGTTCGAGGAGCTGGACCGCAGCGGCCCCGGCCAGGGCGACCCGCTCTTCCCCTGGCTCGCCGCGCGGGCCTCGATGCAGGAGATGCGCTGGTTCCTGACGCAGGAGGTCGCCGGCGAGGCGGGCTTCGAGGACCTGGCGGCGCTGACCCAGGTGCGGATGCCGCAGCAGCCGAAGCTCGAGATCGCGCGCAACTACTGGGACGAGATGGGCCGCGGCAACCCGAAGGGCATGCATGGCCCGCTGCTCGACACGCTCGCCCACCGGCTCGGCCTCGAGCCGCGGATCGAGACGACGGTGTGGGAGTCCCTCGCGCTCGCCAACACCATGGCCGGGCTCGCGGCGAACCGGCGCTATGCCTATCACTCGGTCGGTGCGCTCGGGGTGATCGAGCAGACTGCGCCGGGCCGCTCGGCCATGGTCGCCAAGGGCCTCAAGCGGCTGAAGGTGCCGGCGGGCGACCGGCACTATTTCGACCTGCATGCCATCCTCGACGTGAAGCACTCGGCCGCCTGGAATGCCGAGGCGATCCGCCCGCTCGTCGCCGAGGATCCGCGCTATGCGACGGCGATGGCCGAGGGCGCGCTGATGCGGCTGGAGTGCGGCGCGGCCTGCTTCGCGCGCTACCGGCGGGCGCTGCGCCTCGCGCTCTGAGGCGGCGGGTCAGAAGGGCGGCAGCGGGATGCCGCGCCGCCGGTCGCTCTGCCGGTTCCAGAACTCGAACTGGTCGCGCGTCAGGTTGCGCCGCGCCTCGCGCGGGCCGTTGATGGCGCGGTCGGTCGCCTCCTTCTCGCGCTGGCGGGCCCACCAGGCGTCGAGCTGGCGCTGCCGCTCGGCGGGCGTCGCCGGGGCGGGTGGCAGCTGTTGCGCGGCGGCCGGCAGCGCCACGCCGACCAGGCCGATGAGGAAGAGGCGCCGCATCATCCCTGGCATATCGTGTGCCGGGCGGGGCTTGCGAAGGGGCGCCGCATGCCTGGAGGATGCTGCATGACCGATGATGCCCCGCCGCTCGCCGGACTGCTCGAGACCGCGCTTTATGCCGACGACATGGCGCGGGCGCGTGGCTTTTACGAAGGGGTGCTCGGCCTCGCGCCGATGTTCGCGGATGAGCGGCTGACCGCCTATCCGGTCGGCGGGCGGAGCGCGCTGCTGGTCTTCCTCCGTGGCAGCACCACGGCGACGGTGCATCTGCCGGGCGGCACCATTCCGCCCCATGACGGCATCGGCGGGGTGCATGCGGCGCTCGCCGTCACGGCGGAGGCGCTGCCGGCCTGGGAGGCGCGGCTGGCAGCGCATGGCATCGCGGTCGAGGGGCGGACGCGCTGGCCGCCCAAGGGGGGCGCATCCAGCGAGAGCGTCTATTTCCGCGACCCGGACGGCAACCTGCTGGAACTGGCGACTCCGGGGCTCTGGCCGGTGTGGTAGCGGTGCCCCGGCTCGCCGCGGCGGGGCCAATGCTCGCCGCCGGCGCCCGGGCGGAGACGGCGCCGGCCCGGCCGCGTGCCTGGTGGAGGACCGGCTTCGACTACCGGCGCCCAGCGAGGCGATGCCGCTCGCGGGCACCGTGCGCTGCAACGACCGGGCCGGGCCGGCGAATACGGTGGCGCGGGTGATGATCGACGGGCGGCGAGCCTTCCTCCTGTACGAATCGGGCACAGTGCTGCGGCTGGGGTGAGGCGCTTGCCGGAATTGCCGCCGCGGCCTATGGCGCGAGCCAAAGGGGATCGTGGCGATGAGCGGGACGAATCAGCGGATCGACGGCAAGCGGCTGTGGGACAGCCTGATGGCGATGGCCGAGATCGGCGCGACGCCGAAGGGCGGGGTGAAGCGGCTGACGCTGACCGAGGTGGACCGGCAGGGGCGGGAGCGGTTCCGCACCTGGTGCGAGGCGCTCGGGCTGACGGTGCGCGTCGACGCGATCGGCAACGTATTCGCCCGGCGCGAGGGGCGCGACCCGAAGCGGCTGCCGGTGCTGATGGGCAGCCATCTCGACAGCCAGCCCTCAGGCGGGAAATTCGACGGGGCGCTCGGCGTCATCGCCGGGCTCGAGGTGATGCGGAGCCTGAACGACCTCGGCATCCAGACCGAGGCGCCGGTCGAGCTGGTCAACTGGACGGACGAGGAGGGCAGCCGCTTCGGCCATTCGCTGATGGGCAGCGGCGCCTGGGCGGGCGTCTATCCGCTGGAGAAGGTCTATGGGCTGCGCGACGTCGAGGGCGTCTCGGTCGAGGAGGCGCTGACGGCGATCGGCTACAAGGGGGAGGTCGCCGCGAAGCCGTTCCCGGCGGACGCCTATTTCGAGCTGCATATCGAGCAGGGGCCGATCCTCGAGAAGGAGGGCCGGCAGATCGGCATCGTCACCGGCGCGCAGGCGCAGGTCTGGTACGATGCGGTCGTCGCCGGGCAGGACGCGCATGCGGGGACGACGCCGCCCTCCGCGCGGCGGGATGCGCTGGTCTGCGCGGCGCGGATCATCGACCTCGTCGACCGCATGATGCGGGCCCGCGGCGAGGATGGGCGCGGCACGGTCGGGCAGCTGCATGTGCTGCCGAACAGCCGCAACGTGGTGCCGGGCGAGGTGCGGTTCAGCGTCGAGTTCCGCCACCCGGACTTCGCCGAGATCGAGCGGCTGGCGGCGCAATTCCCGCGCGAGGCGGGGTTCATCGCCCGCGATTGCGGCACGCCGCTGAAGCTCGAGGAGCTGTTCCGCCTGCCGGCGCAGCCCTTCGACCCCGCCTGCGTCGACCTCGTGCGGCAGGCGGCGGCGAGGCTTGGGCTGCCGGCGCGGGAGATCGTCTCGGGCGCCGGGCATGACGCGGTCTATGTGGCGCGGAGCGTGCCGACGGCGATGATCTTCACCCCCTGCAAGGACGGGCTCAGCCACAACGAGGCGGAGAGCATCGAGCCGGGCGAGGCGGAGGCGGGGTGCCAGGTGCTGTTCGAGGCGGTGCTGGCGCGGGCGAACCGGGTGCTCTGACCCGCCTCAAACCTTGAAGGGGCGGGGGAGGCAGTCCCCTGTGCCTCTGGGGAAAATGCGCCGGTTTGATCCCATGGCAGCGGTGGGCCGGCTGCGTCCAGCGCTGGCCGCCCTCAGCCGCCGACCCATTGAGCGGTGACATAGGCGACCGTCGCCGCGAGGCCGCCGACGGCGAAGGCCTGCACGGCGCCGCGGAAGGGCGGCAGGCCGGTGGCGCGGGCCTTCAGCCAGCCGAAGACGAGCAGGGCGAGGCCGGTCAGCGTCGCGGAGGCGGCCAGCGCCGGCCGGGTCTCGGCCAGCAGGATGTAGGGCGAGAGCGGGATCATCCCGCCCGCCACGTAGGCGCCGCAGATGGTCGCGGCCGAGCGGCCGGCGCGGCCCGGCTCCGGCTCGGCGAGTTCCAGCTCGAAGCGCATCATGAAGTCGACCCAGCGGCGACGGTCGGCGGCGACGGCCTCGGTCGCGCGGGCCAGCGTCTCGCCGCGGAGGCCGTAGCGGTGGAGGATGGCCGAGACCTCCCAGCGCTCGCGGTCCGGGTAGTCGCGGGTCTCCTGCTCCTCGCGGGCGCGCTCGGCCTCGAAGTGCTGGGCGTCGGTGCGGGCGGCGAGGTAGCCGCCAAGGCCCATGGCGACGCAGCCGGCGGCGATTCCCGCCAGCCCCACCGTGACGATCAGCGGGTTGCCGAAGACGCCGGAGAGGCCGGCGGCGAGGGCGAAGGGGATCGTAAGGCCATCCGCCGTGCCGATGACCAGGTCGCGGACGGTTCCGGAGGCGGTGAAGTGCCGCTCGCCCCCGGGCGGGCCGGGAGGGGCGGGAGGAAGCTCTTCGCGCTGGGGGGCGGTATCCATGGGCCGAGCCTATCAGACTGCCGAGCAGGGCGCTTCCGGCTCCTGCCTGCCTCGCGGGGGCGTGGCCGGCGCGCCGGGGCGGCGGTTGCGTCCGCCGCTCGCCGGCGCATGATCCCCGGGGAGGCGGGTCGCGGCCCGGCGGTCATGGGCCGTTGAAGCGGGGGCGGGTTGCCCCTCCCGGCCCCGGGCCCTATAGGGCGCGCAACCCAGGAGGACCGCTGTCTTGGCCAGCCTCGAACCCGACACCCAGCCCCAGGCCAAGCCGAACCCGGCACTCGCGCTCCAGGCCGAGATCCTCGCCCGGCCGGCGACGGATGAACGGCGGATGGCGGATGCGATCCGGGCGCTGGCGATCGATGCCGTGGAGAAGGCGAAGTCGGGCCATCCCGGCATGCCGCTCGGCATGGCGGATGTGGCGACGGTGCTGTTCAGCCAGTTCGTGAAATTCGACGCGGCCGACCCGCGCTGGCCGGACCGGGACCGCTTCGTGCTCAGCGCCGGCCATGGCTCGATGCTGCTCTACTCGATCCTGCACCTCACCGGGCAGCCGGGGATGACGATCGACGACATCAAGCGTTTCCGGCAGCTGCACTCGCCGGCGGCGGGGCACCCCGAGCTCGGCGAGGCGCCGGGGATAGAGACGACGACGGGGCCGCTCGGCCAGGGCATCGGCAATGCGGTCGGCATGGCGCTCGCGGAGCGCATCCTGGCGGCGCGCTTCGGCAAGAGCCTGGTCGACCACCGCACCTGGGCGATCTGCGGCGACGGCTGCCTGCAGGAGGGGGTCAGCCATGAGGCGGCCTCGCTCGCGGGGCACCTCAACCTCGACAAGCTGACGCTGCTCTGGGACGACAACAAGGTCACCATCGACGGACCGACCGACCTGTCCTTCACGGACGACACGCTGAGGCGCTTCCAGTCCTATGGCTGGGCGGTGCGGCGGGTCGACGGGCACGACACGGCCGAAGTGGCGGCGGCGCTGTCCTGGGCGGTGCGGACGCCGAAGCCCGTCCTCCTTGCCTGCAAGACCATCATCGGTTTCTCCGCGCCGAAGAAGGCGGGGACGGCGGCGAGCCATGGCAGCCCGCTCGGGCCCGAGGAGGCGGCGGCGGCCAAGTCTGCGCTCGGCTGGAACCACCCGCCCTTCGAGGTGCCCGATGGGTTGCGGGAGCGCTGGGAGGCCGTCGGGCGCCGCTCGGCGGGGACGCGGCGGACCTGGCTGAAGCGGCTGGCCAAGCACCCGATGAAGGCCGATTTCGAGCGCGCCATGGCCGGGCGGCTGCCCGAGGCCTGGCACGAGGCGCTGGCGGCGCTCCGGGCGAAGACCGCCGCGGAGAAGCCGAAGCTCGCCAGCCGGATCGCGGGGCAGCGGGCGCTCGAGGCGCTGGTGCCCTCGATCCCGGAGATGGTGGGTGGCTCGGCGGACCTGACGGGCTCCAACAACACCAATGTGAAGGGCATCCCCGCGGTGAAGCCCGGGGATTTCAACGGGCGCTACGTGCATTACGGCGTTCGCGAGCACGGCATGGCGGCTGCCATGAACGGCATGGCGCTGCATGGCGGCATCATCCCCTATTCCGGCGCCTTCCTGGTCTTCGCCGACTACATGCGGCCGTCGATCCGGCTGGCGGCGCTGATGCGCCAGCGCGTCATCCATGTGCTGACGCATGACAGCATCGGCCTCGGCGAGGACGGGCCGACGCACCAGCCGGTGGAGACGCTGGCGGGGCTGCGCGCCATCCCGCATCTCTTCGTCTTCCGCCCCGGCGATGCGATGGAGACGGCGGAGTGCTGGGAGCTCGCGGTGAAGCGGGCGGACGGGCCGAGCGTGCTGGCGCTGTCGCGGCAGAACCTGACCCCCTTCCGGGGCGAAGCGGGCGAGAACCGCTGTGCGCGCGGTGGTTACATCGTTGAGGAGGCCTCCGGGCCGCGCCGCGCAACCTTGATCGCCACTGGCTCGGAAGTGTCCCTGGCCGTGGTTGCCCGGGCGGCGCTGGAGGCCGAAGGTATCGCCACGGCCGTCGTCTCGCTGCCCTGCTGGGAGCTCTTCGCCGCCCAGGATGCGGGATACCGGGAGCAGGTGCTGGGCAGCGCGCTGCGCGTCGGGATCGAGGCGGCGATCGGCTTCGGCTGGGAGCGCTGGCTGGGGCCGGAGGGGCTGTTCATCGGGATGGAGGGCTTCGGCGCCTCCGGCCCGGTGGAGGAGCTGTTCCGCCATTTCGGCCTCACCGCCGAGGCGGTGACGGCGGCGGTGAAGAAGCGTATCGGTTGAGCATGGTGGAGCCCCTTGGGGGCTCCGATAGGAAGAGGATGACGACGATGGCCGTGAAGGTCGGGATCAACGGGTTCGGGCGCATCGGTCGCCTGGTGCTGCGGGCGATGATCGAGAGCGGGCGCGACGACGTCGAGTGCGTCGCCATCAACGATCTCGGCTCGGTCGAGGCGAATGCGCATCTCTTCCGCTACGACAGCGTGCATGGGCGCTTCCCGGGCGAGGTGCAGGTCGAGGGCAACTCGATGATCATCTCGGCCAATGGCCGGCGCTATGCGCCGATCAAGGTGACGGCCGAGCGCGACCCGACCAAGCTGCCCTGGCAGGGCGTCGACGTGGCGGCCGAGTGCACGGGCATCTTCACCAATTCCGACAAGGCGGCGCTGCTGCTGCAGTCGGGCGCGCGGAAGGTGCTGGTCTCGGCGCCCGTGACCTGGGCCGAGGTGCATGCCGATGACAGCGCGCAGGCGACCATCGTCTATGGCGTGAACCACAAGATCCTGAAGCCGTCGCATCAGATCGTCTCGAACGCCTCCTGCACCACCAACTGCCTCGCCCCCGTCGCCAAGGTGCTGCACGAGAAGTTCGGCATCCTGCGCGGCTACATGGTGACCATCCACGCCTATACCGGCGACCAGAACACGGTCGACACGCTGCACAAGGACCTGCACCGGGCGCGCGCCGCCGCCGTCTCCGCCATCCCGACATCGACGGGGGCGGCGAAGGCGGTGGGGCTCGTCCTGCCGGAGCTGAAGGGCAAGCTGGACGGCACCGCCATCCGCATCCCGACGCCGAATGTCTCGCTCATCTCGCTCGACGTGAACCTCAAGGCCGAGGGCGTCACCAAGGAGGCGGTGAACCAGGCGATGAAGGAGGCCGCCGAGGGCGAGCTGCGTGGCATCCTCGGCTACAACACGGCGCCGCTGGTCTCGATCGACTTCAACCACGACGCCCATTCCTCGACCTTCGACGCGACGCAGACCCAGGTGGTGGACGGCGCGCTGGTGCGGGTGATGAGCTGGTACGACAACGAGTGGGGCTTCTCCAACCGCATGTCGGACACCGCGGCGCTGCTCGGCAGCCTGTAAGACCAGACCAACGCGGCGCCCGTCCGCCCCGGCGGCGGGCGCCGGCATGAGGACCCCCCGGATGGCCCGCTTCCGCACCCTCGACGACCTCGACCCGAAGGGCCGCCGCATCCTGCTGCGCGCCGACCTGAACCTGCCGGTCCGCGACGGCGTCATCACCGACCGCACGCGGATCGAGCGGCTGGCGCCGACGATCCAGGAGCTGGCGGAGAAGGGCGGGCGGGTCATCCTCTGCAGCCATTTCGACCGGCCGAAAGGCAGGCGCGTGCCGGAGATGTCGCTGAAGCCGATGCAGGAGGCGCTGGCCCAGGCGATCGGCCGGCCGGTCGGCTTCGTCGATGACTGCGTCGGGCCGGAAGCCGAGGCGGCCGCGGCGGCGCTTGAGGATGGCGCGGTGCTGCTGCTCGAGAACACCCGCTACCATGCCGGCGAGGAGGCGAACGACCCGGCGCTCGCCGCGGCGCTGGCGAGGCTCGCCGATGTCTATGTGAACGATGCCTTCTCGGCGGCGCACCGGGCCCATGCGAGCACCGAGGGGGTGGCGCGGCTGCTGCCCGCCTATGCCGGGCGGCTGATGCAGGCGGAGCTCGAGGCGCTGGATGCGGCGCTCGGCAACCCGGCGCGGCCCGTCGTCGCCATCGTCGGCGGGGCGAAGGTCAGCACCAAGCTCGATTTGCTCGGCAACATGGTGAAGCGGGTCGACGTGCTGGTCATCGGCGGGGCGATGGCGAATACCTTCCTCGGCGCGCAGGGCCACGACATGGGCAAGTCGCTGCAGGAGGCCGGCATGTACGACACGGCCCGCGCCATCCTGGAGACGGCGCGGACAGCCAATTGCGACATCATCCTGCCGAGCGACCTGGTGGTGGCGGCCGCCTTCGCCGAGCATGTGCCGACCCGGAAGGTGGGCATCGACGCGGTACCGGCCGACATGATGGCCCTCGATGTGGGGACGGACACCATCGCGGCGATCGAGGCGCGGCTGCGGCAGGCGACGACGCTGGTCTGGAACGGGCCGCTCGGCGCCTTCGAGACGCCGCCCTTCGATGCGGCGACGGTCGCCGTTGCGCAGTCGGTGGCGGGGCTGACGCAGTCGATGGGGCTGAAGTCGATCGCCGGCGGCGGGGATACCGTGGCCGCGCTCAAGCATGCCGGCGTCGAGGAGCGGATGACCTATGTCTCGGCCGCGGGGGGCGCCTTCCTCGAATGGCTCGAGGGGAAGACGTTGCCTGGCGTCGCGGCGCTGGAGATTGCCTGACCTCTGGGCACATGTGACCAAAGCTTACTGGACGGTTAACGGCGGCGGGCGCCATGCTGCGGCATGCGCATCCCGCCCCGCGATCGCCGAGCCCGTGCCTCCGCCTTTACCGGCGATTCAGAGCTTGCGGGCATGATCCGGCGCATGATCAGCACCAATGCGCTCGCCGCCTTCACGACGCAGGTGGCACAGACGAGGCCGGCCCAGCCGGTCAGGGGCGTCACCCCCGGCCAGAACGGCCCGGCGGAGGCCGCCCAGCCGACCCAGCGGACGCTGGAGGCGGTGCCGGCGGCGCCGATCCGGCCGCTGCCACGAGGTTCCTTGCTCGACCTGCGCGTCTGAGCTTGCACCGGCGGGGGGGTCCGCCCATCCTCTGGTCATGGCGAGCTTCGTGCGCACCATCCCGGAGGGTGAAGATCGCGAGCGGCTGACCTGTGCCGATTGCGGTTTCATCGCCTATGAGAACCCGAAGATCGTCGTCGGCAGCGTCGTCGAGGTCGAGGGACAGGTCCTGCTCTGCCGCCGGGCGATCGAGCCCAGGCGCGGCTTCTGGACCCTGCCGGCCGGCTACATGGAACTGGCCGAGACGGTGGAGGAGGGGGCCCGGCGCGAGGCCTTCGAGGAGGCGCAGGCCCGAATCGCCATCGAGGGCGTGCTCGCCATCTACTCCATCGCCCGGATCGGGCAAGTGCAGGTGATCTTCCGCGCGGGGCTGGCGGAGCCGGGTTTCGCGCCGGGGCCGGAAAGCCTCGATGTGCGGCTGTTCGGGTGGGATGAGATTCCGTGGGGGGAGATCGCCTTCCCCTCGGTCCATTGGGCGCTCCGGCGATGGCGGGAGGCGGCAGGGCGGCCGCTCGGCCTGCCGGCGATGAACCCGCCGGATGATCTGCGGGGCATGCGGCCGCTGCCGGGGGACGGGCTATGAGGCGGGTGCTGCTCGCGCTGCTGCTGTTCGCCGGGCCGGCGCTGGCGGAGGAGGCGGCGGTGGTCGCGCCCGGGCCTGCGGCGCGGCCGG
>CADCTD010000069.1 GCA_902805545.1 uncultured Craurococcus sp. | reverse complement strand
CCGGCCCGCGCCGCGCGGCCGAGGCCGAGCCATTCGCCCGGCGAGAGGCCGAGCGCGGCGGCGGCGAGGGCCAGCGCCAGGGCAACGAGCGCGACATCGCCGATCACCCCGCCGAAGGGGCCGAGCAGGGCGGCCGCCTGATGGGCAACGGCGCCATGGACCATGGCCCCGGCCGCGCCGCCCGCCCCGGCCTGCACCGGCAGGCCGGCCGGGATGGGCGCCATGGTCAGCAGCGCAGCGAGCAGCGGCATGGCGGCAAGCAGTGCGGCGAGCCGCGCCGGGAAGAGGCCGAGGCCGCGATGGCTGCCGAGCCGCCAGGCCCAGCCGAGAAGGGCCAGGCCCGGCAGCGCCCCGGCCCAGCCGAAGCCCTGCAACAGCAGGTCGGAGAGCATGGCGCCCATCGGCCCGGCCAGGTTGGCCGGCGCCCGCGTCGTGGCGGTGGAGAGGGAGGGGTCGGCCGGGTCGTAGCTGGCCAGCGCCACCAGCAGGCCGAGCCCGGCCAGGGCGGCGAGCAGGGCCAGGAGCTCGTACAGGCGCCGCCGCATCGCCGCCTTGACCGCCGGGGAGGCGAAGCGGCGCAGGCGGGCGGTGGCAGCGGGGCGGTCGGCGGCGGAGAGGCGGGGCGCGGGCATAGGTCGCGGGATCCGGTTTTCAGAACGAGCCCCAAGGATAGCGCGCAAATCCTTGCCCGGCCACGGAATCCACGACAAAGGGCGCCGACCCTGCGGCCGGCGCCCCCCTCTGGCCCCATCCAGCCCGGGATCAGAAGACCCGGCTGAGGCTGAAGAACACCCGGCCGTCGCAGATGCGCTGGCCGCCGGTGGCGCGGTCGGCCACCGGCACGCATTCCCGCTTGTCGATATTGGTGCCGTACCAGGCGACCGAGGCCGTCACCCCGGCAAAGATCTCGCGCGAGACGCCGATCGAGTACCACAGGTAGTCCGGCGTGCCGAAGAGCGGGTTGCGCTCGATCCACTGATGGCCGAGGCGGCCGGACGCCGTGAAGCCGTAGGGCAGCGTCACGTCGGCGCCGCCCTCGACGTAGAAGCCGTCGCCCGAGCGGCCGAAGAAGTTCGGGGAGTAGTTGAAGGAGCCGAGCAGCTTGACGATGTCGATGGTGTAGGCGGCCTTGATGGCGACCTCCTGGTACTCGTTCAGCTGGCCGCCCGGGGCCTTGTCCTGGCCCGGGTAGAGATAGGCGATGTAGCCGAGGTCGAGCGCGACGCCCGCGAGTTCGAAGCGGTAGCCGGCCAGCAGGTCGAGCTCCTGGCGGGTGTCGTTCCAGGGGCTGGCGAGGAATTTCGCATTGCTGAGGAAGGCGCCCACATAGACGCCGCTCTCGTGCTGGACGTCGACCGTGCCCTGGTAGGCCCAGTTGTTGCGTGTCTGGCTGATGCCGCGGAAGAGGTAGTCGCTGGCGATAACCGGCGTCGCCGTGAGGGTGAGGCCGAGGGATGGGATGCTGGTCTGCGCTGCGGCGGGCAGCGCCGGCAGCAGCAGGGCGGCGGCGATCCAGGCGTGGCGGAGGCTGGCGAGCGGCCGGGCGAGGAGGCCGGGCTTGGTTCTCATGGTTACGGTGTCCTCAGGTTCTGATTTCGTAACGTCGATGGGCAAGAAAAGGGCCGGAGGGGGCAGCCCCGTCCGGCCCTGGTGTCAGGCGATGCGCTCGCCGTGCTGGGTGACGTCGAGGCCCTCGCGCTCCTCCTCCTCCGCGACGCGGAGGCCGACGATCACATCGGTGATCTTCAGCAGGATGAAGCTTGCGATTGCGGTGTAGGCGATGACCGCGCCGGTCGCCTGGGCCTGGATGACGAACTGGTCGAAGGAGCCGCCGAAACCCTCCGGCACCGCGGCGGTGGCCGAGAGGGCGCCATAGGCGAAGACGCCGGTCAGCAGGCTGCCGATGATGCCGCAGACGCCATGCACGCCGAAGGCGTCGAGGCTGTCGTCATAGCCGAAGAGATGCTTGAGCCCGGTCGCGCCCCAGAAGCCGCCGAGACCGGCGACCACGCCGATGATCAGCGCCGGCACCGGCAGCACGAAGCCGCTGGCGGGCGTGATGGCGACCAGCCCCGCGACCGCGCCGGAGATGGCGCCCAGCACGCTCGGCTTGCCCTTCGTCGCCCACTCGGCGAAGACCCAGGCGAGGGCCGCGACGCCGGCGGCGATCTGCGTGACCAGCATCGCCATGCCCGCCCGCGCGCCGGCCCCGGCAGCGGAGCCGGCATTGAAGCCGAACCAGCCCACCCAGAGCATGCCGGCGCCGATCACGGCGAGCGCCAGGTTGTAGGGCGCCATGTTGTCGTGGCCGAAGCCGAGCCGCTTGCCGAGCACCAGCGCGGCGACCAGGCCGGCGACGCCCGCATTGATGTGGACCACCGTGCCGCCGGCGAAGTCGAGCGCGCCGAGGGCGAAGATCCAGCCATTCGGATGCCAGACCCAGTGGGCGACCGGCGCATAGACCAGCAGCGACCAGAGGATGGTGAACAGCACCATGGCGCTGAACTTCATCCGGTCGGCGAAGGCGCCGGTGATGAGCGCCGGGGTGATGATGGCGAAGGTCATCTGGAACATCAGGAAGACCGTCTCGGGGATGGTGAAGGCCACCGCGCCGTCGCCGCTGCCGAGGGTGAAGGGCTTGTCCCAGTTCTCGGCGAGGCCCGAGAGGAAGAGCTTCGAGAGGTCGCCGATCCAGGGGCCGCCCTCGCCGAAGGCCAGGCTGTAGCCCGCGACCATCCAGACCACCGTCGTCAGCGCGGCGATGGTGAAGCTCTGCATCATGGTGGCGAGCACGTTCTTCTTGCGCACCATGCCGGCATAGAAGAGGGCGAGGCCCGGGATGGTCATCATCAGCACGAGCGCGGTGCTGGTGAGCATCCAGGCGGTGTCGCCGGTGTCGATCTTCGGGCCGTCCTGCGCCAGGGCCGGGGTTGCGGCGAGCAGTGCTGCGGCCAGCGGCGCCAGCGCGCGTGCGGGCATCCTCATCATGTGTTCCCCTGTATTCCTATTGAGCATTACGCGGCGTCAGAGCGCCGAGCTGTCGGTCTCGCCGGTGCGGATGCGGAGCGCCCGCTCCACGTCCAGCACGAAGATCTTGCCGTCGCCGATCTTGTCCGTGCGGGCGGCCTTGGCGACGGCTTCCATCACCGCTTCCACCAGCTCGTCCGGCACGACGACCTCGATCTTGATCTTCGGAAGGAAACTGACCTGGTACTCCGCCCCGCGGTAGATTTCCGTCTGCCCCTTCTGGCGGCCGAAGCCCTTCACTTCGGTCACCGTCAGGCCCTGCACTCCGAGCGGGGTGAGCGCTTCGCGCACCTCGTCCAGCTTGAAGGGCTTGATGAACGCCATCACCAGCTTCATCTGCCCATTACCCTCCTTGATGGTCCCGGCTGGGGTTCGCCTACAAATCCCGTGCCACAAGCGAGGGCCGGGAAGGGGCCAGGGGATGCGTCGCGATTGTTTGCGAAGCTGCCTGTTTTGCGGGCAGGAGGGGCGGGCCTTGGGCAGATGGACCCCGGGCCGCAGCCATGGGATGAGCCAGCCATGACATCGACACCCGAAATGGCCGCCTGCGTGATCGGCGCCGGGCCGGTCGGCGCCACCCTCGCCGCGACGCTCGCCGCCGCCGGCCTCCCCGTCGCGGTGGTCGACAGCGCGCCGCTGCCGCCCATGGCGCTGCCGGATTTCGACGGGCGGGCCTATGCCATCGCCCTCACCTCGAAGCGCCTGCTGGCCGCCTCCGGCGTGTGGGAGCGGCTGCCGGCCGAGCCCTGCGGCATCCGCCGCATCCGCGTCGCCGATGGGCGGCCTGGGGAGCCCGCCTCGCCCCTCTCGCTCATGTTCGAGGCGAGCGAGGTCTCGGACGAGCCCTTCGGCTACATGGTGGAGGCGCGGAGCCTCCGGATGGCATTGAACGCGGCGATGCCGGAGATGCCCAGTCTCCGCGTCTTCGCCCCGGCGACGGCCGAGGTGGAGCGGCAGGCCGACGGGGCCGTGGTGCGGCTCTCGACCGGGGAGGTGCTGCGGGCGCGGCTGGTGGTCGCCGCCGAGGGGCGCAACAGCCCGCTCCGCCGCCAGGCCGGCATCCGCGCCACGACGCTCGACTACCACCAGATCGGCATGGTCGGCGCCTTCGCCCATGAGCTGCCGCATGAGGGGGTGGCGCTCGAGCAATTCCTGCCGAACGGACCCTTCGCACAGCTGCCGCTGGCCGGGCCCGACCGGTTCGGGACGGCGGCCTATCCCCATGCCTCCGCCTTCGTCTGGGCGGACCGGACGGCGATCGCGCGGCGGATGCTGGCGCTCGACGACGAGGCCTTCGGGCGGGAACTCGGGCGCCGGCTCGGGCCGCATCTCGGCCGGGTGAAGCCGATCGGGCGGCGCTGGTCCTACCCGCTCTCGGCGCTGCTGGTGGAGCGCTGGACGGATACGCGCCTCGCCCTCATCGGCGACGCGGCGCATGGCGTCCACCCGATCGCCGGGCAGGGGCTCAATCTCGGCTTCCGCGACGTGGCGGCGCTGGCCGAGGAGGTGATCGCCGCCTGGAACGCCGGGGCCGACCCCGGCGCCCCGGCGGTGCTGGCGCGCTACCAGGCGCGGCGGCGGCCGGACACGCTGCTGATGCTGACGGGGATGCACGCGCTGGAGCGGCTCTTCGGCAACGATTTCGCGCCGGTGCGGATCGCACGCCGCCTCGGCATCGCCGCGGTCGACCGGATGCCGGGGCTGAAGCGCGTCTTCGCCCGGCAGGCCATGGGGCTCGGGCCGGGGGTGACGGGGCTGCTCGCGGGGCAGGGCCTGTTGAAGGCGGGGTAGGGCTGGCCTCGTCTCCTGGTCAGGCCAGGAGGCTCGGCGAGGGCCGACCGCATCGACACCGAGGCGGCGAAGCCCCGGCTCTCCCTAACCTCGCCGCCGCACCGGCGGATCGCGGCTCAGGCCCTTCTCGGCCAGCGCCGCCTCATAGGCCGCCCAGCGCTCCGCCTGCTCCACCCCCAGCTGGTGCAGGTAATCCCAGCTGTAGATGCCGCTGTCATGCAGGTCGTCGAAGGCGATGCGGATGGCGTAGTGGCCGACCGGCTCGAGGCGGAGGATGCCGACCTCGCGCCGGCCGGCGACCAACACCTTCTGCCCCGGCCCATGGCCCTGCACCTCGGCCGAGGGGCTCTCGACGCGGAGATACTCGGCCGGCAGGCGGACGCGGCTGCCGTCGTCGAAGGCGACCTCCAGCAGGCGCTCGGCGCGGATCAGGCGGATCTCGGTCGGGGTCGGCATGACGCTCAGTCGTCGAGGCGGCGGGCCTCGTCGGGCAGCATGATCGGGATGCCGTCGCGGATCGGATAGGCGAGGCGGGCCTGGTCGCTGATCAACTCGCCCGCGGCGCGGTCGTAGCGCAGCGGGCCCTTGGTCAGCGGGCAGACCAGGATCTCGAGCAGGGCGGGATCCACCTCGGGGGCATCGGTCGTGGCGTGGCTCATGCGTGGTCCTCTAGAGCATGATCGCGGCAGGCTGGAACGGCCGGCGGCGTGGATCATGCGACAAACAACAACGCCAGGCCGTGATCCGCGGTCCGGTGATCGCGGATCATGGTCTAGCTCAGCCGCCCGCGGGGCGGCGCATCATCGGATGGCGTGCCATGGACGCCCATCTGGAGCAAGGCGATCAGCATCGCGGCGCGCTCGGCCGGCGTCGCCGCCTCCAGCAGGGCCTGCTTCTCCGGCACCTCGAAGGGGCAGACCATGGCCAGCGTCGTCACCAGCGCGGCATCGTCCGTCTGCTCCACCGCCTCCCAGTTCGCCTCGATCCCGCGCGCCTTGAAGAAGGGGCGGAGGGCGGCGAGCAGGCCCGGGCGGTCGAGCGCGGGCGGCGCGGCGGGGTGGAGGTCGGCCTGGAAGGCGCCGTAGTCGGCCCGCACCCGGCGGTAGCCGCGGCGCATCTCCAGCTCCTCGGCGACGCGGAAGCGGATCATGCCGGTCAGGGTGACGAGGAAGCGCCCGTCCTCCGTCTCGGCGAAGGAGGTCAGGCGGCCGAGGCAGCCGATGCGGTAGAGGCCCGGCCCGGCCGCGCCGCGCGGGGCGGCCGGGTCCGGCTGGACCATGCCGAACATCCGGCCGGCGGCCAGGCTGTCCTCGGTCATCGCCCGGTAGCGCGGCTCGAAGATGTTCAGCGGCAGCCGCCCCTCGGGCAGCAGCAGGGCCCCGGACAGCGGGAAGACCGCGATCTCGGCCGGAAGCGCGTTCGGCTCGGCGTGGGGGGCTGCCACTGAGGCGGCGCTACCGGAACAGCAGCGAGGAGAGCTTGCGCCGCCCTGCCACCGTCGCCGGGTCGGAGAAGCCCCAGGCCTCGAAGAATTTCAGCAGCTGCTTGCGCGCCGCCTCCTCGTTCCAGGTGCGGTCGCGGCGGAAGGCCTCGAGCAGCGCGTCGACGGCGCCGTTGCGGTCCCCGGCGGCGTTCAGCGCCACGGAGAGCTCGATCCGCGCCTCGTGGTCGTTCGGGTCGGCGGCCAGGCGCTGCTCGAACTCGGCCGTCTTCTCGCGGGCGCGGCGGCCCTCGGCGGCGAGCTCGAGGGTGCTGCGGACCGAGGCGATGGCGGCGTGGTCGGCGATCTTCGGCGGCAGGTTGTCGAGGACCTGCAGCGCCTGCTCCTCCTGGCCGAGCTCCATCAGGCTGCGGGCGACGCCGGCGAAGGCCTCCGCATTCTCCGGCTCCTCCTGCACCAGGGCGCCGTAGAGCTGGAGGGCGGTCTGGTGGTCGCCCTCCTCGGCCGCGGCCTTCGCCTCGGCGAGCAGGTCGGCGGCGGGCATCTGGCCGCCGGCAAGCTTCAGCAGCCCCTCGACGAAGCGCTTGATCTCGCCCTCGGGCAGCGCGCCCTGGAACAGGTCGGCGATCTGGCCCTGCCAGAAGGCGGCGACCGTCGGCACGCTCTGCAGCGGCAGGCCGAGCTGCGTCAGCTGCTGGACGAGCGCGCGGTTCTTGTCGATGTCGATCTTCACCAGCCGCACCCGGCCGCCGGCGGCGCGCACGACCTTCTCGATCGTGGGCGTCAGCGTCTTGCAGGGGCCGCACCAGGTCGCCCAGAAATCGACTAGGACGGGAACCTCGCGGCTGGCCTCGACCACGTCCTTCATGAAGGTCTTCTGGTCGCCGTCCATGATCAGGTCGGCGCCGCCTGCCGGGGCCCCGGCAGGGGCGGCCTGGCGGTTCGGGTCGAAGATGACGTCCATGGTGGAATTCCTCGGTATGTGTTCATAGATGCGCCGGTCTGGCGCAAGGGCAATGGGCAGGGCGCACATGGTAGGCGCCCCGGGCCCGTTTCAATATTTCATCCGGCCGGGGGCGGCAGCTCCACCACCTCGGGCCGGTGGCCGAGATGCCCGAGGAAGCGGAGCAGCTCATCCGGGCGGATGGCCGTGGTCATGCTGTTCACCAGCGGGTGGAAGTGGACCACCTCATGGTCGCGCAGCAACCCGGCATCGAGCACGACCCGCACGGCGCCGGGCGGAGCGTTCACCAGGCCGAAGGGGGTGACGGAGCCGGGCTCGACGCCAAGCAGGCGGCGGAGATCATCGGCCGGCGCCATCTCCACCCGCCCTGCGCCGACGGCGCGGGCCAGGGCATTGACCGAGAGCTTGCGGTCTTCCTGCAGCACCGCCAGCAGGTGCGGGCCAGGGCCCGACTTCGCCGGGCGGAGGAAGAGGTTCTTGCTGTGCCCGCCGGGAAGGGAGCCGCGCAGGGCCTGGCTCTCCGCCACGGTGAAGACCGGGGCGTGCTCCGTGGTGCTGGTCTCGATGCCGAGCGCGGCGAGGCGCGCCAGCAGGGATTCGGGGGTCTCGGGCATCGGGGATCGTGGGGTTGCGGCAAGGCAGGCTGTGCCCAAAGCCGCGCCGCGGGGCAACCCCCCGGCTGCCGAAACCGGCTGCCGAGACCGGCCGCCGCGTCGAGCCGCCGTGCAGGGCTTTACCGTTGCGCGGCTGCGGCGCTTGGATGGCGCGCCCCGCCTGCTCCAGGAATTTCCTCCCCTATGCCCTTGCGCCTGCCCCGTGTCGTTGCCCTGCTCGGGCTCGCCCTGCCGTTCGGCGCCTGTGCGGAGCTCGACCGGCTCGGGTCCGAGCGGATGCGGGAGGTGCCGACGGCGCAGCTCTGCGAATGGCGCGGCAACCCGATCAGCGGCGGCCAGATGCGGTGGGAGCTGGCGCGGCGCGGCGAGCAGTGCGGCGACAGGCAGCCTGCCCTGGCCGCGGCGGAGCCCGCGCCCGCCGCGCCTATGCCTGCCGCACCCATGCTTGCCGCGCCTGTGCCGGCCGCGCCTGTGCCGGCCGCACCCGTGCCGGCTGCGCCCGAGCCGCTGCCGCAGGAGCCGTTGCCCGTGCAGCAGGAGGCGGAGGAGCCGGCCGTGCCGCAGCCCGACCTGGCGGCGCCCCTGGTCACGCCCGCCTGCGCGGAGCGGGACCTGCGGCGCGGCGGCGAGGCCGGGGCCGATGGCACGCAGCGCGCGGTGCGCTTCACCAATCGCTGCGCCTTCCCGATCAGGGTGCTCTACGCCGCCGACCGGTCGAAGCTGCTGTCGCGCTCCACCGACCTGCTGCAGCCCGGCGAGCAGACCGGCTTCGCCCGGATCGAGGATGCGCTGGACCTGCCCGGCTATGTGGTCTGCAGCTATGCCAGGGCACCGGCGTCGGCGCCCTGCCGGGTCGGGCCGGAGCGGCGTTGACCCAGATATGCGGCGCTGACTCAGATATAGGGCAGCGCCAGCCGCATCGCCGCATCGCGCAGCCGCAACGGCAGGGGGCGCAGCGCCAGCTCCGCCGCCCGCAGCCGCCGGCCGCGCCGCTGGCGGATGACCTCGGCGAGGGCGGCGGCCATGGCCAGGTCGTAGATCTCGACATTCAGCTCGAAATTCAGCCGGAAGCTGCGCATGTCCCAGTTCGAGCTGCCGATGAGGCTCCAGCCCTCGTCGACCACCATCAGCTTCGAGTGGTCGAAGGGAGGCGGGTTGTACCAGATGCGGCAGCCGGCCTTGAGCAACGGGCCGACATGCGCGCGCATGGCCCAGTCGACGATGCGGTGGTCGCTCCGCTGCGGCACGACGATATCGACCGCGACGCCGCGCAGTGCGGCGAGGCCGAGCGCCGCCATCAGCCGGTCATCCGGCAGGAAATAGGGCGTCAGGACCAGGATCGAGCGGCGGGCGCAGGCGATGGCCTGGAGGGTGACGGTCTGGATCTTCTCGAGGTCCTGGTCGGGGCCGGAGGTGATGACGCGGGCCGTCACCTCGCCCGCATCGGGCGCCGCCGCGGGTGGCGGCGCCAGGGGTTGCGCCAAGGGCTGGGGCAGGGGCTGCGACTGGTCCGTGACCCAGTGCCAGTCCCGGGCGAAGGCCTCGGCGAGCTGCGCCGTCAGCGGCCCCTCGACGGCGAAGTGGATGTCGCGCACCGGCGCGGCGGGGCGGCTGGCGAGCAGGTTCTCGCGGCTGATGTTCAGCCCGCCGGTGAAGGCGATGCGCTCGTCGACGACCAGGATCTTCTTGTGCGAGCGCAGGTTGAGGAACGGCATGCGCCAGGGCAGGGAGGTGTGCATGAAGCGCGCGGCGGGCACGCCATGCCGCCGCAGCCGCCGGTAGGCGGGCGAGAGGAAGTAGCCGCTGCCGATGCCGTCCACCAGCACATGCACCGCAACCCGGCGCCGGTGCGCCTCGATCAGCGCGTCGAGGACCGGGCGGCCGGCCGCGTCGTCGCGGAAGATGTAGCTCGAGAGCAGGACGGAGTGCTCCGCCGCCGCGATGGCGGCCAGCATGCGGGGATAGGCGGCATCGCCGTTCTCCAGCCGCGTGATCCGGTTGCCGGGGAGGGCGGGCTGCTGCGTCAGGCGCCAGGCGGTGCGGTCGAGCGCGGCGAGGCCCGGCTCCTGCTGGTGCGAGGGCAGGGCGGCCGCCCAGGTGGGGCGGGGGCGATGCATCCGCCGCATCGCCCTCGCCCGGTTGGCGACGCGGTTGATGCCGAGCAGCCAGTAGAGCGCGGTGCCGAGGAAGGGCGAGAGCCAGGCGAGGCCGATCCAGCCGATCGAGGTGCCGACATCCCGCTTGCGCAGCAGCACATGGACCGTCACCAGCGAGGAGAGCATGGCGTGCAGCAGCATCAGGCCGGTGGTCGCCATCATCCCTCCTTGGCCCTATGACCGGGCCGTGTCGCGTGGAGTCCGGCCGGGGCGACACTCATAAACGAGTCAGGAACCGCTGCCATACCCGGCCGGTTTCAGGGATTTGGATCGCATGATCATCAGGACTTTCGCCGCTCTGGCCGTCGCGGCCCTGCTTGCCGGCTGCTCTTCCGATTCGGCCCAGAACGCCGCCGCGACCGGGCAGGGCGGGGGCTCCAGCCTCGGCGCGGCCGGTCCGGGCGGGCTGGCGGGGCCGGGTGGCGGGCGCGCCGGCGCGAATGCGCGGCCGGGCAGCCAGGAGGACCTGGCCGCGAATATCGGCGACCGGGTCTATTTCGTCACCGACAGCTCGAGCGTCGGGGCCGACCAGCGCCCGGTGCTGGAGCGCCAGGCGGCCTGGCTGCAGCAGTACCGCCAGGTCACCGTCGTGGTGGAGGGCCATGCCGATGAGCGCGGCACGCGCGAATACAACCTGGCCCTCGCCCAGCGGCGGGCGAATGCGGCGCGGGACGTGCTGGTCTCGCAGGGCGTCGCCGGGACGCGCGTCTCGATGATCAGCTTCGGCAAGGACCGGCCGGCCGCGCTTGGCTCGGACCAGCAGGCCTGGGCGCAGAACCGCCGCGCCGTGACCACGGTGCGCTGAGGGCCGTTCGGGCAGCTTGACCCGGGGGGAGGACGGAACCGATCCTGTCCTCCTTCCAGGACAGGGACCTGCATGCCCCAGCGCATCCTCGTGCTGCTCGCCCATCCCGTGCGGCGCCGCTCCCGCGCCAATGCTGCCCTTGCGGAGGCCGCACGGCGGGTGGAGGGCGTCCGGCTGCACGACCTCTACGACGCCTATCCGGACTTCCTGATCGATGTGGAGGCGGAGCAGGCGCTGCTGCTGGAGCATGACGTCATCGTCTTCCAGCACCCCATCTACTGGTACTCCTCCCCCGCCATCCTGAAGGAATGGCAGGACCTCGTGCTGGAGCACGGCTTCGCCTATGGGCGGGAGGGCACGGCGCTGGCCGGTAAGTCGCTGCTCTCGGCCGTCACCGCCGGGGGCGGCGAGGCGTCCTATTCGCCGGGCGGGCTGAACCGGCGTTCCATCGAGGAATTCCTCCGCCCCTTCGAGGCGACGGCGCGGCTTTGCCACATGCGCTGGCTGCCACCCTTCATCCTGCACGGCACGCATCTGCTGGAACCCGCGGCGCTGGAGCGGCACGCGGCCGATTATGCCGCGCTGCTGCAGGACCTGCGCGACATGGTGGAGGCCTGAGCGATGAGCGAGGGATTCCTGGCGCAGGCCTTCGTCTACCTCCTGGCCGCGGTGGCGACGGTGCCGATCGCCAAGCGGCTCGGCCTCGGCTCCGTGCTCGGCTACCTGCTGGCGGGCGTGGCGATCGGGCCCTTCGGCCTGAACCTCGCCGGCAATGCCGGCGAGGTGATGCATTTCGCCGAATTCGGCGTGGTGATGATGCTCTTCCTCGTCGGGCTGGAGCTGCGCCCGGCGCGGCTCTGGGCGATGCGCGGGCCGGTGCTGGGGGCGGGCGGGCTGCAGGTCGGGCTGACCGCGGCGGCGGTCGGCGGCATCGGCCTCGCCTTCGGCTACGACTGGCGGATGGCGCTGGCGGCGGGGCTGATCCTGGCGATGTCCTCCACCGCCATCGCGCTGCAGATCCTCGCCGAGCGCGGCCTGCAGAAGACCGGCGGCGGCGAGACGACCTTCGCCGTGCTGCTCTTCCAGGATGTCGCGGTCATCCCGATCCTGACCGTGCTGCCGCTGCTCGCCCTCGCACCCGCCACCGGCGGCGGGGCGCATGACGAGGGCTGGATCGCCACGCTGCCGCCCTGGGGCCAGGCGATCGCGGTGCTCGGCGCCGTCGCCGCGGTGGTGGTGGGGGGCAGGCTGCTGACGCGGCCGGCCTTCCGCATCATCGCCGAGACGAAGCTGCGCGAGATCTTCACCGCCTCGGCGCTGCTGCTCGTCGTCGGCATCGCGCTGCTCATGGAGGCGGTCGGCCTCTCGCCCGCGCTCGGCGCCTTCCTCGGCGGCGTGGTGCTGGCCGAGAGCGAGTTCCGGCATGAGCTCGAGGGCGATATCGAGCCGTTCAAGGGGCTGCTGCTCGGGCTCTTCTTCCTCTCGGTCGGGGCGGGGATCGACTTCGCCCAGGTCGCCGCGGCGCCGTTCACCGTCGCCGGCCTCGTGCTGCTGCTGGTGCTGGTGAAGGCGGCGGTGCTGGCGGGGCTGGGGCTCGCCACGCGGCGGCCGCGGACCGAGGTGCTGCTGACCGCGCTGCTGCTGTCCCAGGGCGGCGAATTCGCCTTCGTGCTGCTCGCCTTCGCCACCCAGAACGGCGTGCTGCCGGTGGCGGAGGCGAGCCTGCTCGTCTCCGTCGTCGCCCTTTCCATGCTGGTGACGCCGCTGCTGATGATGACTTATGGCCGGCTCGCCGACCGCCTCGCCGATGCCGACCTGCCGCCGGAGCCGGATGCGATCGAGCCGCAGGGCAGCGTCGTCATCGCCGGCTTCGGGCGCTTCGGGCAGATCATCGGCCGGCTGCTGATGGCGCAGGGCCATACCGTCACCGTGCTCGACCACGACATGGAGACGATAGAGACGCTGCGCAGCTTCGGCTTCCGCGTCTTCTACGGCGATGCCTCGCGGCTCGACCTGCTGCAGGCGGCGGGCGCGGCGGAGGCGGCGCTGGTGGTGGTGGCGACGGACGCGCCGGAGACGACGCTCTCCATCATCGGCACCGTGCGGCGGCACTTCCCGCAGGCGGAGATCCTGGCCCGCGCCGCCGACCGCAACCATGCCTATGCGGTGATCGAGGCTGGCGCCCATGGCATGGTGCGCGAGACCTTCGGCTCGGCGCTGGAACTCGGGGTGGAGGCGCTGCGCCGGCTCGGCCTGCCGGCCTATGAGGCGGAGCGGGCGGGACGGCTGTTCCGCCGGCACGACCTGCGCACGCTGCACCGGCTCGGCGCATTGCGGGGCGATGACGGACGCTATCGCCTGGCGGTGCGCGAGGCCTCGGAGCGGCTCTCCGCCGTGCTGGAGCGCGACAAGGCGCGCGGCCGCATCATCCATAGCGAGGGCTGGGACACCACCAGCCTGGTCGAGGAGGTGCGGCGCAACGCGGCATTGAAGCAGGCCGAGGGCTGACCGCGGCGTTCAGCCGGCCGCCGGCTCCCGCTTGCGGATGACGAAGCGCATCATGCCCTCCAGCACCAGCTCGCGGCGCTGGTTGTGCACGGTGCTGGCGAGGCCGATGGTGCCGGTGGTGCGACGCGGCGCCAGCTCCGCGACCTCGAGCGCCGGGTAGAGCGTGTCGCCGGCGAAGACCGGCTTGAGGAAGCGGCTCGACTGCTCGAGGAAGCCGACCAGCGAGTCCTCGACGAGGAAGGGGAAGAGGCCGGCGCCGGGCGCGGTCTGGATCAGCGTCTGCAGCCCGTGCGCGAGCATGTGCGGCATGCCGCGGGCGCGGCAGTATTCCGCATCGTAGTGGACCGGGTGGTTGTCCCCGCTCGCCGCCTGGAAGGCGAGGAAGATCGCCTCCGTCATCGTCCGGCTCGGCAGGATGAAGCGCTCGCCAAGGGCGAAATCCTCGAAATGGCGCTGCTGCGGCACCATGCGGTGCTGTGCCGGGTCGAATGCCGCCGTCATCGCGCTCCTTGTCCTCCCCCTGCGGGCGGGCAAAGATGCCGCCGAAGGTTCAGGACAGGCAAGTCCGCGCCCGGCGGGGGAGGAGAAGGGCATGAGCGAGCGCACCCTGCGCGGCAGGGTCGCCATCGCCGGGATCGGCGAGACGACCTACTACAAGCATGGCAGGTCGCCCGATGCCGAGTTCAAGCTGGCGCTGGAGGCGATCCTCCATGCCTGCCGCGATGCGGGCATCGACCCGCGCGAGGTCGACGGCTTCGCCTCCTATGGCGGGGACCGCTCCGACGGGCCGCGGCTGGCCGCCGCCCTCGGCATCCATGAGCTGCGCTTCTCCAACATGCATTGGGGCGGCGGCGGCGGCGGCGTCGCCGCGGCGGTCGCCAATGCTGGGGCGGCGGTGCATGCGGGGATGGCGCACTGCGTCATCGCCTTCCGCTCGCTGGCGCAGGGGCAGTTCGCCCGCTACGGCCGCGGCGCGCAGGCGGCGGCGGCCAGCGGCGACGATGCCTTCCTCGCGCCATACGGGCTGATGTCGCCGGCGCAGCGCTTCGCCATGAAGATCACCCGCTTCATGACCGAGCACGGCATCCGGCACGAGGCGCTGCGGGCGATCGCGCTGACCTCCTACTTCCACGCGCAGACCAACCCGCGCGCGGTGATGCGCGGCAGGCCGCTGGATGCGGCGAAGTACGAGGACAGCCGCTGGATCATCGAGCCTTTCCACCGGCTCTTCGACTGCTGCATGGAGAATGACGGCGCCGCCGCGGTGCTGGTCGTGCCCGCCGAGCGCGCACGCGACATGCCGCACAGGCCGGCCTACCTGCTCGGCGCGGCGCAGGGCGGGCACCACCGCAGCGCGGCGCCGGTGCACAACGCGCCGGACTATGCCTCG
This sequence comes from uncultured Craurococcus sp., assembly GCA_902805545.1. GTDB lineage: Bacteria > Pseudomonadota > Alphaproteobacteria > Acetobacterales > Acetobacteraceae > Belnapia. The sequence goes on along the minus strand of CADCTD010000069.1, from coordinate 2,363 downwards.
GCGCATTTCCCGACCGTCGCGCGCAACCTCTGGTCCATGGCGCAGCTCGGGCCCAAGGATGTCGACGTGCTGCAGGCCTATGAGAATTTCACCGGCGGCGTGCTGCTCGGCATGATCGAGCACGGCATGGTTTCGGCCGAGGAGGCGAACGAGTTCATGGTGCCGGAGAACCTCCGCTTCGACACCGGCCGCCTGCCGCTCAACACCAGCGGCGGCAACCTCGCCGAATGCTACATGCACGGGCTCGAGCTGGTTAACGAGGCGGTGCGCCAGCTCCGCGGCACCGCCCCCAACCAGGTGCGTGACCCGAAGGTCGCCATGGTCATCGGCGGGCCGATGGTCACGCCGGTCAGCAGCCTCATCCTCGGGACGGAGGAGACCCTGTGAGCAAGCCCTACCTGCCCGAAGGCCTGCCCGCCCCGGCCCAGGAGCCGATCGCCCTGCCCTACTGGGAGGGCACGCGCGCCGGCCGCCTCGTCATCCAGAAATGCGGGGGATGCGGCAAGCACCAATGGGGCCCGGAATGGGTCTGCCATCGCTGCCACTCCTTCGACCTCGGCTGGGCGGAGGTGGCGCCGCGCGGCCGCATCTACAGCTGGCAGCGGCCGCACCACCCGGTGCATCCGGCCCTCGACGGGCACGGCCCCTACCTCATCGTCCTGGTCGAACTGCCGGGCGCGGATGGCGTGCGCATGGTCGGCAACCTGCTCGGCGACCCGATGCAGGAGGTGACGATCGGCGCCGAGGTCGAGGCGGTGTTCGAGCCGCATGACGGCTACACGCTGGTGCAGTGGCGGCTGGTGGGGTAGCGCGGGCTGGTTGTGGACGCAGTCTCGAGCGAACCCGTCTCTGCCGAGGCAGCCGTCGACATTCCCTGCTTACCGGGAAAATACAGGGAATAGCGCCAGTTTCAGTCCTGCCGCATGGCTCTACCCGGAGGAAAAGCCAATGGCTTCAGGCTTTTCGGGCTGCTTTCCCTGAGTGGTGGAACAGGGAATGGACAAACATCAATCACGGAAAGATCCTTTCGAAAAGGGATGTCTTGGGATCCGGGGCACTCCCGAAAGGGGCTTGCCATCCTCGTGAGCCTCACCGGCAATCTCGGCTGGCTGAGCACCTTGCTCGCTAACCGGAGCTTGCAAGTGACATTGCACCCTAGGGCCCTTGCCTTGGCTACGCTCTGAGCGTATATTCGGTAGTGTGCTATTTGAGTGGGACAACGCGAAGCACGAACGAAATCTGCGCGAGCGTGGCTTTGGGTTCGACTACGCGGTCCGCATTTTTGCCGGCCTGGTAGTCGAGCGGGCTGACACCCGCCGAGCCTATGGCGAGGTCCGCATTCAAGCGCTCGGTCAGACGGGCGGCGACGTGCTCCTGGTCGTCTACACAGACCGTGGCGAGGTGCGTCGGATCATCTCGGCCCGTTACGCAAACCGGAAGGAGCGGGAGCTTTGGCAATCACGCGCATGACTCTGGACGAGGACCAGGCCAAGGTACCCAAGGTCGATCGCGCCAAAATGGACGCCACGACCGAGGAAGACATTCGGCGGCACATGGCCGAAGATGACGAAGATCCGAACGCCACACCGCGTCTGGAAGACTGGTACCCTTCAGTGGCGACGCTCCGCCAACGGCTCGGCATGACGCAGGAGCATTTCGCTAGGGCCATCCGGGTGCCGGTAGCGACGCTACGGAACTGGGAACAGCACCGCGTCGAGCCAGACCCGGCCGCCAAGGCGCTGCTTTGGATCATTTACCGCGAACCGGAGGCAGCCCTCCGCGCGCTCGCCGCCTGAGTTAGCGGCCACAGCGACCGGCTTTGGCATCGCAGGTGCCATGATCACTCCCCTGGTCTGTACCAAAGCGCCGGCCAGCTACCTTGTGTGTCCGGCACCGCCGTGAAAAAGGTTCCCAATTGGTTCTGGAGCAGGTGTATACTCACGATTTCTTGAGCATTCGGAGTCGTAAGCACTCATGCGAGCAGACCAGAAGCCCCAACCGCCACCGTCGAGGCGTCCTGGCAAGAGACAGCGTGGACGCCCCGAGTATTACGGTTTCAACGAATACATGCAGGCGTGGCTGTCGGTTCGGGAGGCGATGGTAAGGACCGGGATGTCAGCCAACCGCGTCTGCCGCGAGCACGCGATTCATTGGGTCGTCGGTGGTCGGGGCGGTTCATCGCGGCAGTACTCCGTGCAGGGGGAGACGCTCCGGAGCCTCTATCAACGAGCGGTCCGCATCCTGCAAGACGAGCAAAAAGAGCGCGACGAACTGCTCCTTGCCCTACGCCGGACCGGCGCCAGCAGCCCGCAGGAGGCCCAGCCGCTACCGATTGCAGCGCTGTGGAACGAGGCGCTTAAGCA
>CADCTD010000068.1 GCA_902805545.1 uncultured Craurococcus sp. | reverse complement strand
TGGGCCGGCGGCGGCGCAGGGGCAGGGCCGGGCACCGTGGCGGGGCGCGCGCCCTTGCGGGCGTAGCTGCCGCCTTGGACGCCGGCGACCCGCCCGTCCTCATCCGTCGCGGTCACGGCCGGCAGGCGCGCGCGCTCGCCGCCGCCGTCGCGCCGCGACGCCGCAGCGAGCATGGCCGGGCTCAGCCGGACGCCAGCCTTCTCCGCCACCACCTGGCAGCACTCGATCAGGGCGCAGTTCTTGGCCAGGCGCCGATGCGCCTTCATGTCACCGTCGCGATAGGCGTTGAGGATGCGCAGCTCGATCGGGTTCATCCCGACCGCCTCCGCCACCTTGTCCATATGCGCCTCGATCGCGAAGTCCACGCCGGTGATGCCGAAGCCGCGCATCGCCGTCGCTGGCGTGCGGTTGGTGAAGACGCAATAGACGTTCGCCGACACGTTCGGGATCGTGTAGGGCCCCGGCAGATGCCCCACGCCCTTGATGATCGCGTAGGAGGAAAGCCGCGTATAGGCGCCGGAATCGAAGTAGCCGGTGAACTGGCGGGCGACGATGCGGCCGTCGCGCATCACCCCGTCCTTCACGTACCAGCGCTCGGCGCCGCGCGGCGCGCCGACCTGCATCTCCTCCTCGCGGTCCCACATGTACTTGCAGGGCCGCCCCGTCAGCATGGCCCCCAGGATGGCCAGCGGCTCGTGGATGCTGTCCACCTTGCCGCCGAAGCCGCCACCCACCGTGCCGCCGATGAAGTGCAGCCGGCTCGACGGCGTCTCCAGCACCTTCGAGGCGGTGGCGAGCGAGAAGAACAGCGCCTGCGTCGAGGTGTAGCAGACATAGCGGCCGTTCTGCTCAGGCGCGGCGATGGCGCCGCAGGTTTCGATCGGCGCCTGCTCGATCGGCGACATCTGGTAGCGCCCCTCGACGACCAGGTCCGCCTGGCGGAAGCCGGCCTCGACATCGCCGAAGCGCAGCTTCTGGTGGTCGTACTTGCCGTGATAGACGAAGCGGTTGGTGGGATAGACGTCGAGCACCGTCGGCGCCCCCGGCCGAATCGCCTCCTCCACGTCCAGCACATGCGGCAACGGCTGCCACTCCACCCGGACCTTCGCCACCGCGTCGCGCGCCCGCGCCTCGCTCGTCGCAATCACCGCCGCCACCGGTTCGCCCCGGTAGCGGACGCGGTCGGTGGACAGCACCGGCTCGTCATCAAGGCCGAAATCGAGCAGCGAGAGCAGCGTGTTCAGGTTGCGCGGCACGTCGCGCCCGGTGAGGATGCGGACCACGCCGGGCACCCGCTCGGCCTCGGCGGCGTCGATGCGCTGCACGCGCGCCGCATGGTGGGGCGACCGCACGCAGCGGATATGCAGCAGCCCGTCGAATAAATGGTCGTCGTAAAACGGTGAGCGCCCGGTGACATGGCCGGTGATGTCCTGCCGCCGGGTCGGCCTGCCGACCTCATTGAGGTTGTCGTCGCGCTCGTCGGCGAAGAATTCCTTGCGGAAGTCGATCATCGCCTGCTGCGTGAGGGTCCCGCTCATGCCCGCTTCCTTTCTGCCGCGACATCGAGGATGGCGGCGATGATCGGCTCGTAGCCGGTGCAGCGGCAGAGATTTCCGCCGATCGCCTCGATCACCTCCTCGCGCGTCGGGCCGGGATTGCGGTCCAGCAGCGCCTTGGCCGCCATCAGCATCCCAGGTGTGCAATAGCCGCACTGCGCCGCGAAGCGTTCCATGAAGGCGTCCTGGAGGGGATGCGGCGCGGGCCCGCCTAGGCCGGTGGCCGTATCGATCCGCCGCCCCTCCACCGCCTCCCCGAGGAGGAGGCAGGCAAGCTGCGGCTCGCCGTCCAGCAGGATGGTGCAGGCCCCGCAGGTGCCCTGGCCGCAGCCGTATTTCGGCGAGAGGTCGCCGACGCCGCGACGCAGCAGGTCGAGCAGGTTCTGGCCGTCCTCCGTGAAGGCGGCCTTGGGCTCGCCGTTCAGCGTGAAGGTGACCGGCTTCAGCGCCATGTCAGAGCATCCTCCCGAGCAGGCGACGCAGGTGCACGCCCGCCACCTCGCGTCGGTACCATGCGCTGGCCAGCGCATCGGTCGGCGGGTCCAGCCCTTCGGCCACGAGGGCCGCGGCCCGTGCCACCGCGGCGGCATCCAGCGCGCCGCCCTCCAGCGCGCGCTCTGCCGATGGCGACCGCAGCGGCATCGGGCCAAGGCCGACGCAGGCGATGCGCACGCCGCGCAGCCGCCCGCCTTCCCGCGGGAGATGCGCGGCGAAGGACAGCACCGAGACCCCCTTGGGCCTGACGCGGCTGACCTTGAGGAAGCCGAAGGCTCGCGGGTCGCGCGGGCGCGACACTTGCACCGCGGCGACCAGCCCGGCCCGCGACCGGTCGCGCAGCAGGTCCTCGATTGGGCGCTGCATCCCGCCGGCCATCACGATCCGCGCGCCGAGCGCCAGCAGGGCCGCGGCGAGGTCGCCATAGGGATGCTCGGCGAAGAGGTTGCCGCCGATGCTCGCCATGTTCCGCACCTGCGGCCCGCCTACCGCGCGGACTACCGGATGCAGGAAGCCGAGGTCCGGGTTGGCCGCGATGGCGGCCATGGTGACGCCCGCGCCGATCTCGACGCCGTCGCCCATGGGCCGGATCCGCGACAGCGACGGGTCCGTGCTGCGCACCACCCGCCCCTGCACCAGCCCGGCATTGACGGCGCGCATCAGGATGGTGCCGCCGCCCAGATACACGGCGCCGGACCCGAGCGCGCGCTGCGCTTCGGCAATCGTCCCATGGCTTTCCACCGTCACCGCCATCAGCCCGCCTCCCGTGCTAGATAGTCGCGAATCGCCGCGAAGCCGCCGCCATAGATCTCGTCCCCCACCATGCGGGCGAGATCCGCCTCGCGGCCGGCCGGCGTGTCGAAGCGGCTTTCCCAGTGCCAGAAGGTCTGGTCTCCATCCGTCACCGGCGCCAACCGCACATGCGCCACGTAGTTGAGCAGCGGGATCGGCGTCTCGAGCAAGCAGTAGCTGAAGGCCAGGTCCGCATCTGACAGCGTGAGCAGGCGCTCGCGCAACTCCGACCCGTCCTGCAGCCGGAAGCGGCGGATGCAGCCGATGCGGTCGGCGCTCTGCCCGCGCTCGATCTGGCTCTCGGCAACGGCGGGGTGCCAGCGGTCATGGCCGTTGAAATCGCGCAGCACCGCCCAGACCGCCTCCACCGGCGCCGCGATCACCGTGCTGCGCACCACCTTCGGCATGTCACGTCGCCATCTGGCGCTTGAGCGCCGTGAAGCCCGCCAGGAACACGTTCTGGCCGATGCCCTTCTCCAGCTCGTCGGCAGCGTCCGGCGCGCAGTCGAATTCAGCCGACCATTCCGCGAAGGTGCGGTCCCCATCCGTGATCGGCGTCAGCCGCAGCGTGGCGACGTAGCCGGTCAGCGGCATGGGGCTCTCGAGGATGGAATAGGTGCAGAAATACTCGTAGTCCGAGAGGGCCAGAAGCTGCTCCCGCAGCCTGTCCCCGTTCTGCAGGCGGAAGTCGCGGACGCAGCCGACGCGGTCTGAGGGCTCGCCGTTCTCGATCCGGCTCTCCCGCACCGCCGGGAGCCAGCGCGGCAGGCCATTGAAGTCGCGGACCCGTTCCCAGACCCGCGCGACGGGCGCGTCGATCACGGAGCTCACATAGACCCGCGCCATCTACTTCTGGTCCCCCTTGCCCGCCTTGCGGGCACCCTCGGCGATGCGCTGCATGTCGGAGGCCTCGCGGATCAGGCCGCCTTGCTTCGCTAGGCTGCCGGCCTCGATGCCGATGTCACCGAGCAAGCTGTCGATCAATGGCGCCTGGACGCGGTAGCGCAGCGCCGAGTTGATCACCTCGTCGGTCGGCGACCCGCTGCCGCCGCCACCGCCGGTGAGGCCGTCGAGCTGCACGATGCGGATGTCCTGGATCTTCTCGAGCGGCTTGACGCTGGCCGCGACAATTCCCTCCACACGCTCCAGCAGCTTGCGCCGGAAAAGCGAATGCCTCGCTTCGTCCGTCAGAATGTTCTCCGCTTCGTTCAGCAGCTTCTGCGCCTCGGCCTCGACGGCGGCGCGCACCTTCGCGGCCTCGGCCATCAGCCGTGCCTCGGCGGCCGCCTTCTCAGCCAGCAGCACATCCACCGACTTGCGCCGGCTCGCGGCCTCGGTTTCGCGCGCGGTGCGGACCTTCTCCTCGGAGACCGCGGCAAGCGCCCGCGCCGCCTCGGCCTCGGCCCTGGCGGCCGATTCGTCGAGCGACTTGCGACTGAGCGCGATCGCCTTGTCCATCTGCACGCTCTCGACCACCTTCTCCCGCTCGACCTCCAGCCGCCGCCGGATGGTCTCGTGGTCGATGCGGATCTCATCGAGCTGCCGTTCGGAGGCGATGCGGGCGCGCTCCACATCCTCACGGCTCTCGATCTCGGCCTCACGCAGCGCCTGCACGCGAGCGATCTCAATCTGCTCCAGCGCCCGTCGCCGCTCGACTTTCGCCGCCTCCACGGCGCGCTCGCGCTCCACCTCCGCGGCTTCGACGTCGCGCTGCGCGGCGATCTGCGCCTGGCGCACCGCGGCATCGGCCTGCGCGGCCTTCGCCTTCTCGCCCGCCAGCGAGACTACCTTCGACTGCTCGGCCACCTCCACGACTTTCGCGCGCTCGATATCGGTGATCTCCCGCGTGCGGCGGCTGGCGATGCGCTCCTGCTCCAGCGCCAGCTCGGCGGCGATCCGTGCCTTCTCCACCTCCTGGCGGCGGCCAATCTCCGCCCCCTCCAGCGCCTGCTCGCGCGCGATTTCGCGCGTGCGGGTCGCCTCCTCGGCGGCGATCCGGTCGGCAGAGATGCGCTTCTCGCGCGCGATGCGCGCCGCCTCGGTCGCCTCGAGCGCGGCGATCTCCACCGCCTCGACCGAGCTCTGGCGTTCGATCTCCAACTCCCGGATGCGCCGGTCCTCTGCAATGCGCGCCTCGTTCACCTCGGCGGCCTGCGCGATGCGGGCACGTTCCACGGCCTCGCGGGCGACGATCTCCGCCTCCTCCAGGCTCCGCTGCCGCTCGATCTCCTGCCGGCGGACCTTCTCCTCCCCGGCGATGCGGGTCTGGGCCAGCAGGAGGGTCTGCGCCATGCGCCGCTTCTCGGTCTCCTCGCGCGCGACGATCTCCGCATGTTCCAGGCTGCGCTGCCGCTCGATCTCGAGCCCCTGGGTCTCGCGCTCCCTGGCGATCCGCGCCTCGTCGACCGCCCTCTCCTGCGCGATGCGTGCCCGCTCGGTCGCCTCGCGGGCAGCGATCTCGGCCTCTTGTAGGGATTGCTGCTTGGCGATCTCGCGGGACTGCGTCTCGCGGTCGTTCTCGATCCGGGCCTCGCGCACGCTCCGCTCCTGCAGAATGCGCAGCTTCTCCACCTCCTCGCGCGCCGCGATCTCCTCGGACTCGATGGCCTTCTGGCGCGCGATCTCGCGGCCGCGGACCTCGCGCTCGGAGGCGATGCGCGCCTCGGCGACGACACGTTCGTTCGCGATGCGCGCCTTCTCGATGGTCTCGCGCGCCGTAATCTGCGCCTCCTCCGCCTCCGTGTCCCGGACGGCGCGTTCGCGCGCAACCTGCGCCCGCTGCTGCGCGCGGCGGAATTCGATCTCGCGCTCCTGGTCGAGGCGGGCTTCCTCGCTCTCCCGCTCGATGTCGAGTGCCCGCTTCTCGGACTCCAGGTTGCGCGCCCGGATCTGGATCATCGCATCCTGCTCGATGTCGTTGCGCAGCTTGCGCCTTCCCTCGATCTCCCGGATCAGCGCGGTGAGGCCTTCCGCGTCGAAGCGGTTGGAGGGGTTGAAGAACTCCAGGCTGGTTTGGTCGATGTCGAGAATTGCGACGCTCTCGAGCTCGAGCCCGTTCTTCTCGAGATCGGCCTGCGCCACCGCTTTCACGCGCGCGACGTAGTCCGAGCGCTTCTCGTGCATGCCGGCCATGTCCATCTCGGCGGCAACGGCGCGCAGCGCGCTCTCGAACTTGCCCGACAGCAGGGCGTTCAGCCGTTCCGGCTCCAGCGTCCGACGGCCGAGCGTCGAGGCGGCCATTGCCACGGCACGCCGCTCGGGCTGCACGCGCACGTAGAACTCGGCCTCGAGGTCGATGCGCATCCGGTCCCGCGTGATCACCGCCTCGCCCTTCGAGCGGCTGATCGGCAGCGGCAGCACGCTCATGTTGACTGGCGTGATGTCATGGATGATGGGCCAGACGAAGGCGCCGCCGTCGATCACCACCTTCTCCCCGAGGAATCCGGTGCGCACGAAGGCGATCTCCTTCGTCGAGCGACGGTAGAGGCGCTGCATCACCCAGTAGACGATGGCGATGCCGACGACGGCGACGATCAGCAGGAGGATGAGTTGCCCGATGATTTGCCCGCTCATGCTCGTTCCCTTATCAGCTCAGCTGCGCACGATGCGCTTGAAGGCACGGGTCTGCTCGGTCAGCGCGATCTCGGCAGGCAGGCGCTCCATGGAGGAGGCGCCGTAGAATCCATGGCAGGCCGAGGTGTTCCGCAGGATGAACTCGGCATCCGCAGGCATCGCGACCGGCCCGCCATGCACCAGGACGATGGCGTCGGGCTTCTCGGCCAGCGCCGCCGCCGCGATGCGGTCGACGATCGCCGGGCAGTCGGGCAGCTTCAGCCCGGTCTCGGCGCCGATGCTGCCGCCGGCGGTGAGCCCGAGATGCACGACGACGATGTCGGCCCCCGCCCTCGCCATGGCCACCGCATCCGCCTCGTCGAAGACGTAAGGGGTGGTGAGCAGTCCCTTGGCGCGCGCCATCGCCACCATCTCGACCTCGAGACGGTAGGACATGCCGGTCTCTTCCAGGTTCTGCCGGAAGACGCCGTCGATCAGGCCGACGGTTGGGAAGTTTTGCACGCCCGCGAAGCCGATGCGCCGGACTTCGTCCAGGAAGACATCCATCCGCCGGAAGGGGTCGGTCGCGCAGACGCCGGCCAGCACCGGCGTCCGGCGCACCACCGGCAGCACCTCGCCCGCCATCTCCATGACGATCGCGTTCGCGTCGCCATAGGGCATGAGGCCGGCGAGGCTACCGCGGCCGGCCATGCGGAAGCGGCCGGAATTGTAGATCACGATCAAGTCGATCCCGCCCGCCTCCTCGCATTTCGCCGAGAGCCCGGTGCCTGCGCCGCCGCCGATGATTGGCTCGCCGCGGGCGACCATGGCGTGGAAGCGATCGAGGATGTCCTGGCGGATCTCGCGCTGCGCGCTCATGGCTGGCCTCTCTTCCTGCGTGTCGCCCGGGCGCCGCCATGCAGCTGGCGGAAGGCAGCGAGGACCGCGGCGGCGAAACCCGGGTCGTTGATGTGCTGCGGCAGGCGGATCAGTTGCCGGTTGGGGCCGGGAAGCAGCGTCGCCTCGATGGCGCGGAACAGCGCCTTGCGGGCCGCGGGATCATGGAAGGCGCGGCCGGGCGCATCGAGCGCCGAGACGCCGCCCTCGGGCAGGAAGAAGCGCACCGGCCCCTCCATCAGGTTGAGCCGCTCGGCGATCCAGCGGCCGATCCCGGCGGAGTCCTCCGGCGTGGTGCGCATCAGCGTCACCTGCGGGTTGTGATGGTAGAAGACCCGTCCGCGGTAGCGCTCCGGCACCGTCTCGGGGGGGCCGAAATTGACCATGTCCGCCGCGCCGACGGAGCCGATATAGGGCATGCGCGTGCGGATCACGGCACCGAAGCGGTCGGGTGTCGCGGGCAGCATGCCACCGAACAGCATGTCCGCGACCTCGGTGGTGGTGAGGTCGATGACCGCGGCGACCTTGCCGTCGTCGATCAGCCGCTCCATCGATTGCCCGCCGATGCCGGTGGCGTGGAAGACGAGGCAGTCCCAGTCCTCGCGCAGCACGCCCGCAATCTGCTGCACACATTGGGTGGTGACGCCGAACATGGACAGCGCGACGGCAGGGCGCTGCGGCCGGCGCGGCCGGGCGGCACGGCGGGCCTGGACCATGCCGATCATCGCCTGGGCGGCATTGCCCAGCACGTCCTCGGTGATCGCGTTCAGCCCCTGAACGTCGGCGACCGAATGCATCAGCGTGATGTCCGCGGTGCCGACATACTGGCGCACATCGCCGCTGGCGACGGTGGAGACGATCAGCTTCGGCACCCCGACCGGCAGCGCCCGCATGGCTGGCGCGACCATCGCCGTGCCGCCCGACCCGCCCGCCGCGAGGATGCCGGCGATGCCCGATTGCCGTTCCAGCCAGCGCCGGAAGGCTTCGGTCATCGCGGCAACCGCGGCGCCGCGGTCGCCGGTGAAGACGCCGGCGGCGCCGCGCGGATGGAAGGCCGCGACCTGGTGCGCGGGAACATCCGCGCCGGAATGGCCGCCGCTGGTCGAGAGGTCCACCAGGCGCACCGGCAAGTCGGCTTCGCGGATGAGGTCGCGCATGTAGCGCAGTTCCTCGCCCTTGGTGTCGAGCGTGCCCGCCACCAGCACGACATCGGAACCCGGCGCGGCGAGCGGCCGGATCTCGGCCTGCCCCCCCGCCGGGGCGGCGAGGGGCTGGTTGGTGACGACCCGGGCCATACGCTCCAGCACCTCCACCGGGACCGGTTTCGACCAGCGCGTCGGCAGAGTGGGGTTGGACATGTAGATCTTGCCGGATGCGCCCGCTGGCCGGCGGGCGTCGGCCGCGGCCGGCGGCCCGGCGACCGGCGGCGTGTCCTCGTGCCCGTGGCGGCCGACGCCGAGCAGCCGCTGCTGCAGCTCCCGGTCCGCGGCCAGGTCGCGTGCCGGGGCGATGCGGTTAACGCGGCCATTGACCATGATGGCCACCGTCTGCGCCACCGCGCAGGCGACACCGATGTTCTGCTCGATCACCAGCACGTCGATCTCGCCATCCTCGGCGAGCGAGACGAGCAATTCCTCGAGCTGCGCCACGATCACCGGGGCGAGGCCTTCGGTCGGCTCGTCCATGACCAGCAGCTTCGGGTTCATCAGCAGCGCCCGGCCGATCGCCAGCATCTGCTGCTCGCCGCCCGAGAGCTGCGCGCCGCCATTGCCGCGGCGCTCGGCCAGCCGCGGGAAGGTCGCGTAGACCCGCTCGATGGTCCAGGCGCCGCCCTTGCGCGCGACCATCCGCAGGTGCTCGTCCACCGTCAGCGACCGCCAGAGCCGGCGCCCCTGCGGCACGTAGCCGATGCCGAGCCGCGCGATGTCCGCGGGGGAGCGGCCGAGCAGCGGCTGCCCGCGGAAGGCGATCGACCCCGAGGCCGCGGGCACGAGGCCCATGATCGCCTTGCACAGCGTGGTTTTGCCCATGCCGTTCCGGCCGACCACCGACAGCGCGCCGCCATCGAGCCGCAGGTCGACGCCCTGCAGGGCGTGGCTCGCCCCGTAAAAGACATTCAGCCCGCGGATGTCGAGGCTGGCGGGACCCTGGCGGTCAGGCATGCGCATGGCGTCCGTCCCCCAGATAGAGCTCCTGGACCTGCGGATCATCCTCGATCTCGGCCGGCGTGCCCTCCTTGAAAACGCGGCCGTTGTGCAGCATCGTCACGCGTTGAGCGACACGCAGCGCCACGTCCATGTCGTGCTCGATGATGACGAAGCCGATTTGGGCCGGCATGTTGGCCAGGATGGCCACCAGCTCGGCGCGCTCCGTGGGCGACAGGCCGGCGGCCGGCTCGTCGAACAGGATGAGCCGCGGGGCGCCGGCCAGCGCCAGCGCGATCTCGAGCTGGCGCTGCTGGCCATAGCTGAGCTCGCTCACCAGCCGCCCCTGCACCTCCGCCAGACGGACGGCCTCGATCAGCTCCTCGCTGCGCGTGAGGAGCGGGTCGCCGCGCCGCGGGCGGAGCAGCGAGAAGCGGCCGCGGCTGACGCCGCGGCAGGCGAGGTAGACGTTGTCCGCGACGCTGAGCCCGCCGAACAGCAGCGAGATCTGGTAGGTGCGGCGCAGGCCGCGGCGGATGCGCTCATGTGCCGGGAAGCGCGTCACCTCCTCGCCGAACAGGCGGATCGTGCCCGAGCTCGGTAGGAAGTCGCCGGTGACGCAGTTGAACAGCGTCGTCTTCCCGGCGCCGTTCGACCCCAGCACGGCGCGCCGCTCCCCGGCCGTGACCGTCATCGTGACGTCCGAGATGGCGGCGAGCGCGCCGAACAGCTTGGTCACGCCGCGCAACTCAAGCGCATTGCCGGATCCGGCGGCGCCGAGCCGCTCGGCCGCGCCCGCGCGGGCGGCAGCGGGGCGCGCTTCGGTGGGCATCACGGCACGCTGCCCGGGCGCGCCTGGCCGGTGAGGGGATCGACCGGCCTGCGGCGCGCCTCCCGCCAGCGGTCCCACAGCCCCAGCGCGCCATCGGGGGAGAAGAACACCATCGCGAGGAAGCCGAGCCCGATCAGCAGCTTGAAGCGCTCGTTCGACAGGCCGAAGGCGGACAGAACATCCGGGCTGAAGGTGCCGAGCAGCACGTAGATGAAGGCGCCGACGAAGGGCCCGATCGGGCGGCGCAACCCGCCGATCACGGCAATGATCAGGATGTCGATCACCGCCCCGATCCCCGCGGTGAAGGCGGCGACCTGGGTGTTCTGCCAAACGAGGAGGATGCCGCCGATGGCTGCGATGACGCCGGCGAAGCCATAGGCGGCGATCCGGTGCGCGACGACGTTGAAACCCATCGCCGCCATCCGCCTCGGATTGTCGCGGATGCCCTGCAGGGCGAGGCCGAAGGGCGAGCGCGCGACATAGACGACGGCGAGGAAGCACAGCGCCGCGAAGACGAGGGCGAGGTAGTAGAAGGCGGTCGGCTGCCGCCAGTCGATGCCGAGGACCCGCGGCGGCACCACCAGGTTGAAGCCGCTGTAGCCATTGAAGATCTCGTAGTTCTGGCGGGTGAAGTAGAAGAAGGCGCTGGCGATCGCAAGGGTGATCATGATGGTGTAGATGCCCTCGGTGCGCACCGCCAGCGCGCCCACGGCCGTGGCGAAGGCCGCCGCGATCAGGATCGCCAGCGGCAGGTACAGCCACCAGGGTAGGCCAAGGCTGATCTGCTGCACGCCGGAGGTGCCCAGGATCGCCACCATGTAGCCCGCCAGCGCCGCGACGGTCATCTGGATGAGGCTTACCATCCCGCCATAGCCCGCGAGGAACATCAGCGAGAGCGCGATGATCCCGAGGCAGAAGGACCAGCCGAAGACCTGGAACAGCCAAAAGTCGCTGGCGAGGGCGGGCATGATCAGCAGGATGCAGCCCGTCGCCCACCAGCCGGCGGGAATGGACATGACCAGGTCCGGCCAAGAGGCGGAGCCGGAGGGGGTGCCGGCGCGCTGGTCGCGGGACTTGTCGGTCAGCGCCAATGCCGCCCCCTCAGCGCCGGTTGCCAATGAGGCCTTGCGGCCGGAAGGCGAGGACGAGCGCCATGATCAGGAAGGTGAAGACCACCGAATAGGTTGGCGCATAGACCAGCCCGATCTGCTCGACGAGGCCGATGATGAGCGCGCCGAGCGCGGCGCCGGTGATCGACCCCATGCCGCCGACGATCACCACGACCAGGCTCGCCAGTAGGAAGCGCGTGTCCTCGCCCGGGGCGAGCGACTGGAAGGTACCGCCGACCACGCCCGCAACCCCCGCCAGCCCCGCGCCGAAGCCGAAGACGGCGAGGAACACGTACTGGATCCGGATGCCCGATGCGGTCAGCATCTCCCGGTCGTCGACGCCCGCGCGGACCAGCATGCCGAGCCGCGTTCGGTTAAGCACCAGCCACATGCCGAGGCCGATGACAACCGCCGTGACCAGGATGGCGATGCGCACCTGCGGGAAACGCATGTAGACGGGCGCCCCGTTGCGGTCGACCCCGACGACGATCGGCAGCGTCGCGGGGCCCGAGAGCCAGTCGGGCGTCTGCAGCGTGTAGGACTGCCCGCCCCAAATCCACAGCATCATGTCGGCCAACACCACCGACAGGCCGATGGTGACCATGGTCTGCCGGAGTTCTTCGCCTTCCATGCGCCGGAAGACCTGATGCTGGAGCAGCAGGCCGAGCAGCCCGACCAACAGGAAGACGACCGGCACGGCCACGAGCCATTCGCCGGCCGCATTCGACACCCCATAGCCCAGATAGCCGCCCAGCAGGTACAGCGAGCCATGCGCCAGGTTGACGTTGCGCATCAGCCCGAAGATCAGGGTGAAGCCGGACGCGACCAGGAAATAGAGCGCGCCGAGCGTCAGGCCGCCGAACAACGCATTGACGAAGACCCTCTTGCGGCCGAGCACCTGCTCAATGCCCGGGGTCCAGGGCGTCAGGATGAGCCAAAGCAGCCCCGCCGCCAGCAGCAGGACGATCAGCGTCCAGACGGGATAACGTCGCGCGACGTCGGTCATGGCGACGGACACTCCGTGCGGGAAGACGGGCCGGGAGCGCGCAACGGACCCTCCCCCGCTGCGCCGGGGCCAGCCCGCAGGATGCGCCGCCGGGCGCCGTCGGCCAGATCGCCGGTCAGCCGCCGCCCAGCGCCCGGCAATCCGGGTTGGTGCGGGACGGCAGCCCCATGGCCCGGAACTGCGCGGCGGTCAGCCCCAGGGTCTGGTTCACGCCGTCGACCTTCGCGACGTTGCGACTCACCAGCGTCCCGCCAGGGCCTTCCGCGATCTCGTTGACGAAGACTGTGCCGGTGGCCTGGCGGTTCTCATTCAATGAAACCTCGCCGAGCGGCGTGGCCAGGCGCAGCGACGAGAGCGCCGCGTTGAACCGCCGCTGCCCGTCACTGAGGTCGCCGTTCACGGCGTTCAGCCCAGCGATCGCGGCCTGCGTGGCGATGTAGTACCCGGTGCCGAACAGCGAGGGGCTCGGGAAGCGCTGGTTCGCCGGGAAGGCCTCGCGGTACTGGCGCACATAGGTCTGCCAGGCCGGGTCCGGATTGTCCTCCGCCAGCGGGCCGGAGATCAGCGTCCCGACCAGCGCTTCCTTGGCGCGGCCGCGCGCGGTCAGAACCGTCTGGTCGGCCATGATGGTGCCGCCGATGATCCGGGTGCCGGCGCCGGCCTGCTGCCACTGATTCAGGAAGTTGATGGCATCCGTGCCACCCATGCCGAGATAGACGGCGTCCACGTTATCCGGCAGCTGCGCGATCACGCCGCCGAAATCCGTGGCGCCGAGCGGCACCCAGAAGCGCTGCACGATGGTGCCGCCGGCGCGGCAGAAATCGACCGCGAAGCCGAGGAAGTTAGTGTAGCCGAAGGAATAGTCGGCCGCGACCGTAGCGATTCGGCGCCAGCCCCGGTTCTGCACGACGTAGCGGCCGAGGCCGGTGCCCCACTGCGCGCCGTCGAGGTTGAAGCGGAAGACGTTGGGCGCGGGATCGACCCAGGTCATCTCGAGCGCACCCGAGATGCCGTTGATGATCGTGCGGTCGGGAATTGTCTTGGCGTAGTCGCGGATCGCGATGCCCTCAGAACCGGAGAGCGGCCCGATGATGAAATCGACCCGGTCCTGTTCGATGAGCTTGCGCGCCTGGCGCACGGCAGTGTCCGGCCGCGTGTCGCTCGGCGCCACGACCGTCTCGATGCGGCGCCCGCCGGCGGTGTGGTTCACCTGCCGTAGGGCGAGTTCGACGTTGCGCACGGCATCGGCGCCGCCGGCGGCGAAAGCGCCTTCGAGGGCGACGAGCACGCCGATGCGGATGGGTGGCTGGGTCTGTGCCGCCGCCGGCATCGCCAAGCCCAGGGACAACGCCACGGCGCCAGCCAGCCCGAAGAGAGTCCGCTTATCCCAGTTCATCCATGTTCCTCCCGCCTGGACGATGGTCCGCCCGCGATGCCGGCACTTTGCACCGGGGACGACCACTTTCTTTATTGGCGACGCCGCAGCTGCAGGGTCCTGCGAGCATCGTGACGCGTGGATAACAGCGTGGCGGTCGGTGGTCCGATCCGTCAAGGGGAAAGCTGGACGGGCCAGGAAACGCCAGGCGTTGCGACGGCCGGGTAATCCAGGGATGCGGCGGGGCCCGGTCCCCTGCGTCAGCCGCCTGCCGGCATTGTCACGTCATTGAGCGCTGGGCGGAATGAACTGGTTGGGCCAAAGTGGCCGGATGTAGATCGAGCCCACTATCTACCCCGGCTACCGCTTCCCCGCCGAGGTCATCCACCATGCCATCTGGCTCTGCCATTTGTTCAGCCTGAGCCTGCGCGACATCGAGCTGATCCAGGCCGAGAGGGGCGTGCTGGTCAGCTCGGAGAGCATCCGACGCTGGTGCCTTCTCTCCGGTGCGGACTTCGCGGCATCTTGTTGCACGGGTCGCTCGGTCGGGCGCCTTGAAGTAGGCTGGCAGAGGGAAAAGCCCTCGAGCCGTGAGGGACGCCCGCCATGCCGTTCATGGTCAACGACGATCGCCGGCACCACATCCCCAAGCACCGCCAGAAGGTCACCAACTGGGCTAAGAACGTCTAACAAGACGCATATTGGCGCGTTGTCTGGGGTATGGCGAAGCCCCTTGTACCTGATGATGTTTGGGTGGCGATTGGATCGCTGCTGCCGCCCGCGAAGCCGCGCCCGAAGGGTGGGCGGCCACCGGTGCCGGACCGCGCGGCGCTGACCGGCATCATCTTCGTCCTCAAGACCGGCATCCAATGGGAAGACCTGCCGGCCGAGATGGGCTGCGGGTCCGGCATGACCTGCTGGCGCCGGCTGCGGGACTGGCAGGCGGCGGGCGTGTGGGCCAGCCTGCACCGCCTGCTGCTGGAACGGCTGCACGGTGCCGACAGGCTGGATTGGAGCAGGGCCTCGCTGGACAGCGCGTCTGCTCCGGCAAAAAGGGGGGAGCGGCAACCGGTCCGAACCCGACGGACCGTGGCAAAGCCGGCATCAAGCGGCATGTCGTCGTCGATGGTCATGGCGCCCCGCTCGGCCTGACGCTCAGCCCGGCCAACCGCCACGACAGCAAGATGCTGGCCGCCCCCCTCGACGCCATCCCACCCGTACGGCGTCGCCGCAGGCCCGGCGGCGGGCCGCGTCGGCGTCCCGATAAGCTGCACGCCGACAAGAGCTATGATCACCGCTTCTGCCGAGACAACTGCCGCAGCCGCGGCATCGTCCCGCGCATCGCCCGGCGCGGGATCGAGGACAGCACCAGGCTCGGACGGCACCGCTGGAAGGTGGAGCGGACCCTAGCCTGGATGGCCCGCTTCCGGCACCTCGCCGTCCGCTACGAACGACGCGAAGACATCCACCTCGCCTTCACCACTCTCGCCGCCGCCCTCATCTGCATGAGGCAGATCAGGCGGTTGTGTTAAGCGTTCTTAGTACGACGCCGGCTTGCGCGCCCGTCGCGGCCTGACTGTATGGTTCACAGCCGAGGCGACTGCAGGGTGGCGCGCCGAGGCGCGCACTGGCCGGGGTGGCCAAACAAAGTACTCGGACCTGGCGATCGCCACAGCCCTGACGCTGCGTGCCGTGTTCCGCCTGGCGCTGCGCCAAACCGAGGGCCTGATCGGCTCCATTCTACAGCTGCTGGGCCTCGACCTTGCCGTGCCGGACCACTCCGCCCTGAGCCGTTGAGCCGAAACGCTGGAGGTGCCGCGGCCACACTGCGGGCGCGAGCCGGTGCACCTGCTGGTAGACAGTACCAGTCTAGCATTACAGTTGCGGTTCTGGAGATGATCTGCTCCGCTGGCTCGAGCCGTGGAGCGAGCGCGATGACGGGTGCGTCCTTCGAGGTGGCGTTGGAGCTGTGGGCCTCGTCGCTGCGAGAGGCCAAGGCGCGAATGCGGCCCCTGTTTCTGCAGGAGCGGATGGCGCGCTCGGCGGGGCTGTTCCTCGATGGCCTGCTTGGTGCCGAGCGGCGCAAGACGGGCTGGATGCGGGCCGAGGCCGCAGGCGACCCGGGCCCATGGCGGCAGCAGGCCATCCTCGGCCGGGGCCGATGGGAGGCGGACGCCCTGCGCGACGTCGTGCGCGAGTATGCGCTGGAGACGCTCGGCGATGCGGATGCCGTGCTCGTCGTGGACGAGACGGGTTTCCTCAAGCAGGGCAAGCTGTCCTGCGGCGTCGCGCGGCAGTACACCGGCTCGGCTGGCAAGATCACGAATTGCCAGATCGGGGTCTTCCTTGCCTACGTCTCCCGGCACGGTCATGCGCTCATCGACCGCGCGCTCTACCTTCCGAAGGCTTGGACCAACGACCCGGCTCGGCGCGCCGCGGCGCATGTACCGGAGAGGGTCGAGTTCGCCACCAAGCCTCGGATCGCGCGCACCATGGTCGAGCGCGCGATCGAGGCTGGCGTGCCCTTCGCGTGGGTGGCGGCCGACACCGTCTACGGTGTGAGCGAGATCGAGATGGCACTGCGTCGCGCAGGCCGGGGTTACGTGCTCGGGGTCACGGGAGCGCACGACTTCAACTCCTGGATCGGCAAACCCGAGGTCGTCGGTTCGGCCGCGGAGATCGCAGCTGCGCTGCCGTCCTCGGCTTGGCGCCGCCTCTCCGCGGGTGAGGGTACGAAGGGGCCGCGGCTGCACGATTGGGCCTACCTCGAGCTCGCCGACCTTGAGGCCGACGCCTACGTCAGCGGCTACGAGGGTCTCTGGACCCGCGGCCTGCTGATCCGTCGCCACGTCGCCGACGGCGAGCTCGCCTACTTCACCACCTGGTGCCCGGCCGGCACCCCGCTCGAAACACTCGTCGCCGTCGAGGGGCGCCGCTGGGCCATCGAGGACGCGTTCGAGACAGCGAAGAACGAGCTCGGCCTCGACCACAACGAGACCCGCTCTTGGCACGGCTGGCACCGACACGTCTCTCTCGTGATGCTCGCGTTCAGCGTCCTCGCAGTAGCACGCCATCGCGCGAACGCAGCAGCAGAGCAAACCCCGCCTCACGTGAGTCGCGCGGCCCGCCGCTCGTCCGCTGGTCCCTTCAGGAGATCCGGCGCATCGCGGGACGTCTCCGCCAGCGTCGCATCAGACCCGCGCTCGTCCTCGCCTGGTCAATCTGGCGCCGTGCCCATCAGGCCGGCGCTCAACGCGCTCACCTGAAGCGACGACCGCAACTGTAATGTTAGGCCACGGATCCACGACCATCGCGTCGTGGATCATGGTCCGGTTCCCTGTCCTGGCGCGAGGGTCATGCCCGTGGCTGCCCAGGCCCCCGGCGACCACGCTGCAGCAAGCCCCTGGCGGCGGGGCGGGGTGAGGTCTAAGCAGGCGGAATGCTGCGTACCATCCGCCTCATCATCCTCGGCCTGATCCTGCTGCTCGGCGGCG
>CADCTD010000067.1 GCA_902805545.1 uncultured Craurococcus sp. | reverse complement strand
GGCAGGGTGGCAAGCGTCGCGGCGCGGGCCTCGGGGGAGAGGCCGGCGGGCCAATAGCGCGGCAGGTCGGCGGCCTGGATCGGCTCGGCGGCGAGGTCGACCGCCGCGTTCCAGGCGCCGTCGCGGTTCAGCAACTCGCCGCGGGCGGTGAGCGAGGGGCCGGAGGTGCCGGGCGCATTGCCTGGCAGGGTCAGCCGGGCGGTCTCGAGGCGGAGGGCCCGGCCGGTGCCGCCGGCCGCCAGGGCGAAGCCGGCGAAGGGCAGGCGGCGGGCGGCGCTGTTGGTCCCGGGGCCGAAATCGATCGCGCCGGCGCCGGCCCCGAGCGCCGCGCGCAGGCGCTGCGGCCTTCCGTCGGCATCGAATTCGGCATGGGCGGTGAGGCTGACCAGGGCATCGACGAGGCCGAGCGGGGCAAGCGGCGGCCAGAGGGCGGCGAGTTCGACGGGGCGGAGGGCGGGCAGGCTGATGCCGGCGGACAGGCGCATCGGATCGCCTTCGGCGCGGGCCTGGAGCCGGACCTGGACGGAGGCATTGCCGGACTCGAGGCGGGCCGAGCCCTCGCCGGCCAGGCCGCCGGCGGCGGCACGACGGAGGTCGAGGCGCGTCTCGGCGAGGGTCCAGCGGCGGCCGCTCATAGGGTCGAGCAGGGAGAGGCTCCCGCCCTGGATGCGGAGCCGCCGGAGCGAGGTCGCGGCGCTGCGGTCCGAGGCGGGGCGCATGAGGTCGCGCAACGGGGCCAGCGGGTCGCCGACGGTCGCCTGCGCCTCGCCCGGCGGGCTGATGGCGATGCTGCCATCGGGGGCGAGGACGGCCTCGAGGCGGGGATTCAGCAGGGTGATGCCGGCGGGGGCGATGGTGCCGCGGAGCAGGGCACGGAGCGAGAGGGTGGCGGCGGCATCGGGCAGCTCCACCACCGGGGCACCGGAGAGGCCGTGCAGGCGGACATCGGCGAGGCGGATGTCGAGCGGGGCGGAGAAGCCGTTGCGGAAGCCCTCCCAGGCGACGGCGGCGCGGCCGATCTCGAGGCGGAGGCCGTCGCTGCGGTCATTGACCCCGGACTCGATCTGCCGGGCGAGGAAGGGAATCTCGAGCGGGGACTCGTTCAGCCGCCAGGCCAGCCCGCCGAGGGCGAGGGCCAGCAGCAGGGCGGAGGCCAGCGCCATCTGGCAAGCGGGGCCAATCCAGCGCCAGCCGCTACGACGCGGCGCTTGACCTGCAGGGGCGCTCACGCCTTCCCTCGGGGGTGATGCTGACCATGGACCGCCTGCCCCGTCCCTTCGACCCCGAGGCTGCCGGACGGCTGCTGGAACGCTTCGCCGAGCGGGATGCCGCTTGCCGGAGCTTCGCCGCCAGCGCCGAGGGGGCGGCGCTGCTCGGGGCGCTGGGCGGGCACAGCCCCTATCTCTCGGACCTCGCGGTGCGCGAGGCCCCTGCCCTGCTGCGGCTCGCCGAGCGCGGGCCGGATGAGGCCTTCGCCCTGGCCCTCGACCCGCTGGGCCGGGCCGACCCGGCGGCGACGCGGGAGGCGGTCGGCGTGCTGCTGCGCCAGGTGAAGCGGCAGGCGGCGCTGATCGCGGCGGCGGCCGACATCGCCGGGTTGTGGACGCTCGACCGGGTGACCGGTGCGCTCTCCACCGTGGCGGAGCAGGTGATCGACTTCGCCTGCACCCATCTGCTGCTCGCCGCTGCCGCGCGGGGGGAGTTGCGCGTCGCCGGCAAGAACCCGGCCGCGGGCAGCGGCCTCATCCTGCTCGGCATGGGGAAGCTTGGCGGGCGGGAGCTGAACTACTCCTCTGATGTCGACCTCATGGTGCTCTATGACCCGGAGGCGGCAGCCTATCACAGCGACCGGGCCAGCGCTTCCTATGTCCGGCTGGCGCGGGACCTGGTGCGGCTGATGGAGGAGCGGACGGCGGAGGGCTATGTCTTCCGCACCGATCTGCGGCTCCGGCCCGACCCGGCGGCGACGCCGCTCGCCGTCTCGCTCGAGGCGGCGATCTCCTACTACGAGAGCATGGGGCAGAACTGGGAGCGGGCGGCCATGATCAAGGCCCGGCCCGTGGCGGGGGACCGGGCGCTCGGCGAGCAGTTCCTGCGCGAGATCCGACCCTTCGTCTGGCGGCGGCACCTCGACTTCGCGGCCGTCGCCGACATCCATTCGATCAAGCGGCAGATCCATGCCCACAAGGCGTCGAAGGGCGCGGGGGCGACCATCGCGCTCGCCGGGCATGACGTGAAGCTCGGGCGGGGCGGCATCCGCGAGATCGAGTTCACCACGCAGGTGCTGCAGCTGATCTGGGGCGGACGTGACCCGGGGCTGCGGGACCCGACCACGCTCGGGGCGCTGGCGGCGCTGGCCGGGGCGGGGCGGATCGACCGGCGGGCGGCGGCGGATCTCGCCGATGCCTATGTCTTCCTGCGCAATCTCGAGCACCGGTTGCAGATGGTGGCGGACCGGCAGACGCACAGGCTGCCGGAGGACGAGGCCGGGCTCGCCCGCATCGCCTCCTTCATGGGCTATGGGTCGCTTGCCGAGTTCTCCGCTGCCTTCATGGGGCATCTGGAGCGGGTGGAGCGGCATTACGGCAATTTCTTCGAGACCTCCCCGTCCCTCTCCCTGCCCGCGGCGGAGGCGCAGCGGGGCGACCTGGTCTTCACCGGCGTCGAGGACGACCCGGGCACGGCGGCGACGCTGAAGCGGATGGGGTTCGGCGACCCGGCCTCCGTCTCCGCCATGATCCGGGCTTGGCATCATGGCCGGCCACGGGCGACGCGGAGCGAGCGGGCGCGGGAGTTGCTGACCGAGCTGATGCCGGCGCTGCTCGGCGCCTTCTCCAAGCAATCCAACCCGGACCAGGCGCTGGCGCGGTTCGACCGGGTGCTGTCGCGCCTGCCGGCGGGGGTGCAGGTGCTGAGCCTGTTCCGGCGCAATCCGGCATTGCTGGAGCGGGTGGCGAGGTTGCTCGGCGCGGCGCCGCAGCTTGCGGATCATCTGGCCCACAACGCGGCGGCGCTCGATGGGCTGCTGGCGGGAAGCCTCTCTCCGGCCGGGGCCGACCCTTCGGCCTGCCTGCCGGCGCTGGTCAAGGATGCCCGCCATCTGGAGGAGGCGCTGGAGGCGGCGCGGCGCCTGGCGACGGAGCGGAAATTCGAGATCGACGCGGCGGCGCTGGAGGGCGAGCTCGATGCCGATGCGGCCGGGGAGCTGCGGGCGGACCTTGCGGATTCGGCCATCTCGGCGCTGCTGCCGCGGGTCTCGGCGGATTTCGCCGAGCGTTACGGGCGGGTGCCGGGCGGGGCGCTGGCCGTCGTCGCCTTCGGGAAGCTCGGGGGGCGGGAGATGCTGCCGGGCTCCGACCTCGACCTGGTGCTGCTCTACGACCACGACGCCGATGCGACCGAGAGCCTGGGCGGCCGGAAGCCCTTGGCGCCCTCCGAGTACTTCATCCGCCTCGCGCCCCAGGTGGTCGGCGCCATCACCGCGCCGGGGGCGGAGGGCCGGCTCTGGGAGGTCGACATGCGGCTCCGCCCCTCGGGCAACAAGGGGCCGGTGGCGATCCGGCTGGCCGGGCTCGAGCAGTACCACCGGGAGAATGCCTGGACCTGGGAGCGGATGGCGCTGACCCGGGCACGGCCGGTGGCGGGGCCGCCAGCCTTGAAGCGGCGGATCAACGAGGTGCTGCGCGCCGCGATCCTGAAGCCGGGGGCGGCGGAGGTGGCGCTGGCGGATGCCGCCGCCATGCGGGTGCGGATGCTGCGGGAGCTGCCGGCGGAGGGGCCCTGGGACGTGAAGGCGATGCCGGGGGGGCTGATCGAGGTGGAGTTCATCGCCCAGGCCCTCCAGCTCGCCCATGCGCCGCGGGAGCCGCGGGTGCTGGCGACGACGACGCGGACGGCCCTCGCCCGGCTCGGCCAGCACGGGGTGCTGCCGGCGGAGGAGGCGGCCACGCTGATCGCGGCCGACCGGCTGTGGCGGACCATCACCGGGCTGGTGCGGCTGACCATCGGCAAGTCGCGCGAGGTGGCGCTGCCGGCACCGGCGGAGGCGGCGCTGCTGCGGGCCGTGGCACCCCTGCTCGATCCGCGGCCGGTTGACCTCGCGGCGCTGCGCACTCAGATGCAGGACATGGCCGGAACGGTCCGCTCGATCTTCGAGCGGCGGGTCGGCAGGCTGGAGAATGCGGGATGAGCGAGGCGGGACCGGTGGAGGGGCAGGCAGCCCCGGAGTTCAGCATGCCGGCGAGCGGGGGGCGGACGGTCAGCCTCGAGGGGCTGAAGGGCAAGCCCTTCCTGCTCTACTTCTATCCGAAGGCGGACACGCCGGGCTGCACCAAGCAGGCCTGCGGCATCCAGGAGGCGCTGCCGCAGCTCGGCCGGATCGGGCTGACGGTGATCGGCGTGAGCCCGGACAAGATCCCGCCCATCGAGAAATTCGCCAGGAAATTCGGGCTGGAATTCCCGCTGGCCTCGGATGAGGACCACAGGGTGGCCGAGGCCTATGGGACCTGGGTCGAGAAGTCGATGTACGGCAAGACGTACATGGGGATGGAGCGGAGCAGCTTCCTCGTCGGCGCCGACGGCAAGGTCGCCCGCGTGTGGCGCAAGGTGAAGCCGGAGGCGCATGCGGCGGAGGTGCTGAAGGCGGCAGCGGCCCTCTGACTACATCCGCTTGTAGTCCTCGGTCGCCACATCCGTGCCGAACTGGCCGCGGTCCTCGGGCAGCGGGCCGGGCTCGGCGGTGTGGCCGGTGTCCATCGGCGCGCCGAGCACCGGGCCGTCCTCGCCGAGCGGGAGGGCGCGCTCGGCGGTGCAGGAGCAGACCGTGCTGCCATCGGCGAGCAGGTTCGGCATCGTCACCTCCTCGCAATGCGGGCATTGCACGGCTTCGAGCCGCGGGGAGGCGGGCGGGGGTGCGCTATCGCTCATGCCGGCCTCAATGCGCGAGGTGGGGCGGGGTTCAGTTGATCTGGGACAGGTCCTCGGCCAGCACGACGATCTGGATGGCGTAGGAGACCTCGCCATCCTCCATGTCGCGGTGGACGGTGCCGACGAACTCAGCGCCGACGAAAAGTTCGACCGAGGCGTTCTTGCGCTGCGGGGTGCTGAGCTTGATCTTATCGTTGCCCAGCAGCCGGCGGAGATGCGCCTGCACCGCGGCGAGTTCGGCTGGGGTCATGCTGGCTTATCCTGACAAAGACGGGAGCGCGGAGGCATAGACCCAGGCGCGGCGCACCGCTACCCCTTTGATCCGGCCTCCTCCGGCGTCAGCAGGCGCAGCGAGAGGGCGTGGAGGCCGCCCTGGAACTCGGCATCGAGCGCGGCATGGACGGCGCGCGAGCGGGCGACGCGGCTCAGCCCGGCGAAGCGGTCGCTCACGACCAGCAGGCTGTAATGGGTCTCCCCGCCGGGGCGGGCGCCGGCATGGCCGGCATGGCGGTGGCTGTCATCCTCCACCGTGATCGAGGCGCCGGGGAGGGCGGCCAGGAGGGCGGCTTCGATGCGGCTGGCACGGGTCTGCATCGCTGGGTTCTCCCCCCTTTGGACGGATCGGGCAAGCGGGGTCCGCTTGGCTTGCAGAGGCGGGGGTGGGCGCCCATAAATCACCGATGCCCCCCCGACGTGGTGCCAAGCCCGAGCCAGTGAGCCCGCCCCGCCCCTGCGACATGCCGGGCTGCGAGGCCGCGGGCGAGTACCGGGCGCCGAAGTCCCGCATGACCCTCAATGAATACCGCTGGTTCTGCCTGCCGCACGTGCGCGACTACAATGCCTCCTGGGACTACTACAAGGGCATGGGGCCGAACGAGATCGAGGCCAATCTCCGCCACGACACCGCCTGGCAGCGGCCGACATGGCCGCTCGGCCGGCTCGGCGGGAGCCATCGCCGGCTCAGCCCGGAATTCCTCCGCGACCCGCTCGGCCTGCTCTACGCGACGCCGCTCCATGCCAAGCGGACGAAGCCGGAGGCCCGGCCGCAGGCGCCGCCCGAACTGCGGGCCGCGCTCGACGTTCTCGGTCTGGAGTGGCCGCTCGACCAGCCGACGCTCCGCGCCCGCTACCACGAGCTCGCCAAGCAACTGCACCCGGACGCCAATGGCGGCGACCGCGGCGCGGAGGACCGCCTGAAGGATGTCAACCGCGCCTACAGCCTGCTGCGCCAGCGCGCCGGGGCCAGCCGTTTCGAGGCGGCGCCAGCCGAGGCGCGCTAGCCTTCCGGCGCTGCGGAAATCGACCCAAGCCGGGTAGCCTCCCGGCTGTGCCTGTCCTAGACTTTCCTCAAGAACCTGAGCGGATGCCGATGACCAAGGTCGCCAACCTCGCCGAAATCCGTCCCACCTCGGCGATCGAAGCCCCGGACACCAGCGTGAATGCGCGCGAGGCCTTCGGCCTCGACATCGACATGCAAGTGCCGGCCTTCTCGCAGCGCACCGAGCATGTGCCGGAGGTGGACGACACCTACCGCTTCGACCGCGAGACGACGCTCGCCATCGTCGCAGGCTTCGCCAACAACCGCCGCGTGATGATCCAGGGCTACCACGGCACCGGCAAGTCGACCCATATCGAGCAGGTGGCGGCGCGGCTGAACTGGCCCTGCATCCGCGTCAACCTCGACAGCCATATCAGCCGCATCGACCTGATCGGGAAGGACGCCATCGTCCTGAAGGACGGCAAGCAGGTGACGGAGTTCCGCGAGGGCATCCTGCCCTGGGCGCTCCAGCATCCGTGCGCCCTGGTCTTCGACGAGTACGACGCCGGCCGGCCGGACGTGATGTTCGTCATCCAGCGCGTGCTGGAGGTCGAGGGCAAGCTGACCCTGCTCGACCAGAACCGGGTGATCCGGCCGAACCCCTATTTCCGGCTCTTCGCCACGGCGAACACCGTCGGGCTGGGTGACACGACGGGCCTCTATCACGGCACGCAGCAGATCAACCAGGGCCAGATGGACCGCTGGAACATCGTCGCCACGCTGAACTACCTGCCGCATGCGCAGGAGACGCAGATCGTGATGGCGAAGCTCGACATCGACCCGTCCGACGCCAAGATGAGGAAGCGCGTCGAGGCGATGGTGGCGCTGGCCGACCTGACCCGCGCCGGCTTCATCGCCGGGGACATCAGCACCGTGATGTCGCCGCGGACGGTCATCACCTGGGCCGAGAACACCCGCATCTTCGGCGATGTCGGCTTCGCCTTCCGCCTCACCTTCCTGAACAAGTGCGACGAGGCGGAGCGCAGCACGGTGGCCGAGTACTACCAGCGCTGCTTCAACGAGGACCTGCCGAGCACTGGGCTGCTGAAGAAGGCGGGGTGAGCCCCCGCCCGGGCCCGCGGCCGGATGAAGCGGAAGCGATAGCATGTCCAAGCAAGACCTGACCCGCCAGGAAGAGTTCAAGCGCGCCACGGCCGGGACGTTGCGCGCCGTCGCCCACGCCAATGCCGAGGTCCAGGTGGCCTTCCAGCCGGGGCCGGGGGGCGTCTCGGGCAAGCGCGTGCGGCTGCCGCTTCCGACCCGCGCCCTGCCACCGGCGGAGATGGCGAAGTTGCGGGGCGCTGCGGATGCGGCGGCCCTCAAGCTGCGCCACCATTCCGAGGCCGTCCATTCCGCCCGGGTGCCGCAGCGGCGCGAGGCCCGCGAGGTCTACGACGCGCTGGAGGATGTGCGGGTCGAGGCCGTCGGCAGCAAGCACATGTCGGGGGTTGCCGCCAATCTCCGGGCGCGGCTGACGGATCTCTGCGAGACCGAGGGCTATGACCGGATGACCCGGAAGGACCAGCTGCCGCTGCCCGCGGCGCTGTCCCTCCTGGCGCGCGAGCGCATCTCGGGCGAGCCGGCGCCGGCGGCGGCGCATCGGGTGCTCGACCTCTGGCGGGACAGCCTCGGCGAGAGTGCCGATGCGGCGCTCGCGGAGATGGCGCGCTCGACCGAGGACCAGGACGCCTTCGCCCGCGCCGCCCGCAAGCTGCTCACCGCGCTCGACCTGGCCGAGGCCGAGGTGGAGAGCGAGGCGGAGGAGCAGGAGGACGGCGAGGAGAGCGGCGAGCAGTCCAGCCAGCAGGACCAGTCCGGCGAGGGCGAGGCCCAGGCGCAGGACCAGGAGAGCATGCTCGGCGCCCAGCCCGAGACCATGCAGGGCGAGGCGGCCGAGGAGGAGGCGCAGGAGACCGAGGACGAGGGCGCCGCCGCCGAGGGCGACGACAAGCCCGGCGGCCCGCAGCAGCGCCGCGAGGTGCCGCAGACGGACGACGCCAGCCGCTACCACCCCTTCACCACCAATTTCGACGAGATCACCGAGGCGGAGGATCTCTGCGACCCGGAGGAGTTGGGGCGGCTGCGCCAGCAGCTCGACCAGCAGCTCAGCCACCTGCAGGGCGTCGTCTCCAAGCTCGCCAACCGGCTGCAGCGGCGGCTGCTCGCCCAGCAGCAGCGGGCCTGGGAGTTCGACCTCGAGGAGGGCACGCTGGATGCGGCGCGGCTCGCCCGCATCGTCGCCAACCCGATGCTCTCGCTCTCCTACAAGCGCGAGCGGGAGGCGGATTTCCGCGACACGGTCGTCACGCTGCTGATCGACAACTCCGGCTCGATGCGGGGGCGGCCGATCACCGTCGCCGCCATGTGCTCCGACATCCTGGCGCGGACGCTCGAGCGCTGCGCGGTCAAGACCGAGATCCTCGGCTTCACCACCCGCGCCTGGAAGGGCGGCCAGAGCCGGGAGCGCTGGGTGCAGGAGGGCAAGCCGCGCAATCCGGGGCGGCTCAACGACCTGCGGCATGTCGTCTACAAGGCGGCGGACGCGCCCTGGCGGCGCGCGCGGAAGAATCTCGGCCTCATGCTGCGCGAGGGGCTGCTGAAGGAGAACATCGACGGCGAGGCGCTGGAATGGGCCTACAAGCGCCTGCGCGTCAGGCCGGAGCACCGGCGCATCCTCATGGTGATCTCGGACGGGGCGCCGGTGGATGACAGCACGCTGTCCGTCAATCCCGGCAACTACCTCGAGCGGCACCTGCGGAAGGTGATCGGCGACATCGAGGGGCGCGGCGATGTGGAGCTCATCGCCATCGGCATCGGGCATGACGTGACGCGCTACTATCGCCGGGCGGTCACCATCGTCGATGCCGAGGAGCTGGGCGGGACGATGATGAAGAAGCTGGCCGAGCTCTTCGACGAGGATGCGGCGGAGGCCTGGCAGCGGGCCTCGGCGGAGCGCTCCGCCGTTCTTGTGTGACAAGGAACGGGTTTTCGCCCTATTGGCTGGGCCTTGTTGACGGCTGATCGGCAAGGACCGGATTCCCATGCGCTCGCGGGCTTCGCACCGCCTCTCCCGCCGGGCGATGCTCGCGGCGCTCGCCCTCGCCGGGTGCTCCCGCGGCGGAGCGCAATCCATCTCGAGGCCGCTGGCGCTCGACCCGCTGCCGGCGGGGAGCCGGCTGGAGGCGTTGGGCGGCTTGCTGCTCAGCGGCGAGGCGCTGGGCTTCGGCGGGCTCTCCGCGCTGCATATCGACGATGACCTGCGGCTGACGGCGATCAGCGATGTCGGCCATTGGGTGACGGCGCGGCTGGTGCTGCGCGAGGGGCGGCCGCAGGGCCTGGCCGAGCTGCGGACCGGGCCGCTGCGCGACGGCAGCGGGGCGCCCTTGCGGCGGGGCTATGGCGGGGATGCGGAATCCCTCGCCCGGCTGCCCGGTGGGGGGTGGCTGGTCGGGTTCGAGCGCTGGCAGCGCATCCGGCGCTACCGCGACATCGACGGGCCCGGGGAGTATGTCGAGGCGCCGCCGGGGCTGGAATTCGCGCCGCGGAATGGCGGGCTGGAATCGCTCACCGTGCTGCGGGACGGGCGCTGGTTGGCGATCGCCGAGAAGCTCTACCCGCAGGGGAACGAGGCGCTGCGCCGGGCCTGGATCGGCGGGCCAGGCCGGTGGCGGCGCATCGCCTATCGGCCGGAGGAGGGGTTCGACCCGGCGGATGCGGCGGCGCTGCCGGAGGGCGGGGCGCTGGTGCTGGAGCGGAGCTTCTCCATCTTCGCGGGCTTCGGCGGGCGTGTGGTGCGCATCCCGCCCGCGCAGATGGATGGCGCGGTGCTGCAGGGGGAGGAGATCCTCCGCCTCGACGGGCCGGTGCCGCGCGACAATTTCGAGGGCATCACCGTGTTCCGCGCCGAGGGGCGGACGATGCTGGCGCTCGTCTCCGACGACAACGAGAACATGCTGCAGCGGACGCTGCTGCTGGTCTTCGCCGTGCTGGACGAGTGACCCGTCATCCGCGGAGGTGGCGGATGATGCCGTGCGCCGCCGCCACGCCGGTGCTGAAGCAGGCCTGCAGCAGGTAGCCGCCGGTCGGCGCCTCCCAGTCCAGCATCTCCCCGGCGATGAAGGTGCCGGGCCGGCCGCGGAGCATGAGATGCTCGTCGACCCCGTCCCAGCGCAGGCCGCCGGCGGTGGAGATGGCGCGCTCGATGGGGGCGGTGCCCGTCAGGCGGAGCGGGAGCGCCTTCACCAGGCGGGAAAGGGGCTGGGTGGCGCCGCCGTGCAGCGCCTCCTGCACCAGGCCGATGGCGATGGGGGCGAGGCCGGCGCGGCGGAGGTGGTTGGCGAGGGAGAGGCCGCCGCGGGGGCCATCGAGCCGGGCGGCCAGCGCCGCGGGCGGGTCGTCGGGGCGCAGGTCAAGGGTCGGGGTGGCGCTGCCTTCGGCGGCGATCGCCTCGCGCAGCGGGGCGGAGAGGGCATAGAGGGCGCCGCCCTCGAGGCCGGTCGCCGTCACCAGCGCCTCCCCCCTCACCCGCTGGCCGCGGAATTCGAGGGCGATGCGCTTGAGCGGCTGGCCTTCGAAGCGGCGGAGGAAGACCTCCGACCACGCGCACAGGAAGCCGCAATTGGCGGGGCGGAGGGGTGTGACCGCCTCCGGGAAGAAGCGGGTCCAGGCGCCGTCGGAGCCGAGGCGGGGCCAGGAGGCGCCGCCAAGGGCGAGCAGGGTGGCGGCGGGGCGGAGCGTGAGCGGGCCTTCGGGGGTGGCGAGGCGGAGGGCGCCGGCCTCGTCCCAGCCCTCCCAGCGATGACGGAAGCGGAGGGTGACCCCCTGCCCTGCCAGCCGGGCCAGCCAGGCGCGCAGCAGGGGCGAAGCCTTCAGCGCGCGGGGAAAGATGCGGCCGCTGGTGCCGGTGAAGAGGGGCTGGCCGAGGCCCTCCGCCCATTCCGTCAGCGCCGTGGGCGGGAAGGCGCGCAGCGCCGGCTCCAGCCGCGCCCGGGCGGGGCCGTACCGGGAGAGGAAGCGCTCCAGCGGCTCGGAATGGGTGAGGTTGAGGCCGCCGCGGCCGGCGATCAGCAGCTTTCGGCCGGGGCTCGGCATGCGGTCATGGACGGTGACGGCGAGGCCGGCGGCGGCGAGCGTCTCGGCCGCCATCAGCCCGGCGGGGCCCGCGCCGATGACGGCGATTGCGGTGGGGGTCATGGCGGCTTGTAGCGCCGCGGGGATGGCCGGTGAACCCGGGGCGGCGAAGCCCGTTAGGGGGCGGAACCGAAATGGAGAGTTCCGATGGCCGATGGTTTCCTGTCCAGCCTCCGCTCGCGGGCCGATGACGTGCGCGATGATGCCGAGCGCTATGGCCGCCGCGCCTCGAGCAACCTGCGCGATGTCGGCGGCTCGCTGCGCGAGCGCGGCGACGATGCGCGGGGCGAGCTGTCCCGGCTTTGGGGGCAGCTCGAGGATCTGGTCGAGCGGCGGCTGGGGCCGGCGGCGAGTGACGTCGCCGGGCGGGCCGGCAGCTATGCGCGCGACGGGCGCGAGGCGGCATACGACGTGGCCGACCAGCTGCGGGAGGTGACGCGGTCGCGGCCGCTGCTGGCGATCGGCGTCGCGGTGGCTGCGACCTGGGTGATCAGTTCGATGCTGCGCAGCCGGCGGTGAGGCTTGGGGGGCTTCGGCCCCCCTCGCGCTCGGGTTTTTCCGCTGGATTCATCGCCCTCGAAGGCCAAAATAGGGGGTGATGAACCAGATCCTCCCGCCTGTGATGTTCTATCCGCCCAAGCGGCCGGCGCCGCCGCCGGAGCGGCGGCTGAAGGTCGTCTCGCCCTTCGAGCCCAATGGCGACCAGCCGGAAGCGATCAAGCAGCTCGTCGGCGGCCTCAAGGCCGGGGAGCGGGACCAGGTGTTGCTCGGCGTCACCGGCTCGGGCAAGACCTTCACCATGGCGAAGGTGATCGAGCAGCTGCAGCGGCCGACGCTGATCCTCGCGCCGAACAAGACCCTCGCCGCCCAGCTCTATGGGGAGATGAAGAGCTTCTTCCCGGAGAACGCGGTGGAGTACTTCGTCTCCTACTACGACTACTACCAGCCCGAGGCCTATGTGCCGCGGACGGACACCTATATCGAAAAAGACGCGCAGATCAACGAGCAGATCGACCGCATGCGGCACTCCGCCACGCAGAGCCTGCTGGAGCGGAACGACGTGATCATCGTCGCCTCCGTCTCCTGCATCTACGGCATCGGCTCGGTCGAGACCTATTCGCGGATGGTGGTGAAGCTCGAGACCGGCGGGCGGATCGACCGCGATACGCTGATCAAGGGGCTGGTCGAGCAGCAGTACCGGCGGAACGACAGCTTCTTCGCGCGCGGCACCTTCCGCATCCGCGGCGAGACGGTGGATATCTGGCCCGCCCAGCTCGAGGACCGCGCCTGGCGCGTCAGCCTGTTCGGCGACGAGATCGACGGGCTGAAGGAGTTCGACCCGCTGACCGGCGAGATCACCGGCGAGATGGCGCGCGTCAGCATCTACGCCAACAGCCACTACGTCACGCCGCGGCCGACGATGCAGCAGGCGATCATCTCCATCAAGGCGGAGCTGAAGCAGCGGCTGGCGGAGCTGCATGCGGCGGGGCGGCTGCTGGAGGCGCAGCGGCTGGAGCAGCGCACGCAATTCGACATCGAGATGCTGGAGACCACCGGCTCCTGCAAGGGCATCGAGAATTACAGCCGCTACCTGACCGGCCGGAAGCCGGGCGAGCCGCCGCCGACGCTGTTCGAGTACCTGCCCGAGAATGCGCTGCTGGTGGTCGATGAGAGCCATGTGACGATCGGCCAGCTCGGCGGCATGTACCGGGGCGACTTCGCGCGGAAGACGGTGCTCAACGAATTCGGCTTCCGCCTGCCCTCCTGCACCGACAACCGGCCGCTCAAATTCGAGGAGTGGGAGGCCTACCGGCCCGAGACCGTCTTCGTCAGCGCGACGCCGGGGCCGTGGGAGATGGAGCGGACGGGTGGCGTCTTCGCCGAGCAGGTGATCCGCCCGACCGGGCTGATCGATCCGGTGACGGAGATCCGCCCGGTCGAGGGGCAGGTGGACGACCTGCTCGCCGAATGCCGCGACCAGATCGCCAAGGGCGGGCGCGTGCTGGTGACGACGCTCACCAAGCGCATGGCGGAGGACCTGACCGAGTACATGACCGAGGCGGGCATCAAGGTCCGCTACCTGCACTCGGACGTGGACACGCTGGAGCGGATCGAGATCATCCGCGACCTCAGGCGCGGCGTCTTCGACGTGCTGGTCGGCATCAACCTGCTGCGCGAGGGGCTCGACATCCCGGAATGCACGCTGGTCGCCATCCTCGATGCCGACAAGGAGGGCTTTCTCCGCTCCGCCACCTCGCTGATCCAGACCATCGGCCGCGCGGCGCGCAATGCCGAGGGGCGCGTCGTTCTTTACGCCGACCGTATGACCGACAGCCTGCGCAAGGCGCTGGAGGAGACCGAGCGGCGCCGCACCAAGCAGATGGCCTGGAATGCCGAGCACGGCATCACGCCGACCACCATCAAGCGGCAGATCGCCGATGTCATGCAGTCGGTCTACGAGCAGGACTACGTGACGGTCGAGGCGGTGGAGGGCGACGCCACCGCGCAGTTCATCGGCAGCAACCTGCGGGCCACCATCGCCGAGCTGGAGAAGCGGATGCGCGCCGCCGCGGCCGACCTCGAATTCGAGGAGGCGGCGCGGCTGCGCGACGAGATCAAGCGCATGGAGGCGCTCGATCTCGGGCTGGAGCCGAACCTCGCCGGGCGCAGCCTGCAGGAGAGCGCGCCGAAGGCGCCGGCCAGGGGGCCAGGCAGGGCCAAGGCCGATTGGAAGCCGAAGCCGCTCGGGCCGGGGGGCGGCGGATACGACCCGGAGAAGCGGCGCGGCGGGCGGAAGCGGGCCTGAGCCGCGGGAACGGCCCTCCCCTGCCTGACGTTTTGCCAGGCACAGGCAGGAGGAAACCCAAATGGGCGAGTTCACCGGCAAGATCAGGATCGACCGGCCCGCGGCGGAGGTCTTCGCCTTCCTCTCCGACCCGACCGCCATGCCGCGCTACCTCGAGACCGTGCGGCACGTGGAGCAGCAGGGGCCGGGGCGCATCGCCATGGAGGGCGAGGCGCATGGCCATGCCTACCGTGACGAGGGCTGGATCGAGGTGCAGCCCGAGGCGCGGCGGATGCGCTGGGGCTCCGACCGCCTCAAGGATTACGGCGGCGAGATGGTGGTCGCCGATGCGCAAGGCGGGGCCGAGGTGTCGATCCACCTCAGCATCGTGCCGGAGCCGAAGGTCGCCGAGCGGATGGAGCGGGAATCGGGCGCCGTCGACCATGCCATGCGCATTGCGATGGAGCGGACGCTTGGCGCCATCAAGGCGGCCTGCGAGGGCAGCGGCGATCCGGCGCCCGATGCGCCGCGCAGCGCCGACGACCTGCCGGACAGCCGCCCCTTCGGCAGCAGCGCGACCTTGAACCCGGATATCTAGGCCAAGCTCCCATCGGGTGACGTCGCCTGCTGGGAGCGGTCCGCCCGCCAAGACAACGAGCCAGGTCCGCTTCCGTGCGCCGGGGCGAAGGGCAACCGCCCTAGCAGGCAGGATCGGGCTGCTGGTGGAACGTGACGCAGCGCACGGTTTGAATCATGTCCTGCGCGTTGAAGGGCTTGCGCAGCGTCGGGATGCCGACATGGTCGCCCCGGCCGAGATCGTCGCTGTAGCCGGTCATGAAGAGGAAGGGCACGCCGCGCTGGGCCAGCCGGTCGGCCACCGGGAGGGCGCTGCGGCCGCCGAGATTCATGTCGAGCACGCAGGCATCGAGCCCGCCATCGGCGCAGGCGGCCTCGATGCGGTAGAGCGCCTCCTCCACCGAGCTGGCGGTGCCGAGCACGGTGGCGCCGGCCTCGGCCAGCTCATCCTCGACCAGCATGGCGACAAGGGCCTCATCCTCGATGACGAGGAGGCGGAGCGGGCCAAGCTTGGCCGCAGTGTCTTCCGGAAGCGTCACGGACATCGTGCATCCCCTGGGCCGGCCAGGACGCAGGAAGCGCATCTCGACGATACTTGTCTGTACGCTTGGGTACTCGTGCGGGTTTCAGCCGCGGCCCCGGCCGGTCAGGCGTTGCGCCTCCTGCAGGACGGCGGAGTAGCATTCGCAAGCGGCGGCTTCGAGGCCGTGGCGGTTGGTGATCTCGAGATGGCCGCGCTCGTAGCGGATGAGGCCGGCGCGCTGCAGGCTGCCGGCCGCAACGGTCACGCCCGCGCGGCGGACACCGAGCATCATCGAGAGCAATTCGTGGGTGATGGCGAAGCCGCGGCCATCGACGCGGTCATGCGCCATCAGCAGCCAGCGGGCGAGGCGCTGCTCGGTATGGTGACGGCCGTTGCAGGCGGCGGTGCGGGCGACCTGCTGGTGATGCGCCATGGCATAGAGCAGGACCTGGCGGCGGAGCGTCGGGCTCCAGTCCAGCGCCTCGGCGAAGGCTTCGGCTTCCAGTTGCAGGGCAATGCCGGCGTGCTGGACCATGCCCTCGATGTCGGAGCGGTCGGTGCCGTAGAGCAGCGGCAGGCCAAGCATCCCCTCATTGCCGACCAGGCCGACCTCCGCGCCGTCGCCGTCCTGCAGGGTGATGATCATGGAGACGAAGCCGGATTCGACGAAATGCGCGGCAGAGATGACGTCGCCGGGCGTCTGGATGCTCTGGCGGAAGGGCAGTTCGATGGGCTTCAGGCTGGGCCAGAGACGCTGCAGGTCGGCGGGCGGAAGGGTGGCGAGGATCCGGTTCGACGGGGTAGGCAGTTCGGATTCGCTCAATGGCCGCTCCTCGCCGGGTTCAGGCGAGAGTGCGAATCTCCCAGCCGCCCGCGTGCCGTGACGACGCGGGAGGCCGAGTCATTAGAGGCCGATCCCGGGTGTGTCGGTACGGTTTCAACGGGCCCGGCCGCGTCAGTTGGCGGCCGGGAGCCAGACCTTGAAGCAGGCGCCGCTGCCCGCCTCGCTCTCGATCAGCAGCAGGCCGCGATGGCGGTTGACGATGTGCTTGACGATGGCGAGGCCGAGCCCGGTGCCGCCGGCGCTGCGCGAGCGGCCGCGGTCGACGCGGTAGAAGCGCTCGGTGAGGCGGGGGATGTGCTCGGGCGGGATGCCGGGGCCGTCGTCCTGGACGGAGACGAGCACGCCGGGGCGGGTGGGCAGGCGCGGCCCGCCGGTGCAGCGGGCGACGGCGAGGCGCACGGCGCCGCCCTCGCGGCCGTGGCGGATGGCGTTCTCCAGCAGGTTGCGCATCACCTGCGCGAGCTGCTCGGCATCGGCCGGGCCAGCGAGGGCGCCGGGCTGGAGCTCGGCCGAGAGGCTGGCCTGGCGGGCGCGGAAGAGCGGCTCCAGCGCATCGGCCTCGGCGCGGGCGATGGCGGCGAGGTCGGCCTGGCCGGTCGGCGGCTGGTGCTCGGTCAGTTCGATGCGGGAGAGGCCGAGCAGGTCGTCGATCAGCCGGCGCATGCGCTCCGACTGCTCGGCCATGATGCCGAGGAAGCGGCGGCGGGCGGCGGCGTCGTCCTCGGCCGGGCCGCGCAGCGTCTCGATGAAGCCGATCAGGCTGGCGAGCGGGGTGCGCAGCTCGTGGCTGGCATTGGCGACGAAGTCGGCGCGCATCCGCTCCACCGCGCGCTCGCGGGAGCGGTCGGAGAGGAGGATGACGATGCGGCCGCCATCGGCCAGCGGCGGGTCCATCGGGATCACCTGGGCGGCGAGCTCCCGCGTCACCGGCACGGGGAGGGCGATGTCGGCGGTCTGCGGGCAGCGCTCGGCGAGCGCGCGGTCGACGGCAGCGGCGAGCATCGGGTGGCGGAGCAGGGCGGCGACGTCGCCGTCGCGCGGCGGTCCCTGGCCGGCGGCGCCGAAGAGGGCGCGTGCGGCGGCATTGGCGCGAAGCGGGCGGCGCTCCGGCGAGAGGACGAGGAGCGGGTCGGGCAGGCGCTCCACGATCGCCTCGTCGGCGCGGCGCAGGCGGCCGACCAGCTCGCCCTGGTCGGCAAGGGTCCGGGCGAG
>CADCTD010000066.1 GCA_902805545.1 uncultured Craurococcus sp. | reverse complement strand
GCGGTCAACCTGCTGGGCGATGGCTTGCGCGATGCGCTCGACCCGCGCATGGCAAAGAGGGTCTGAGCCATGGCCGAGCCGCTCCTCGTCGTCGAGAACCTGCAGACGCATTTCCGCACGCCGGATGGCATCAACCGCGCGGTGGATGGCGTCAGCTTCCATGTCAATGCCGGGGAGACGGTGGCGATCGTCGGCGAATCGGGGTGCGGCAAGTCCGTCACCTCGATGTCGATCCTCCGCCTCATCCCGGAGCCGCCCGGGAAGATCGCCGGTTCGATCCGATTCCAGGGGCGGGACCTGCTGACGCTCTCCGAGCCCGAGATGCGCGACATCCGCGGCAACGAGATCAGCATGATCTTCCAGGAGCCGATGACCTCGCTGAACCCGGTGCTGAATATTGGCCGGCAGATCGGCGAGACGCTGCGCCTGCACCAGGGCCTCTCGTCGCGGGACGCCGAGGCCAAGGCGGTCGAGATGCTGAAGCTGGTCGGCATCCCGGAGCCGGTGCGACGGGTGCGGGAATACCCGCACCAGCTCTCGGGCGGCATGCGGCAGCGGGTGATGATCGCCATCGCGCTCGCCTGCAACCCGAAATTGCTGATCGCCGACGAGCCGACCACGGCGCTCGACGTGACGATCCAGGCGCAGATCCTCGAGCTGATGCGGGGCCTTAAGAACACCGTCGGCGCCGCCATCGTGCTCATCACCCATGACCTCGGCGTGGTCGCCGAGGTCGCGGAGCGGGTGGTGGTGATGTATGCCGGCAAGAAGGTGGAGGAGGCGCCGGTCGTCGAGCTCTTCAACACCCCGCGGCATCCCTACACGCAAGGGCTGCTCGGCTCCATGCCGAAGCTCGGCTCCTCGCTGACGGGTACGGAGACGCGGCTTGCCGAGATCCCCGGCCTGGTGCCGAGCCTCAAGCAGAAGATCCCTGGCTGCGTCTTCGCCTCGCGCTGCCCGCATGCGACGGATCTCTGCGTGAAGGTCGCGCCGGCGCTGGAGGAGAAGGCGCCGGGCCATGTCGCCGCCTGCCATTACGCGCTCAAGGAAGGGGCGATCGCCGCATGAGCACCCCGCTTCTCGATGTCCAGGACCTGAAGAAGCACTTCCCGATCAAGGGCGGCTTCTTCGGCGGCGTCACCGGCAAGGTCTACGCGGTGGATGGCATCTCCTTCCATATCGACAAGGGCGAGACCCTGTCGCTGGTCGGCGAGAGCGGCTGCGGCAAGTCGACCGTGGGCAAGGCGATCCTCCAGCTCTTCCCCGTCACCGCCGGGCAGGTGGTGCTGGATGGCACGCGGATCGACGACATGTCGGCGAGCACGCTGCGGCCGCTGCGGCGCCGCATGCAGGTGGTGTTCCAGGACCCCTTCTCCTCGCTCAACCCGCGCATGCGGGTGCGCGACATCCTGGCCGAGCCGATCCGCAATTTCGACCTGGCGCGGAACAGCAGGGAGCTGGAGGAGAAGGTCGGCAGGCTGATGGACACGGTCCGGCTGCCGCGGGACGCGGTGAACCGCTGGCCGCACGAGTTCAGCGGCGGGCAGCGGCAGCGCATCGGCATCGCGCGCGCCCTGGCGGCGGAGCCGGACCTGATCATCTGCGACGAGGCGGTCTCGGCCCTCGACGTCTCGGTGAAGGCGCAGATCGTCAACCTGCTGCAGGAGTTGCAGGAGCGGCTCGGCCTCGCCCTGCTCTTCATCAGCCATGACCTGGCGATCGTCGAGCACATGACGCACCGGGTGGCGGTGATGTATCTCGGCAAGATCGTCGAGGTGGCGCCCAAGCGCAGCCTCTTCGCCGCGCCGAAGCACCCCTATACCGAGGCGCTGCTCTCCGCCGTGCCGGTGCCGATGCCGGGCAAGGCGCGCGAGCGGGTCATCCTCAAGGGCGACGTCCCGAGCCCGATCAACCCGCCATCGGGCTGCCGCTTCCACACCCGCTGCCCCTATGCCTTCGACCGCTGCCGGGTCGAGGAGCCGCCGCTACGCCCGGTGCCGACCGCGCTGGAAGTGGGACACCTCGCGGCCTGCCACCTGCACGACCTGTCGGCGGATCGGAACCCGCTGGCGGTCGCCAAGGGCCAAGCGCTGCTCGCGGTCTAGGCCATGGCCGAGCCGGTCCTGCTCGAGGTGCGGGAGCGGCGCAGCCGCTTCGGCCGGGTGGTGAAGTGGAGCTTCTGGGCCTTCCAGCTGCTGATGCTGCTCGGCAGCCTCGGCACTTGCGCGGCCGTCACGCCCTTCCTGGCCGGGCCGGACCCGGAGGTGGCGATGGGCGCGGGCCTCTTCGGGGCCATGGCCATCGGCACGCTCTGGACGCTCTGGCCGCTCGGCACGCTGGTTCTCGGCCTGCTGGCCCTCCTGACCCGGGGGCGGAAACGGCTAATTCCGGCGCCGGAGCCGGGCGGGAGCCCCTGAGCCGCGCTCGGTCCTTGACGGAAGCCGGGTGCGAGGCGACCTTTCGACCCATGGGCGTCCCTTCATTGCGCGGGGCGCCGGGTTCCAATGGATCGGGGGAGGCGCGGCATGCCGCAAGTAACGCTGACCGTGAATGGCAAGACCAACACGGTCGAGGTCGAGGGCCGCACGCTCCTGGTGGAGCTGCTGCGGGAGAAATTGCGGCTCACCGGCACGCATGTCGGCTGCGACACCAGCCAGTGCGGCGCCTGCGTCGTCCATGTGGATGGCGAGAGCGTGAAGGCCTGCACCATCCTGGCTCTCCAGGCCAATGGCAGCCAGGTCACGACCATCGAGGGGCTGGCCAAGCCCGACGGCACGCTGCACC
Organism: uncultured Craurococcus sp.; assembly: GCA_902805545.1. Classification (GTDB taxonomy): domain Bacteria; phylum Pseudomonadota; class Alphaproteobacteria; order Acetobacterales; family Acetobacteraceae; genus Belnapia. Next base: position 14,720 of record CADCTD010000066.1, on the reverse strand, counting down.
CGATGCAGGAGGCCTTCCGTGAGTACCACGCCCTGCAATGCGGCTTCTGCACGCCGGGGATGGTGATGTCGGCCATCGACCTGGTGCAGAAGCATCCCGACGGCCTCTCCGAGAAGGAGATTCGCGAGGGGCTCGAGGGCAATCTCTGCCGCTGCACGGGCTACCACAACATCGTCAAGGCGATCGCCGCGGCGCAGGACGTGATGCACGGCCGCGCCCAGACGCTGGCGCCGGCGGCCGAGTAAGCGGGTACCCCCGAGGGCGCGCGGTATCCCCCGCGCGCCGCATCATAAGAGACCCTGCCGCACAAGGCGGGGCGCGCAGCACCCAGGGAGGCGTTGCAGATGAATGTCGTGACCCCGTTCGAAGGCATCGGCGCCAGCGTCAGGCGCAAGGAAGACCTGCGCTTCCTCTCCGGCCGCGGCCAGTACACCGATGACATCAACCGCCCCGGCCAGACCTACGCAGCAATCCTGCGCAGCCCGCACGCCCATGCGCGGATCGTCTCGATCGACACCGCGGCGGCGGCGGCCATGCCGGGGGTGGTGGCGGTCTTCACCGGGGCGGACATGCCGGACCTCGGCGGCATCCCCTGCGGCTGGCAGATCCACAACAAGGACGGCACGCCGATGGCGGAGCCGATGCACCCGGTGCTCGCGGTCGGCAAGGCGCGCTTCGTCGGCGACGCCATCGCTGCGGTGATCGCCGAGACCCGCTCCCAGGCCAAGGATGCGGCCGAAGCCATCGAGGTCGAGTACGAGGTGCTGCCGGCGGTTGCCACCATGGAGGCGGCGCTCGCCCCGGGCGCGTCGCGGGTGCATGACGATGTGGCCGGGAATGTCTGCTACGACTGGCATATCGGCGACAAGGCGGTCAACGAGGCGGCCTTCGCCAAGGCGCCCAAGGTCGTCGAGTTCGAGCTGGTGAACAACCGGCTGGTGCCGAATGCGATGGAGCCCCGCGCCGCCATCGGCGACTACGACCCGACGACCGAGGACTACACCCTCTACACCACCAGCCAGAACCCGCATGTGATCCGGTTGCTGATGGGCGCCTTCGTCCTCCACTTGCCGGAGCACAAGCTGCGGGTCGTGGCCCCCGATGTGGGCGGCGGGTTCGGCAGCAAGATCTTCCACTATGCCGAGGAGGCGATCGTCACCTGGGCCGCGGGCCGCGTGAAGCGCCCGGTGAAGTGGACGGCCGAGCGCACCGAGAGCTTCATGACCGACGCGCATGGGCGGGACCACGTCACCAAGGCGCGGCTGGCCATGGATGCGGACGGCAAGTTCCTGGCGCTGCATGTCCAGACGCTCGCCAATATGGGCGCCTATCTCTCGACCTTCGCAACGAGCGTGCCGACCTATCTCTACGCGACGCTACTGGCCGGCGTGTACACCACGCCGACCGTCTATGCGGAGGTGAAGGCGGTCTTCACCAATACCGTGCCGGTCGATGCCTATCGCGGCGCGGGGCGGCCGGAGGCGACCTTCCTGCTCGAGCGGCTGGTCGACGTGGCGGCGGCCGAGACGGGGATGGACCGGATCGAGATCCGCCGGCGCAACTTCATCCCGAACGACGCCTTCCCCTACCAGACGCCGGTCGCCCTGCAGTACGACAGCGGCGACTACACCGCGACGCTCGACCAGGCGCTGAAGACGGCCGACTGGGCCGGCTTCGAGGCAAGGCGGGCGGAGGCCAAGGCGCGCGGCCGGCTGCGCGGCATCGGCATCTCCACCTATATCGAGGCCTGCGGCATCGCGCCCTCCGCCGTGGTGGGCTCGCTCGGCGCGCGGGCCGGCCTCTACGAGGTCGGCACCATCCGCGTCCATCCGACGGGCAGCGTCACCGTGCTGACCGGCACCCACAGCCACGGCCAGGGGCATGAGACGACGCTCGCCCAGCTCGTGACCGACCGGCTCGGCGTGCCGCTCTCCCAGGTCGACATCGTGCATGGCGACACGGCGAAGATCCCCTTCGGCATGGGCACCTATGGCAGCCGCAGCCTCGCGGTCGGTGGCTCGGCCATGGTGAAGGCGATGGACAAGATCGTCGCCAAGGCCCGGCGGATCGCGGCCCACCTGATGGAGGCCTCGGTCGAGGACGTGGAGTTCGACCGCGGCACCTTCCGCGTCGCAGGGACGGACAAGACCAAGTCCTGGGGCGAGATCGCGCTCACGGCCTATGTCCCGCACAATTACCCGATCGAGGAGCTGGAGCCGGGCCTCGACGAGACCGCCTTCTACGACCCGAAGAACTTCACCTATCCCGGCGGCTGCCATATCTGCGAGGTGGAGATCGAGCCGGAGACGGGCATCACCACCGTGGTCAACTTCACCGCCGTCGACGATGTGGGGCGCGTCATCAACCCGATGATCGTCGAGGGCCAGGTGCAGGGCGGCGTGGCGCAGGGCATCGGCCAGGCGCTGCTCGAATCCTGCGTCTATGACAGCGAGGGGCAGCTCGTCTCGGCGAGCTTCATGGACTACCAGATGCCGCGGGCGAACGACCTGCCGCCCGTCAGCGTCGCCACCCACACCACCCTCTGCACCCACAACCCGCTCGGGGTGAAGGGCTGCGGCGAGGTGGGGGCGATCGGCTCGCCGCCGGCGGTCATCAATGCCGTGGTCGATGCGCTGAAGGACTATGGCGTCCGGCATATCGAGATGCCGGCGACGGCGGCGAAAGTCTGGGGCATCATCAACGCAAGCCGGCCGGCCATGGCCGCGGAATGATCAGGGAATCGCGCGATGTATGACTTCGAGTACCACAAGCCCGGCTCGCTGGCGGATGCGGTGAAGCTGCTCTCGGCCGACCCCGATTCGAAGCCGATCTCGGGCGGCCAGACCCTGCTGCCGGCGCTGAAGCACCGGCTGAACAAGCCCACCTCCGTCATCGACCTCTCCGGCATCGCCGAGCTGAAGGGGGTGAGGCGGGAAGGCGACAAGCTCGTCATCGGGGCACTCGCCAAGCATGTCGAGGTGGCGACCAGCCCGGAGGTGAAGGCGGCCATCCCGGCGCTGGCCCAGATGGCCTCCACCATTGGCGACACGCAGGTGCGCAACCGCGGGACGATCGGCGGCAGCGTCGCCAACAACGACCCTGCGGCGGACTACCCCTCGGCGGTGCTCGGGCTGAACGCGACCATCGTCACCGACAAGCGGCGCATCGCGGCGGATGACTTCTTCCAGGGCATGTTCACCACGGCGCTGGAGCCGGGCGAGCTGCTGGTGGCGATCGAGTTCCCGGTCCCCGAGAAGGCCGGCTATGCCAAGATGCGCAACCCCGCCAGCCGCTACGTGATGGCCGGCGCCTTCGTCGCCAAGACCGGCGGCGGGGTGCGCGTCGCCATCAATGGCGCCGGCCCGGGCGTATTCCGCCAGGCGGAGATGGAGAAGGCGCTGGCGGCCAACTGGTCCCCCGACGCCGTTGCCGGCGTGAAGCAGTCAGCGGATGGGCTGAACAGCGACATCCACGGCAGCGCCGAGTACCGCGCCCACCTGGTCACGGTCATGGCCAAGCGCGCCGTCGCCGCCGCGGGCTAAGATTTGCAGAGATAGATGAGGGGTCCGGGGAGAATACCTTCTCCCCGGCCTTTTCTTTGTCAGGCGGTCACCGGCAGCCTGAGGCAATGCCCCTGCTGCGCCAGCACCGGCCGCCAGCCCTCGATCAGCCGCTGATAGGCGCGCCCGACCGGCCGGATCTTCCGGTCGAGGTCATAGAGTCCGCGCGGATTGACGGTGCCGTTCGGCTCGCGGAGCGCGGTGTTCCAGTCGATCTGGTCAGTCAGCGAGTACCAGGTGAAGCCGAGGATGGGCACGCCGTCCCGCCGCAGGCGCATCAGGCCGGCCCACTGCTTCCAGAGCCAGCGCTCGCTCTCGTCGCCGCGCGGGCCCTCGTCCATGTTGGTCTCGGTATGCATGATCGGCAGGCCGTAGCGGGCATGGTAGTCGCGCGTCACGGTGTCGTAGCCGAAGACCTCGCCGGCCCAGCGGCTGTGGCCGTTGGAGCCGATGATGTGCTCGTTGGTCGCGTACCAGTCGTTGCCCATGATGCAGTGGCGCTTTAGGGCAGGGGCCGAGCGCTGGAAGAAGTGGTACTCCTCCCGCGTCATCCCGTTGTCGAGCAGGTACTCGTACATCGAGGAGCAGACGCGGTGGCCGTAGTTGAGGTCGAGCGTCAGGAAGCGCTCGGCATTGCGGTGGTCGGCATGGATCAGCGAATCCGGGCATTCGGCATGGAACTGCTCGGTCGACTCCGACTGGATGAAGATCGCATCCGGCCGCACGCGGACGATCGCCTGCATCGCCATGACATTGGCGCGGACGATGTTCTTGATGGCGGTGACGTAGCTGCGGTCATCGGTCCGCTGCTCGTTCCACCAGCCATACTTCGCCGAGAAGACGGCGGTGATGAACATCTCGTTCACCGGGGTGTAGAGCTGCACCCAGGGGAAGCGGCGGGCGAAGGCCTCGGCATAGGCGGCGAAGAGCTCCGGGAACTCCGGATTCTGGAAGTCGCCGATCCAGTCGGGCACGCCGAAATGGCAGAGATCGACCACGGGCAGGATGCCGAGGCGGCGAACCTCGGCGAAGGTCTCGTCGGCGAAGGCCCAGTCATGCAGGCCCGGGCCGCGGAGGGTGGTGTGAAGCTGCGGGCCGTAGCGCAGCACGCCGCAGCCGATCTCCTTCACCAGGGCGAGGTCCTCGCGCCAGCGGCCGTAATGGCCGCACTCGGCCATCTGGTCGCGGCGGACGCGGCCGTTCTGGATCGTGGGGGCGCTGTTCTCGATGCCGGTGGCGAAGAGGAAGCCCTGTTCGGCCAGGGTATGGAGGCCGAGGGCAGCAGGCGTGGCGGGGCGTGTAGTCAGGGCGTCCAGCATGGCGGGTCCCACGAAAGCGTGATCCGATGAGTATTCAGTATTCCGTGAGTCACTGCACATGAACTGCGCGTAATCTTTGCTCGGCAAGCGCAAGCGCTGCATCCTTGCCACATGCAGATCGACGACCCGGCGGTGATCGCCGCAGCCCGCGCCCTCTTCGACCGCTACGAGGCGGCGATCGCCGCCAACGATGCCGCCACGCTGGATGCCTGCTTCTGGGCGGATCCGCGCACGGTGCGCTTCGGCATCACCGAGATCCTGTATGGGATCGAGGCGATCCGGGCCTTCCGGGCGAGCGTCGCCCGCTATGCCCCGCGGGCGACCCGGCGGGTGCACATCACCAGCTTCGGTCAGGACTTCGCCTGCACCCATCTGGAGTACCAGCGCCAGGACAGCGGGCTGATCGGGCGGGAGACCAAGATCATGGCCCGGCTGCCGGAGCAGGGCTGGCGGGTCGTCTCCGCCCATGTCTCGTTGCTGGCCGGGGGCGATCCGGGGCGGGTCCAGCGATGACCCACAGCGCCGTCATCGGCGGTGGCATCCTCGGCGCCTGCACGGCGCTGGAGCTGCTGCGGGCCGGGCACCGGGTGACGATCATCGAGCCGGGGCCGCCGGGCGGCGAGCAGGCGGCGAGCTACGGCAATGGCTGCTGGCTGAGCCCGATGTCGGTCATCCCGCCCGCGGTGCCGGGGCTGTGGCGGAAGGTGCCGGGCTTCCTCGCCGACCCGCTCGGGCCGCTCGCCATCCGCTGGAGTTACTTCCCGAAGGTGCTGCCCTGGCTGGTCCGCTACCTCGCCTCCGGCTGGACCGAGGCGCGGGTACTGAAGACGGCGCAGGCGCTGCGCGCGCTGCTGCAGGGCGCGCCGGCGATGCATGCGGCGCTGGCCGGGGCGGCCGGCGTCGGCCATCTCATCGAGCGGCGGGGGCTGATGTACATCTACCCCTCCCGCGCGGAGTACGAGGCGGAGGCCATGGCCTGGCGCATCCGCCGCCAGGTCGGCATCGACTGGATCGAGCTCACCGGCGATGAGCTGCGCCAGCGCGAGCCGGAGCTCGACCGCCGCTACGGCTTTGCCGCGCTGGTGGAGGAGGGCGGGCATTGCCGCGACCCGGGCGCCTATGTCGCGGCGCTGGTGGCGCTGGCCGAGGCGGAGGGCGCCGCGCGCGTCGCGTCGCGCGCCACCGGCTTCCGCGTCGAGGCGGGCCGGCTGCGGGCGGTGCGGACCGAGGCGGGCGAGGTCGCCGCCGACCGCGCCGTCATCGCCGCCGGCGCCCATTCGCGGCCGCTCGCCGCGGCCGTCGGGGATGCGGTGCCGCTCGAGACGGAGCGCGGCTACCACGCGATGATCGAAGGTGCCGAGACCGGCCCGCGCACGCCGCTGATGCCCTCGGACGGCAAGATGTCCGTCACCATGACGGCGCGCGGGCTGCGCTGCGCGGGGCAGGTGGAGATCGCCGGGCTCGAGGCCGCGCCCAACTGGAAGCGCGCCGAGATCCTGCGCGACCACCTGCTGCGCAGCTTTCCCGGCCTGCCGCGCGACCTGCCGGCGGAGCGGGTGAAGCTCTGGATGGGCCATCGGCCGAGCATGCCGGACGGGCTGCCCTGCATCGGCCCGGCGCGGGCGACGGCGGATGTCGTCCATGCTTTCGGCCATGGTCATGTCGGCCTGGTCGCGGCGCCGCGCTCGGCCCGGCTGGTGGCGCAGATGCTGACGGGACAAGCGACGGAGATCGATGCAAAACCCTTCGATCCACACCGATTCGGATGATTTCGTGCTCGCTTTGTCGCAGCGGCAATGCCATCCTTCCAAGTAGCGGTCCTGCATCCTCGTTGGCCGTTCGACCTAGATACGGATCAATCAGCAAGTGCCTTCCGACAGCGACATCCAGGGCGGCGCCGGGCCCGTCGAGGCCCAGGTGAAATGGTACAACGCCCGCAAGGGGTTCGGCTTCGTGCTTGGCCCCGACGGACAGGACGTGTTCTTCCATGCCTCCGCGTTGACCGAGGCCGGGATCGAACCGCCTGAGACCGGCGACACGCTGGTCTGCGAGATCGGCACGGATCGGCAGGGTCGGCGGCTCGTCACGCGCATCACCGAGCGTCGGCTCGGCGAGGGCGGCGGGGCGGCGGCATCCGGCGCGGCGCGGCGCCCCTTCCGGGATGGCGGCTTCGGCGACCGGCCGCCGCGGCGCGACTTCGGTGGCGGCGGTTTCGGCGACCGGCCGCCGCGGCGTGACTTCGGCGGTGGCGGCGGTTTCGGTGACCGGCCGCCGCGGCGCGATTTCGGCGCTGGTGCTGGCGGCGGTGGCTTCGGTGGTCCGCGCGCCGGGTTCGGCGATCGTCCCCCGCGGCGCGATTTCGGCGACCGCGATGCGGGCGGGCCGACCTATGCGGTGAACGGCACCGTCAAGTGGTTCGACCAGGTGCGCGGCTTCGGCTTCGTCACCCCGGATGATGGCGGGCAGGACGTCTTCCTGCATTCCTCCGTGCTGCAGCGCGCCGGCAAGGCCGATGTGCAGCAGGGCGAGAAGGTGGCGCTCGACGTGCGCGACGGCCAGCGTGGCCGCCAGGCGGTCAGCCTGAAGGAATAAGGCCCGGCGCCTTCGGGCGGACGGGTTGAAGGGGGTCCCGGCCGGAAGGCGGGGGCCCCTTTCTCGTATCGGGACGGGGTCCCCGCAGCACCGCAAGGCGGTGCCGCGGGGGAGTGTCAGGCAGGTGCTGGCCTGGGCGCCGCCGGCCGCCGCGGCAGGGCGGCCAGCATCTGGATCGTCCCGGCCACCAGCCCCATCCCGACCCCAAGCTGCCAGGCGAGGTCGTAGGAGCCGAGCCGGTCGAAGATCAGCCCTCCGCCGAAGGCGCCGAGGAAGCTGCCGACCTGGTGGCTGGTGAAGGCAAGGCCCTGCACCATCGCCTGCCAGCGCAGCCCGAACATCTCCGCCGTCATGCCGCCCACGAGCGGCGCCACGCCGAGCCAGAGGAAGCCCATGAGGGAGGCGAAGACCAGCGTGCTCTCAGGCGTCGGCGGCACGGCGAAGTACCAGGCGAGCACCAGCGAGCGCATCACGTAGATGCCGCCCAGCAGCGCCGGCTTCGACCAGCGCCCGCCGGCCCAGCCGAAGAACAGGCTGCCCAGCACGTTGAAGCCGCCGATCGCCGCCAGGGCTTGCGCCGCCAGCATCGGGTCCATGCCGCAGAGCTGCAGGTAGGAGGGCAGGTGGGTGGTGAGGAAGACGAGCTGCAGCCCGCAGATGAAATAGGCCCCCGACATGATGAGGAAGGGCCCGTGCCGCATGGCGAGGCCGAAGGCGGCGCCGGCCGTCGTCGCATCGTCCCGCGCCGGCGGCAGCGGCACCTTGTCGACGCGCCCCGCGGCCCAGGCGGCGGGCAGCATGGCGAGGCCGAGCAGGACGAAGCCGGCGACGCCGATCCGCCAGCCATAGCCGGCCGAGAGCATCTGCCCGATCGGCGCGGCGATCAGCGCCCCGAGCGAGCCGGCGGCGGAGACGATGCCGAGCACGGTGCTGCGCAAGGCCGGCGAGACGGGGCGGGAGGCGACGGAGAGCGCCATGCCCGAGGCGGTGCAGGCCAGCGCCAGGCCGATCAGCACGCCCGCCCCGAGCGTCACCATGAGGGCCGACTGGGCGAGGCCCAGCAGCACGAGCCCAGCGAGGTAGGAGACGACGCCGACCATCAGCACCGGGCGGAAGCCGTGCCGCCCGGCGATCGCCCCGGCGAAGGGTTGCAGGAAGCCCCATGCCAGGTTCTGCACCGCGACGGCGAGCGTGAACTGCGAGACGGCGATGCCGATATCCTGCACCGCCGGCTGCATGAACAGGCCGAGGCTCTGCCGCAGCCCCATGGCGAGGCTCAGCATGACCGAGGCGCCGATGAGGATGGGCGCGACGGGCCTCAGCCCGCGGAGGTCAGCCATGATCCAACTCGTCCCCTGGAATCCGGATGTCAGCAGACGCCCTGGCGGGACAGGCGTCCAACGAATAGTCTCCCTCCTGGGATGAGCCAGAGTCATGTGAGCCATGCGGGATTCGGTGGGCTGCCGCTCGCCGCGCTGCGCGCCTTCGAGGCGGCGGCGCGGCATGCCAGCTTCCAGGCCGGGGCGGCGGAGATCGGGCTGACGCCCTCGGCCGTCAGCCATCACGTGCGCGGGCTGGAGGCGACGCTCGGCGTGCCGCTTTTCCTCCGCCTGCATCGCGGCGTGGCGCTGACCCCGGCGGGGGCGAGCCTCGCGGCCGCGCTCGCGGAGGGGTTCGGCGCCATCGCCGCGGCCTATGGCGCGGCCCGGGCGCCGCGCGGGTCTCTTGCCGTCTCCGGCGCGCCGGTCTTCGCCGCGCGCTGGCTGCTGCCGGCGATGGATGCGCTGCGGCGCGAGGGGATCGAGCTGCGGGTGGAGCTCTCGAGCCGGGCGGCCGACCTCGAGAGCGGCGCCTGCGACGTCGCCATCCGCATGGGTCGGCGGCCGCCGGCGCATCTGGCCTCGGAGCGGCTGGCCTCGACCACTGCCGTGCTGCTCGCCTCGCCTGGGCGGATGGCGGGGCGTGTGGCGCTGACGCCCGAGGAGATCGCCGAGGGGCCGCTGCTCGGCATCAAGCCGCTTGCGGAGTTCTGGCCGCGGGTCCTGTCGCGGCTCGGCCTGGCGGAGGGGCCGCGGCGGGAGATCGTCTCCGATTCCATGGAGGCGGCGCTGCGCATGGCCGAGCGCGGCTTCGGCATCGGCTTCGCGCCGGAGGTGGTGGTGCAGGACCGCATCGCCGCCGGCACGCTCAGCCTCGCCCATCCGCGCCGCTTCAGCGGGAAGGGGCATTGCTACTGGTTCGTCACCCGGCCGGAGGCCGCCGCGCAGCCGGCCGTCCGCCGGCTGCGGGAGTGGCTGAAGGCGGCGCTCGCCTCAGCGGGGTAGCGTCCCCAGCGCCTGCTCCAGGTCGGCGATGAGATCCGCCGGCTCCTCGAGGCCGATATGGATGCGCGCCATCGGCCCGCCGAAATCCCCCGTGCCGGCGCTGCGGGTGATGAAGCCCGTGGTCGGGATGGCGAGGCTCTCGAACCCGCCCCAGCTCGCGCCGATGCCGAAGAGGGCGAGGCTGTCGATGACGCGCATCACATCCTCCATCGCATAGCGCGGCTGGAAGACGACGCCGAAGAGCGAGCAGGAGCCGGTGAAGTCCCGCTTCCAGATCGCATGCTGCGGGTGGCTCGGCAGGGCAGGATGCATCACCTGCTTCACCTCCGGCCGCGCCTCCAGCCAACGGGCGACCTCGAGGCCGCTCGCCTCCTGGCGCTTCAGGCGCACCGCCATGGTGCGGACGCCGCGCAGCGCCAGCCAGACATCGTCCGGCGAGGCGTACTGGCCGAGCAGCGAGCCGGTGTTGCGCACCCGCTGCCAATCCGCCTCGTCATTCACCGTGACGCTGCCGAGCAGCACGTCGGAATGGCCGCCGACATACTTGGTCAGCGCCTGGATCGAGACATCGACGCCGTGCCGGAAGGGCATGAAGTGGTGGATGCCCCAGGTGTTGTCCATCAGCACCTTCACGCCGCGCGCATGGGCGGCGCGGGCGATGGCCGGGATGTCCTGCACCTCGAAGGTGTGGCTGCCGGGGCTCTCGGTGTAGAAGACGCGGGTGTTCGGGCGGATGAGCGCGGCGGCGGCTGCCTCGTCCACGGTCGGGTCGTAGTAGGTCGTCTCGATGCCCCAGTTCTTCAGCAGCCCCTCGCAGATGTTGCGCGCCGGGCCATAGGCGCTGTCCGGCATCAGGCAGTGGTCGCCCGCCTTCAGGTAGGCGAGCAGCGGCACCGCGACGGCGGCGAGGCCGGTGCCGACGACCAGGCAGCGCGTGCCGCCCTCGATCTCGGCGATGACATCCTCGAAGGCGTAGTGGGTCGGGCCGCCCTGCGTCCCATAGGTCATGAACTGCTCGAAGCGGTGCTTCGCACCCTCCCGCCGCGCCTCGCAATTCGGGAAGAGCACGGTGGAGCCACGATGGACGGCCGGGTTGACGAAGCCATGCACATGCGTGCCCGCGCGGCCGGCATGGCTGAGGCGGGTGGCGAAGCCCTGGGTTTTGGTCGAGGGGATGGAGTCGTCCGGCATCAGGTGTGCACCTTCGGGGTTTCGGGCCGGCCGGCCCATTCGGTCCAGGAACCGTCATAGACGGCGGGTTCGGGGAAGCCGGCCTGCATCAGGCCGAGCGAGAGGATGCAGGCGGTGACGCCCGTGCCGCAGGAGGTGACGACCGGCCGCTCCGCGGTGACGCCGGCGGCGAGGAAGCGCTCGCGCAGCGCCGCCGGGTCCAGCAGGGTCTGGTCGGCCCTCAGCAACTCGGTGAAGGGGAGGTTGGCCGCGCCCGGCATGTGTCCCGAGGGCAGGCCCGGCCGCGGCTCCGGCGCCGTGCCGTCGAAGCGGCCCCTGGCGCGGGCATCGAGGATCAGCACCCCGCCGCCCCCCTGGCGGACGATGCGCTTCACGTCGCCGATTCCCCGCACCAACTCGGCCTGGAAATCGGCGACGAACTCGGCGGAGTCCCGAGGCGGCGGCGGGCCGGCCTCGGTCGGGCGGCCCTCCTTGACCCACTTCGGCAACCCGCCATCCAGCACCGCGGCCTCGTGATGGCCGAAGAGCCGCATCAGCCACCAGCCGCGCGCGGCGGAGGCGAGGCCCTTCTGGTCGTAGAAGACGAGGCGCGAGGCGTTCGAGACGCCGAGCATCCCCATCAGCTTCTCGAAGCGCGCCGCGCTCGGGATCATGTGCGGCAGGGTCGCATCCGGGTCGGCGACGAGGTCGATGTCGAAGTAGTCGGCGCCCGGCACATGCGCCTCGGCGAACTTGGCCTTCCCGTCGAAGGGCTCGTTGGGCAGGTATTTTGTGGTGTCGAAGACCATCAACCCCGGCTTGCCGAGCTCGGCGGCCAGCCATTCGGTCGAGACCAGGTTCTCCATCGCGCTACTCTCCCTGCAGAACCAGGTAGACCCGGCGGTTCTGCTTGCCCTTGTTCTCGAGCTTGGTCACCTCGACGCGGCCGATCTCGCCGGTGCGGCGGACATGGGTGCCGCCGCAGGGCTGCAGGTCGACCGGCGCCTCCTCCGGCCCGATCCGCACCAGGCGGATGCGCCCGGCGCCGCGCGGCGGCTGCACCGAGAGGGTGCGGACGAGGGAGGGGTTGGCCTCCAGCTCCGCCTCGCTGATCCAGCGCTCGCCCACGGGATGGTCGGCGGCAACGAGCGCGTTCAGCGCCTCGGTCAGCGATTCCTTGGTGGGCGGAGCGGCGAGGTCGAAATCGAGGCGGGAGCGGTCGGCGCCGATCTGGCCGCCGGTGACGCCGGCGCCGGGGATCAGGCTGCAGAGCAGGTGCATCGCCGTGTGCATCCGCATGTGGCGATGCCGCGGGCCCCAGTCGAGGAGGGCGGTGACGGCGGCGCCGACCGGCGGCAGCGGCGCGCCCTCGGCGGGGAGGTGGAGGACGCCCTCCTCCGGCCCCTTCACCGCGCGGGCGACCGCCATCTCGCCGCCCTCCCAGCGCAGCCAGCCGGCATCGCCGGGCTGCCCGCCGGCCTGGGCGTAGAAGGGTGTGCGGTCCAGCACCACCCCCTCCGGCCCGGCGGCGAGGACCGTCGCGGCCGCTTCGGTGAGGTAGGCATCGTTGCGGTAGAGGAGTTCGGTCGGCATCAGGCCCATTCCTGGCGCAGCCGGGCGCGGTGGTGGCGCAGCCACCAGAGGCAGAGCCCGGCCGTCGCATTCTCGATGCGGTTGGTGTCCAGCAAGGCGAAGGCCTCCTCCGCTGGCAGGACCAGCACGCGGATATCCTCGCCCTCATGCACGAGCCCATGCGTGCCCGCCGCCGCGGCCTCCGGCAGGGCCACGCGGGCGGCGTAGAGGAACATCGTCTCGTCGCAGCCGCCCTGCATCAGCATGAAGCGGCCGATCCGCTCCATCCGCTCGGGGTGGAGGCCGGTCTCCTCCTCCAGCTCGCGCCGGGCGGCGACTTCCGGGTCCTCGCCCTGCTCGAGCAGGCCGGCGGCGCATTCGGTCATCACCGCGGGGAGGCCGGCGGCCAGGGCCGGCAGGCGGAACTGCTCGATCAGCGCCACCGCATCCGCCACGGGGTCATAGGGCAGCACGGCGACGCCGCGGCCACGGCGCCAGAGCTCCCAGGTCAGCTCGGCGGAGCGGGCGCCGTCGAAGCGCTGGTAGGTGAAGCGCACGCGCTGTAGCGGGAAGCGCCCGTCCCAGACGACCTCATCCGCCTGCACGTCGAGACCGGGATGCGCCGGGATGGGCGGCGCCTTGGGTGATCTGGCTTTCATGCGCCGAGGACCCTAGACTCGCCCCGAAACGCCGTCCATGGACTCCCCGATCCAGACCCTTCCCGCCGAGGCCGCCTCGGACCTCGCCGCGCGGCGCCGGCGCGCCGTGCTCGGCGTGCTGGGCGCGGCCGCCGTCTTCTCGCTGGCCGCGGCGCTGGTGAAGGGGCTGCGCGGCGAGCTGCCGCTGGCGCAGGTGGTGCTTTGCCGCAACCTCTTCGCCATCCCGGCCCTGCTGCCGTTGCTCTGGCAGGCAGGCGGGCTGGCCGCGCTCCGCACCCGGAACCCGGTGCTGCACGGGGTGCGGATGCTGACCGGCCTGGTTGGCATGGCGGGCGCCTTCTACGGCTATGCGGTGCTGCCGCTGGCGACGGTGACGGCGCTCGGCTTCACCATGCCGCTGTTCCTCACGCTGCTCTCCATCCCCCTCCTCGGCGAGCGGGTGGGGCCGCGGCGGGGGATCGCGGTGCTGGTCGGCTTCGGCGGCGTGCTGCTGATGGCGCTGCCCATGGGCGGAGCGGGCGGCGGGGCGGGGCAGGGGCACCTGCCGGGGACGCTCGCCGTGCTGGCGGGCGCGGTGTGCTGGGCACTGTCGATGATCACCATCCGCCGCATGGGCCATGCCGGCGAGAGCAATGCGACGATCGTGCTCTGGTTCGCCCTCGGCGCGACGCTCGTCTCGGGAGCGCTTGCACTACCCGTCTGGGTGGCGCCCACCCCGCTGCAATGGGCGATGCTGGTGGGCACCGGCCTGCTCTCCGCCATCGCCCAGGTGATGATGACCGAGGCCTACAGGCGCGGCGAGGCGACGCTGCTCGCCCCCTTCGAATACTCGGCCATCCTCTGGACGACGCTGATGGGCGTGCTGCTCTGGGGGGAGCTGCCGGATGGCTGGGACGTCGCCGGCATCGCCGTGCTGGTCGGCAGCGGGCTCTATATCTGGCGGCGGGAGGTGGCGCTCGGCCTCAGGCGGTGAGCGCCTGTTCCGGCACCGGCAGGCGGCCCTCGTTGCGGCCGAAGCGGCGGTAGTGCTCGCGGGCGGAGGAGATGCGCTCCGCCTTCACCGCGGCCTGCACATCCGGGTATTTCCGCAGGTACCAGGCCTCGTCGAACTCGAACTCCTCCTGCGCCGCATCGTCCGCATCGGGCTCCGGCGGGGCAAGGCGGCCGGTCTCGGCGCGCAGGCGGAGGAGCTGGATCTGCAGCATCATCACCGCCTCCTGCGCGTGGTTGCGCGCATCCTCGGCCTCGTTCCGGGCGAGGGTGAGGCGGGCATGCTCGGCCTCGAGCCGGGCGAGGGCTTCGGCGGTGGCGCGCGCCTCGGCCTTTGCCTGGCCGGTAGCGGCCTCGGCAGACTTGCGGGCGGCGAGCTGCTGGTCGCCGAGGGCCTTCGCCTCGGCAGCGCGGGCCTCGGTGGCGGCTTCCGCCTGCCGGGCGGCATCGCGCTCGGCGCGGAGGCCGGCGGCCTCGGCCTCGGCCGCCTCGCGGGCGACGCGGTGCTGGTCGGCGAGGGCCGTTGCCTCGGCA
>CADCTD010000065.1 GCA_902805545.1 uncultured Craurococcus sp. | reverse complement strand
AGCCGCTACCGCTTCCTCGGCGACAAGCACCTGTTCTTCTGGCTGCTGTCGAACCGGATGGCGCCGCCGGCGGTCTTCGCGCTGCCCTTCTTCCAGCTCTACAGCGCGGTCGGGCTGTTCGACACGCCCTGGGCGGTGGCCCTTGCCCATTGCCTGTTCAACATCCCGCTCGCGGTCTGGATCCTCGAGGGCTTCATGTCCGGCGTGCCGCGCGAGATCGACGAGACGGCGGCGATCGACGGCTGGTCTTTCCCGGCTTTCTTCATCCGCCACTTCCTGCCGCTGGTGGCCGGCGGCGTCGGCGTCGCGGCCTTCTTCTGCTTCATGTTCTCCTGGGTGGAGCTGCTGCTGGCGCGGACGCTCACCACGGTGAACGCCAAGCCCATCGTGGCGACGATGACGCGCACGGTTTCGGCGGCGGGGATGGATTGGGGGCTGCTGGCAGCGGCGGGCGTGCTGACCATCATCCCCGGGGCGATCGTCATCTGGTTCGTCCGCAACCATATCGCGCGCGGCTTCGCGCTGGGACGGGTCTGATGGCGCTCTCGTGGATGGCCTGGACCTGGCAGACGGCGCTGTTCTTCAGCGGCCTGCTCGCCGTGCTGGCGGTGATGACGACGCTCGCCGCGCTGCGGCCGGAGCGGGACCGCATCGGCATGCTCGGCCTGCCGACGACGCGCGGCGACCGGCTGTTCCTGACGCTGCTCGGCTCCGCCTTCATCCATCTCGGCTGGCTGGCGCTGGCCGGGGATGCGCCGCTCTGGGGGGCGAGTATCGTGTCCGTCGTCTATGGGGCGATACTGTTCCGCTGGGCCTGACCACACGCGGCGGGCCCGAGGCCAGCCGCGCCTGATCGAGGAGGAAACGCAATGAATGCCATGACACCGATGGGGCGCCGCAAATGGTTGCTCGGCAGCGCCGCGGTGCTCGCCGCGCCGGCGCTGCTCCGCCCGAGCCATTCGGTCGCGCAGGGGATGGACGCCGCGCGCCGCTGGGTCGCCGAGGAGTTCCAGCCCTCGACGCTGACGCAAGAGCAGCAGATGCAGGAGATGGAATTCTTCGCCCGCGCCGCGCAGCCCTTCCGCGGCCAGGAGATCAACGTCGTCTCCGAGACCATCACCACCCATGAGTACGAAGCCCGGACGCTGGCGCGCGCCTTCTCCGAGATCACCGGCATCCGCCTGCGGCACGACCTGCTGCAGGAAGGCGATGTGGTGGAGAAGCTGCAGACGCAGATGCAGTCCGGCCGCAATGTCTACGACGCCTGGGTGAACGACAGCGACCTGATCGGCACGCATTTCCGCTACCAGCAGGCGGTGCCGCTGACCGACTGGATGGCGGGCGAGGGCCGCGACCAGACCCTGCCGACGCTCGACCTCGAGGATTTCATCGGTCGCAGCTTCGGCACCGGGCCGGATGGCAAGCTCTACCAGTTGCCGGACCAGCAGTTCGCCAATGTCTACTGGTTCCGCTACGACTGGTTCAACCGGCCGGCCATCAAGGAGGCCTTCAGGCGGCAGTTCGGCTACGACCTCGGCGTGCCGGTCAACTGGTCCGCCTATGAGGACATCGCCGAGTTCTTCACCAACACGGTGAAGGAGATCGACGGGGTCAAGGTCTATGGCCACATGGACTACGGCAAGAAGGACCCCTCGCTCGGCTGGCGCTTCACCGATGCCTGGCTGTCGATGGCGGGCAACGGCGACCGCGGCATCCCGAACGGCAAGCCGGTCGACGAGTGGGGCATCCGCATGGAGGGCTGCCGGCCGACCGGCTCCTCCATCGAGCGCGGCGGCGACACCAACGGGCCGGCGGCGGTCTACTCCATCACCAAGTATGTGGAGTGGCTGAAGAAGTACGCCCCGCCCGAGGCGGCCGGTATGACCTTCTCCGAGAGCGGCCCGGTGCCGGCGCAGGGCAACATCGCCCAGCAGATGTTCTGGTACACCGCCTTCACCGCCGACATGGTGAAGCCCGGCCTCGCGGTGATGAACCCGGACGGCACGCCGCGCTGGCGGATGGCGCCCTCGCCGAAGGGTGCCTACTGGAAGGAGGGGATGAAGCTCGGCTACCAGGATGCCGGCTCCTGGACGCTGCTGAAATCCACCCCCGTCGACCGCCGCCGCGCGGCCTGGCTCTACGCCCAGTTTTGCGTCTCCAAGTCGACCAGCCTGAAGAAGAGCCATGTCGGCCTCACCTTCATCCGCGAGAGCGACATCTGGCACCAGTCCTTCACCGACCGCGCCAAGCAGCTCGGCGGGCTGATCGAGTTCTACCGCTCGCCGGCCCGGGTGCAGTGGACGCCGACGGGGGTGAACATCCCCGACTATCCGCGCCTGGCGCAGCTCTGGTGGCAGAATATCGGCGATGCCTCCTCGGGGGCGAAGACGCCGCAGGCGGCGATGGACTCGCTGGCAGCGGCACAGGACAGCGTGCTCGAGCGGCTGCAGCGCGCCAATGTGCAGGGCGAGTGCGGCCCGCGGCTCAACCCGCGGACCACGGCCGAGAACTGGTACGAGCAGGCGCAGAAGGACGGCAACGTCGCGCCGCAGCGCAAGCTGGCGAACGAGAAGCCGCAGGGCGAGACGGTCGACTACGACAAGCTCATCCAGAGCTGGCCGGCCAACCCGCCGCGCCGCGGCTGACCCAAAGGGCGGGGGCTCCGGCCCCCGCCGCCCATCCAGCAGAGGTTCCGTCCATGCCCGCCGAAGGCCATATCCTCGCCCTCGACCAGGGCACCACCTCGACCAGGGCGATCATCTTCCGCACGCCCGATCTGGCGCCCATCGCCTCGGCGCAGCTGGAATTCCCGCAGCACTACCCGCAGTCCGGCTGGGTCGAGCATGAGGTGGAGGATCTCTGGGACACCTCGCTTGCCGTGATGCGGGAGGCGATCGACAAGGTGGGGCTGGCGCCGACCCAGATCGCCGGCATCGGCATCGCCAACCAGCGCGAGACGGTGGTGGTCTGGAACCGCAGCACCGGGCGGCCGATCCATCGCGCCATCGTCTGGCAGGACAGGCGGACGGCCTCCACCTGCGCGGCGTTGCGCGAGGCGGGGCATGCCCCGGCCGTCGCCGCCGCGACCGGGCTGCTGATCGACCCCTATTTCTCGG
This sequence comes from uncultured Craurococcus sp., assembly GCA_902805545.1. GTDB lineage: Bacteria > Pseudomonadota > Alphaproteobacteria > Acetobacterales > Acetobacteraceae > Belnapia. The sequence goes on along the minus strand of CADCTD010000065.1, from coordinate 61,787 downwards.
CGACCAAGATCGCCTGGATCCTCGATACCGTGCCCGGCGCGCGGGCGGCCGCCGAGCAGGGCGAGCTCGCCTTCGGCACGGTCGACAGCTTCCTGCTCTGGCAGCTCACCGATGGGCGTGTCCATGCGACGGATGCGACCAATGCGGCGCGCACCATGCTCTTCGACATCCGCGCCGGCGCCTGGGACCCGGCGATGTGCGAGCTGTTCCGCGTGCCGGCGCGGATGCTGCCGGAGGTGCGCGACTGCGCCGCGGAGTTCGGCATGACGACGCTGCTCGGCGCCTCCATCCCCGTGCTCGGCATTGCCGGCGACCAGCAGGCGGCGACCGTCGGGCAGGCCTGCTTCGAGCCGGGGATGGTGAAGTCGACCTATGGCACGGGCTGCTTCGCCCTGCTGAACACCGGGGATGCGCCCATCGCCTCGCGCCACCGGCTGCTGACGACCATCGCCTACCAGCTCCGGGGCCGGCGGACCTACGCGCTGGAAGGCGCGATCTTCGTCGCCGGCGCCGCGGTGCAGTGGCTGCGCGACGGCCTTGGCATCATCGCCGATGCGGCCGAGAGCGGGGCGCTCGCCGAGCAATCCGACCCGGCGGGGCGGCTCTACCTCGTGCCGGCCTTCGTGGGCCTGGGCGTGCCGCATTGGGATGCGGAGGCGCGCGGCAGCATCCATGGGCTGACCCGCGCCTCGGGCCGGGCGGATTTCGCCCGCGCCGCGCTGGAGAGCGTCGGCTACCAGACGCGGGACCTGGTGGCGGCGATGCAGGCCGATATGGGCGCGGGCGAGAGCGCGGTGCTGCGCGTCGATGGCGGCATGGTCGCCTCCGACTGGACGATGCAGTTCCTGGCCGATGTGCTGGGCGCGCCGGTCGACCGGCCGACCATCCGCGAGACGACGGCGCTCGGTGCCGGCTACCTGGCCGGGCTGCAGGCCGGCCTCTGCCCGGAACCGGCGGAATTCGCCGCGCGCTGGCAGCTCGACCGGCGCTTCACCCCGGCCATGGCGGAGGCGGAGCGCGAGGCGGCCTATGCCGGCTGGCGGCGCGCGGTGCAGCGGACGCTCAGCAGCCCGTGATGCGGCCGGAGGCGATGCAGTCCTGGTAGCCCATGACGGATTGCACATAGGGGAAGAGGAAGTAGCCGCCGACCAGCACCCCGAGGATGAGCATCAAGGCGATCAGGCCGATCAGGTCGGGGCGGGCGGATTTCGGCAAGGTGGGATTCCGGGGCAGGGAAGGGGCGCAGCCTATCCCTCGTGGCTGGACCCTTCCAGGTTGGCCGCTTAGGCTTACCTGCAATCCATCAAACCTCCGGGGAAATGCCATGGCCCGTCGTCGCTGGCCTATGCCGCCAGGCGATGCGGCCGAGGGCCCGCCACCTGCCGAGCCGCCCATGCCCTGGGCGCTGCTGGCTGCGGCCTGCTTCGGCATGTTCGCCGCCTCCTCCAGCGGGACAACGCGGGCGCCCTTCCTGCTCGAGATGTCGCGCGACCTGGCGACGAGCCTGCCGCTGGTCGGCAACCTCATGGCCGTCACCTCGGTCACCTGGGGCATCGCCTCGGTGCTGGCGGGGGCCGGGTCGGATCGCTGGGGGCGGCGGCCCTTCCTCATCGGCGGGCCGGTGGCGCTGGCGCTCTGCCTGGTCGGCGTGGCGGAGGCGGGGAGCTTCCTCTGGGTCGCGGTCTGGATCGCGGTGGCGGGCGGCTGCGCGGGGGCCTTCACCGGCGTGCTGATGGCCGAGGCCTCGGCGCGCGTCGTCGACCGGCAGCGCGGGCGCGCCCTGGGCTGGGTGATGGCGGGGCAGTCACTGACCCTGCTGCTCGGCGTGCCGATGGCGGCCTGGATCGGCGACTCGCTCGGCTGGCGGGGCGTCAATGTGGTGGTCGCCGGCGTCGCGGTCTTGGCTGGGCTGGCGCTCTGGGCGACGACGCTGCGCCCGGCCCCGGGCGGCTCCGGCTTGCAGAAGGCAGGGACGGTGCGGGGCAAGGCGCTCACCGGGCCGGTACTGCGGCTGCTGGCGATGGGGGTGGCGGAGCGCATTTGCTACGGCCTCATCGCCGTCTATTTCGCCACTTTCCTGCAATCGAGCTACGGGCTTTCGCTCGCCGGGGTGGTGATACCGCTGGCGGTCTTCGCCGTGGGGAGCATCCTCGGCACAGTGCTGGGCGGGCAGCTTGCCGATAAGCTTGGCAACCGGCGGCTGACCTTCGCCGGGGCGATGTTCGGCTCGGCGGCGCTGGCGCTGGTGCTCTTCGGCTGGTTGCCGGGGCTGGAGGGGTCGGTGGCGCTCGGCTTCGCCTATGTCTTCGTCAATGCCATCGCCCGCCCGAGCCTGATGGCGGCGCTGGCCGAGGTGCCGGAGGATGTGCGGGGGACGGTGCTCGGGTTGAACGTCACCTCGGCGAGCATCGGCTGGCTCGGCGCGGCCGCGCTCGGCAGCTGGATGATCGCGCAGCACGGCTTCGGCGGCTTCGGGCCCGCGGCGGCGGGGATCGGCGTGCTCGGCGGGCTGCTGGCGGTGACGGGGCGGCGCTAGAGCGGGTTCCATTCGACCCGGCTCACGGAACCGCTCTAGCCTCTTGTGTAACCGAGCGAATTACTCCGATCAGGTGATTTCACCTGGTCGGAGTTTGCTCTCGCCCTTATCCGCCGCCCGCTTATCGGCGATGACATTGGCGAGCGCCCGCAGCGCCTCCGGCACGCCCTCCTGCGTCGCGCCGGAGAGCAGCAGCACCGGCCGGCCGACGGCGCGCTCCAGCGCCTTCAGCCGGCTGCTGCGGGCCTGGGCGGTCATCGCGTCCAGCTTGTTGAGGGCCACCAGCTCCGGCTTCTCGGCAAGGCCGTTGCCATAGCCCTCCAGCTCCTCCCGCACGGTGCGCCAGGCGCCGGCGGGGTCCGGCTGGCTGCCGTCGACCAGGTGCAGCAGCACGGCGCAGCGCTCGATATGGCCGAGGAAGCGGTCGCCGAGTCCCGCACCCTCATGCGCGCCCTCGATCAGCCCGGGAATGTCGGCGAGGACGAACTCCTCGGACGCATTGAGGCGGACGACGCCGAGCTGCGGATGCAGCGTGGTGAAGGGGTAGTCGGCGATCTTCGGCTTGGCGGCGCTGACGGCGGCGAGGAAGGTCGACTTGCCGGCATTCGGCAGGCCCACCAGCCCGGCATCGGCGATCAGCTTGAGACGGAGCCAGAGCCATTTCTCCTCGCCCGGCCAGCCCTTGTCGGCGCGGCGCGGGGCGCGGTTGGTGCTGGTCTTGTAGTGGGCGTTGCCATGGCCGCCATCGCCGCCCTGGGCGATGACCACCCGGGCGCCGGGCGTGTCGAGGTCGGCGAGCAGCGTCTCCTTGTCCTCGGCGAAGACCTGCGTGCCGATCGGTACCTTGAGGACGACATCCTCGCTGCCGGCGCCGGAGCGGTCCTGGCCGGCGCCGTTGCCTCCCTTGCGGGCCTTGAAGTGCTGGGCGTAGCGGTAGTCGATCAGCGTGTTGAGGCCGTCGACCGCCTCCACCACGACATCGCCGCCGCGGCCGCCATTGCCGCCGTCCGGCCCGCCGAACTCGATGTATTTCTCGCGGCGGAAGGCGATGACGCCGTCGCCGCCGTCGCCGGCCTTCACCCAGACCTTGGCTTCGTCGAGGAATTTCATGGGGGGTTGGACCCTCGGGAATAAAAAAGGGGGCCTCGCGGCCCCCTTCGCGTCACCGCTGGCGGTGAGGCCTACTCGGCCGCCTGGGCGACCGGCAGGACGGAGACATGCACGCGGCCCTCGGCCTTGCGCTCGAACTTCACCGTGCCGTCGACCATCGCATGCAGCGAATGGGTGCGGCCGACGCCGACATTGCGGCCCGGCAGCATCTTCGTGCCGCGCTGGGTGACGATGATGTTGCCGGCGCGGACGACCTGCCCACCGAACAGCTTCACGCCGAGGCGCTTGCCGGCGCTGTCGCGCCCGTTGCGGGAGGAGCCGCCCGCCTTCTTATGTGCCATGGAGAGTTCTCCTTCTTGTTCAGGCCGCGGCGATGTCGGCGATGCGGAGGACCGTCAGGTCCTGGCGATGGCCCCGCTTGCGGCGGCTGTTCTGCCGGCGGCGCTTCTTCAGGATGATCACCTTCTCGCCGCGGGCGTGCTTCTCAACGGTCGCGGTGACGCTGGCGCCGGGGACGGTGGGCGCGCCGAGGGTCAGGCCGGCCTCGCCGCCGATGGCCAGCACGTCATGGAAGGTGACGGTGGCGCCGGGCTCGGCCTCGAGCTTCTCGACGGTGAGCACCGCGTTCGGCGTCACCCGGTACTGCTTTCCGCCGGTGCGGATCACTGCGAAGGTCATCGTGCGGCCTCAACTGGTCGCGCCAGGATCATAGGCCGGGGTCGGCGCTGCCCCGGGCAAGGGTTCGGTTTTGGGATCGGCCAAAAGAGGCCGCCGGCGGAGCCAGGGCGCCGCCGGGAGGCGAGGCATATAGACGGGACTTCCTGGCCGGTCAACCACGGAGGCCTATCCGGCACGGGCACGGAACAGCAAGGCGAGGCCCGACAGCGTCACCATCCCGCCTGCGACATCCGTCCAGCCCAATACCTCCCCAAGCAGCGCCCAGCCGAGCAGCGCGGCGACCGGCGGGGCGAGCAATTGCAGCGCCGCGGCCGTCGCCGGCGGCAGGCGCTTCAGCATGGTGAAGTACAACGCATAGCCGCCGATGCCGACAACCACCACGCCATAGGCGAGGGAAAAGAGGGCGATCGGGCTGGGGGCGCCGGGCAGCCGCGTCTCGACCAGGCTGGCCAGCAGGATGAGCGCCAGCGCCGCCACCGCCGCCTGGGTGGCATTGGCCGTCCAGGCATCGACCCGCCCGCGCGCCGGCGCGAAGACCAGGATGCCCGCCGCCTGGGACAGCGCCCCGCCGAGGGCCAGCAGCACGCCATGCAGCTCGAACCCGCCTGCCCCGCGCCCGACCCCGAGCACGGCCACGCCGAGCCAGCCGAGGCCAAGGCCCGCCCAGGCCATCGCCGGCACCCGGCGGCCGAGGAAGGCCACCTCGCCGAGCGCCACGAAGAGCGGCGCGGTCGAGGAAAGCAGCGCGACCAGGCCGGAGGGCAGGGTCAACGAGGCGAGCCAGGCCCCAGCCAGATAGCCCGCCGAGCCGAAGAGCCCCATCGCCCCGAGCCGCGCCCCGTCCCGCGGGCCGGGCCAGCGCAGCCCGCGCCAGGCCAGCACGCCGCCGAGCAACAGCGCCACCAGGCAGAAGCGGATCGCCAGCGCCCAGAGCGGCGGCCATTCCGGCACCAGCCCCTTGATGGCGGTGAAGGCCGAGGCCCAGATCAGGACGAAGAGCAGGCCGAGGCCAAAACCCGCCACGGCGATTACTCCGCCGGCAGGCTCCGCCGGGCGAGCGCCGCCTCCAGCGTGTTCTCGAGCAGGCAGGCGATGGTCATCGGCCCGACGCCGCCCGGAACCGGGGTGATGGCGGCCGCCCGCGGCAGCGCCTCGGCGAAGGCGACATCGCCGACCAGCCTGCCATCCGCGCCACGATTGATGCCGACATCGATGACGGTCGCACCCTCCGCCACCCAATTGCCGCGCACCATCTCCGCCTGGCCGACGGCGGCGACCAGGACCTCCGCCCGCCGGCACTCGCCCGGCAGGTCCCGGGTGCGGGAATGGACGACGGTGACGGTGCAGTCGGCGGCGAGCAGCAGCTGCAGCATCGGCCGGCCGACGATCTGGCTGCGGCCGAGCACCACGGCGCGGGCACCGGGCAGCCTCGCGCCGGCCTCGCGCAGCAAGTGCATCACCCCCTTCGGCGTGCAGGGGACGAGGCCGGGCTGGCGGCTGGCGAGGCGCCCGGCATTGACCGGGTGGAAGCCATCGACATCCTTCGCCGGATCGACCGCGGCGATCACCGCATCGGCCCTGATCTGCGGCGGCAGGGGGAGCTGGACGAGGATGCCGTCCACCGCCGGGTCGGCATTCAGCCGGGCGATGAGGGCGAGCAGGTCCTGCTCGCTGGTCCCGGCGGGCAGGTGGATCGTGGCGCTGTCGAAGCCGGCGGCGAGCGCGGCGCGGTCCTTGTTGCGGACATAGACGCCGCTCGCCGGGTCGTCGCCGATGCGGACGACGCGCAGCCCCGGGCGGAAGGGCAGGGCGGCGATGCGCTCGGCGAGGCCGGCGCGCAGCCGCTCCGCCACGGCCTTGCCGTCGATGATCCGTGCGGTCATGCCCAATCCCTCATCCTGGCGGCCAGCGCCTCGGCATCGCCCGAGACCTGCACCAGCTTCTCCCGCGCGGCCGCGCCCTGCAGCAGGCTCACCGCCGCTGCGGGCAGGCCGAGCGCCGTGGCGAGCAGGGTGCAGGCGGCACGGTTCGCCCGCCCGTCCTCGGCCGGCTCGGTGACGGCGAGGCGCAGCCGCGGCCCGTCCACCCCCGGCGCCAGCCCGCCGCCGCCGGGCCGCCGGGCCCGGGGCTGCACCTTTACGCGGAGGGTGATGCCCTCAGGCCCCGACCGCCACCAGCCATCGGTCAAAAATACAGCCCATTCAAAAAGAGCGAGCGGCGGATGGCGCCGAGCAGCATCTGGCAGGCGGTGATCAGCAGCAGCACCACCAGGGGCGAGAGGTCGATGGAGCCGAAACTCGGCAGTATGCGCCGCACCCGGCCGAAGAGCGGCTCGGTGACCCGGTAGAGGAAATCGGCGATTGTCCAGACGATGCGATTGCGCGTGTCGAGCACGCCGAAATTGACCAGCAGCTGCACGACGACGGCGAGCATCACCGCCCACCACAACAGGTCCAGCACCGCGCCGGCCAGATAGAACACCACATCCAGAAACATGCCGATGACCTTGCTTTCGGGCGGAGCCGCAGGAACGCGGCCGCAACCTAATGACGGGGCAAGCCCGGGACAAGCGGGCTTGACTCAAGGCCTGCGCGAGGGCATCTAGCGCGCCCTGCGGGACCCCAAGCCCGCGGGACTGGTTCGGGGCTGTAGCTCAGTTGGGAGAGCGCGTCGTTCGCAATGACGAGGTCAGCGGTTCGATCCCGCTCAGCTCCACCACCCGCCCTCTCGTGGCGATCCTGGCCGAAGCCTGACGTCGCAACCGCCACCGGGGTCCGCTGCCATCGTGACACCGCCGCCCGATTTCCCGCCGCTGCGCACGGAGCGGCTGAGCCTGCGCCCGCTCCGCCTCGAGGATGCGACGGCGCTGCATCGCCTGGTCAATGACTGGGAGGTGGCGAAGAACCTCGCCCGCGTGCGCTACCCCTATGAGCTGGCCCGTGCGGAGGAGTGGATCCGCTCCACCTGGACGCAGATCGAGGCCGGCGAGGCCTGGCACCTCGCGATCACCGGCGAGGAGGAGGGCCCGGGCGGTCAGCAGACCGAGCGGCTGGTCGGCTGCGTCGCCATCACCCTCGATGCGGACCGCAAGGGCGCAGAGCTCGGCTACTGGGTCGGGCGGAAATTCTGGGGGCACGGCGTGGCGCCCGAGGCGGCCGTGGCGCTCTGCCGCTGGGCGCTGGAGACGCAGGGCCTCCGGGCCATCCATGCCAGCGTGCTGAAGGACAATGCGCGCTCGGCGGCCGTGCTGCAGCGGGTCGGGCTGCGGCCGGCGGGGGAGGCGATGCAGACCTTCCTTTCCCGCGGCGGGCCGATGCCGGTGCTGCTGTTCCGGGCGGAGCGCGAGGCGCTGCTGGCCCCGCCCGCCGTCGAGGCGCCGCGGGCAGAGAAGCCGGTGCTGCTCGTCGCCGCCGTTGCCCTCGTCGATCCGGATGGGCGGGTGCTGCTGGCGCGGCGGCCCGAGGGCAAGCCGCTCGCCGGGCTCTGGGAGTTTCCCGGCGGCAAGGTGAAGCCGGGCGAAAGCCCGGAGGCCGCGCTGATCCGCGAGCTGAAGGAGGAGCTCGACATCGATGTCAGCGAGAGCTGCCTCGCGCCCTTCACCTTCGCCTCGCATGGCTACGAGGCCTTCCACCTGATGATGCCGCTCTACCTCTGCCGCAAATGGGGCGGCGCGGTGCGGCCGGTGGAGGGGCAGGCGCTGTCCTGGGTGAAGCCGCGGCAGATGGGCGGCTACGCCATGCCGCCGGCGGACAAGCCGCTCGTCGCCATGCTGCAGGACTTCCTGTAGCGGCCACGAAAAAAGGGGCGCCCGAGAGCGCCCCTTCCTTTCTCCAGGAGGAGAAGGTGCCGCTTAGCGCAGCACGATCTCGACGCGGCGGTTCTGCGGCTCACGCACGCCGTCCGCGGTCGGGACCAGCGGCCGGCTCTCGCCGAAGGCCGTCACGCTGATCTCGTTGCGGCTGATGCCCTGTGCCACCAGCTCCGCCGCGACGGCGTCGGCGCGACGCTGCGACAGGCGCTGGTTGTACTGCGGCGTGCCGGAGCGGTCGGCATGGCCGGCCACCTCGATGCGCGTCGCCTGCACGCGGCGGGAGTTCTGCGCCGCCTCGCTGATGATCTCGCGGGCGCGGGTGGTGAGGTCCGCCCGATCCCAGTCGAAGAACACCAGATAGGTCCGCGCCGGAGCCGGGGCCTGGGCGGCCTGCGGCGGGGCGGCGACGACCGGCGGCGGGGCCGGCGGCGGCTGGAACAGCGCATAGCGCAAGCCGAGCATGACCGAGTGGTTGTAGTTGTCGGACTCGATCTTGCCGGACTGGATGCGGGCGCCGGCCGGCGTGCTGATGGTGGTGGCCAGCTCCGGCTGCAGCGTGCCGAAGAAGCGGTATTCCGCCGTCAGCGACAGGCCGGTGACGCCGAGCCAGGTCAGCGGCGTGGCGACGCCGACGATGGCCTGGTAGGCGAACTGGCCGTCATCGCCATCGGCGTTGATCACGAGCCCGTTCGCGGCCACGCCCCGGATGTTCTTCCAGTCGGTCCAGGCATAGCCGGCGCCGATGCCGACATAGGGCTGAAGGATGCTCTGCCCGAGGCCGAAATTGGCGAAGTCGAAGTCATAGAAGACGTTGGCCATCACGCCGTAGGTGCGCTGGAAGCCACCGACGCGCGAAACTGGCGCAAGACCGAAGCCGCGGATGCTGTCGACCTCGTTGTCCCGGTAGTTGCCCTCGATCTCGGCCCGGACGCCGTTGCCGAAGCCCCAGCCGAGGCTGACCACGCCGGCCCAACCGACATTGAAGTTCGCCTTGCCCGCGTTGTTGATGGTGGTGCCGGGCGGTAGGCCGAAATTGCCCGGCGCGGTGTCGCCGCTGAGGTCGAACTTCGAGGGGTTGTTGATCCAGTTGGCACCCGCGCCTGCGCCGATATAGAGGCCGGTGACAGGCTGGGCGCTGGCCGAGCCCATGGATGCCAGCAGGGGGGCCGAGACCAGGGCGGTGGCCAGCAGTGCCCTTTTCAGACTCATCCGTATTGCTCCAAAGCAAGAGACGCATCCCGCCGGGGCACCGGCCATCCGGTTCGGCGCGGGGTGCGTTCCCTCATCTGAAGAAAAAATTTGCGGTCTAGTTCACTATCGAAAACGCGACCGGCGGGCCTGTGGTATGAAAACCACAATCTTGTTACGTTTATTTACCGACGCAGAGGTCGCGTTGCACGATGGCGCACCCTCGCGGCGGCTGAACACAAAAAGGGGCGCCCGAAGGCGCCCCTTTCCGGTCTCCGTGAGGAGAAGGTGCCGCTTAGCGCAGCACGATCTCGACGCGGCGGTTCTGCGGCTCGCGCACGCCGTCGGCGGTCGGGACCAACGGGCGGCTCTCGCCGAAAGCGGTGACCATGATCTCGTTGCGGCTCACGCCCTGACGAACCAGCTCGGCCGCGACCGCATCGGCGCGGCGCTGCGACAGGCGCTGGTTGTACTGCGGGGTGCCCGAACGGTCGGCATGGCCGGCCACTTCGATGCGGGTCGACTGTACGCTGCGCGCGGCGCCGGCGGCCTCGGAAATGATCTGCCGGGCGCGGTCGGTCAGGTCCGCACGATCCCAGTCGAAGAACACCAGGTAGGTGCGGGCAACCGTCGGCGCCGGGGCGACCGGCGGCGCCGTCACGACCGGCGGCGGGGCAACCGGCGCGTTGAAGGCGTAGCGGACGCCGATCAGCGCGCTGTGGTTGTAGTTGGTCGGCTTGTAGTTGCCGCCCGGCGCGCCAAAAGTGCTCGTGCGGTCGACGTTCAGCGACGGCTCGAGCGTGCCGTAGAAGCGGTACTCGGCGGTCAGGGCGAGGCCCGGAACCGGCAGAGCGAAGGCAGCGCCGGCGATGCCCTGATAGGCGAAGCGGCCGTCGGTGTCCTCGATCCGATAGCGGCTGCCACCCGGGCCGGTGAAGTTCGCCTTGTCGACATCCACCCAGCCATAGCCAGCGCCGACGCCGAGATACGGGATCACCGGCAGGCCGAGGTTGAAGTCGTACAGCACATTGACCATCGCGCCGTAGTTGCGCAGGTAGCCGCTGGTGCCACGCACACCCGGCGCGGTGATGCTGCGGATGTCGTTCGTCCGGTAGCTGCCCTCGAGCTCGGCGCGAAGGCCGTTGCCGAAGCCCCAGCCGATGGAGGCGAGACCGACGGCGCCGATGTCGTCGAACTTCGTCCTAACGCCGTTGTTGTTCGAGTCCTGGTGGATGTTCAGACCACCGCCGGCCCCGATGTAGAGGCCGGAGACCGGCTGCGCCTGCGCGGCCACCGGCAGTGCCAGTACCGTCGCGGCCAGGAGGGCCTTCCTGAGGGTCATCGAAATCTCTCCTCGATTACGAAACGCTGTGTCGCGACGCCTACCGCGGAAGTGAGGCGGCGTCAGCGCTGCGTTCAGGGAACCTAGCACCGCCAGCGTGAACCTGCATCCGGTGCCAGACCATTTCCATACCGATGTGGCAGGTCTGCCACAGCCCATGATGGCAAATACGTCACAGCCCCTTCAGGGCCGCGGCATCCTCCAGGGTGGAAAGGCTGCCCAGTGCCAGCAACCTGTTGGCATGGCCCAATTTCCGGCCCGGACGGGCCTCGGACTTGCCGTACCAGTGCGGCACCACCTCGGGGTTCCGCAACAAGCCCGGCCAGAGCGAGAGGCCCTCCGGCCCGACCAGGTTCTTCATGACAACGTCGTGATGCCGCGCGGCAGGGGCCAGCGGCAACCCGGCGACAGCGCGGACATGCTGCTCGAACTGGCTCGCGGCGCAGCCATCCATCGTCCAATGGCCGGAATTATGCGGCCGCGGGGCGATCTCATTGCCCAGCAGGCGGCCATCCGGCAGCACGAACAGCTCCAGCGCCAGCACGCCGACCAGGCCGAGCGACTCGGCGACGCGCAGGGCATGGCCGCGCGCCGCCTCGGCGGCGGGCAAACGGGCGGGAGCGAAGCTGAGGTCGAGGATGTGGTCGCGGTGCCGGTTCTCGACCGCGTCATAGACAGCCGTCGCGCCATCCTCGCCGCGGGCGGCGATGGCGGAGACCTCGGCGACGAAGGGGACGAAGGCCTCGAGGATCAGCGGCTTCGGCGCGAGTCGGGTGAAGGCTGCGGCGGCATCCTCCGGGCGGCGGATCACGGCCTGGCCGCGGCCGTCATAGCCCAGCCGGGTGGTCTTCAGCACGGCGGGAAGGCCGATCTCGGCAATGGCGACGGCGAGTCCCGCTTCGTCCTCCACCGCGCGCCAGGGCGCGACGGGGACGCCGGCGCGCTCGAGGAAGGCCTTCTCGGCGAGGCGGTCCTGGCAGATGCGCAGCACCTCGACGCCCGGCCGGCATGGGGCGAGGGGCGCGAGGGCGGCCAGGGTCGCGGCCGGGACATTCTCGAACTCGAAGGTCACGACATCGACCGCGGCGGCGAAGCGGGCGAGTGCCGCCTCATCCTCGTAAGGGGCGACGGTCGCGGCGGCGGCGACCTGCATCCCAGGGCTCCCGGCCTCCGGGGCATAGACATGGCAGCGGTAGCCGAGCCGTGCGGCCGCCAGGGCCGACATCCGCCCGAGTTGCCCGCCACCGAGGATGCCGATGGTGCTGCCGGGGGGCAGCGGCGGGGTCATGCCGGCTCCTCCGGCACGTCCTCGGTCTGCGCCGCGCGCCAGGCGTCGAGCCGGGCGGCGAGCTCGGGGTCGGAGAGGGCGAGGATGGCGGCGGCCATCAGCCCGGCATTGATCGCGCCCGCGCGGCCGATCGCCAGCGTCCCGACCGGGACGCCGCCGGGCATCTGGACGATGGAGAGGAGGCTGTCCATGCCCTTCAGGGCATGGCTCTCGACCGGCACGCCGAGCACCGGCAGCGGCGTCATCGCCGCCGCCATCCCCGGCAGATGCGCCGCCCCGCCGGCGCCGGCGATGATCACCTTGAGGCCGCGGCCACGCGCCCCGGCGGCGTAGCTGTGCAGCCGCTCCGGGGTGCGGTGGGCGGAAACCACCTTCGTCTCGTGCGGGATGCCGAGCTTCTCCAGCACCTCGGCGGCATGGCGCATCGTCTCCCAGTCGGAGCGGCTGCCCATGATGACGCCGACCAGGGCGTTCACGGAGGCGGCGCTCATGCGCTGATGTCGGGCAGCAGCCGGCTTTCCAGCCAGGCGATCTCGTCCTTCAGCTTCAGCTTGCGCTTCTTGAGCCGCTGGACCTGGAGCTGGTCCGTCAGGCTGTCCGACAGCCGGGCGATGACCGTGTCGAGGTCGCGATGCTCGCTCCGCATCTCGTGCAGGCGCCGCAACAGGCTGTCTCGGTCATCGAGCATCGGGGTGCAGGCTCGTGGTTGGGCGGTGAAGAAAAAGTGCAATCCGGGCGCGGAGGCCATTACCATGCCCTGGCGCGAGCGCAACAGAGGCCGATGGGCCGCGATGCGCCGCAGCGCAACAGGACGGAAAAGGAGATGTCCGCATGATGACTTCGCCACGCCTCCGGTCCCTCGAAGACAAGCATGCCATCCTCGAGCGGGAGATCGGCGCCCAGGGCGCCCGGCCCCGACCGGATGAGCTGGAGCTGGCGCGGCTCAAGCGGGAAAAGCTGAGGCTGAAGGAAGAGATTGAGAAGCTTCGCCGGGCCAACTGAGAGCCCAGGGCGCGGCCGGGGCAAGCCGGCCGCGCCGCCGTCTCAGGCCGCCGAATCCTCGGCGGTGTCCGGCAGTGGCGGCGGCACGGCGCCCGGGCGCTCACCGGCCGCGATCAGCGCGGCATTCAGGTCCGACTGGGTGCAGAGGCCGAGGATCACCGGATCCCGCGGCTTGATGTTGGCGCTGTTCCAATGCGTCCGGTCGCGCACCTTGGCGATGGTGTCCTTGGTGGTGCCGAGCAGCTTGCCGATCGTGGTGTCCGACAGCTGGGGATGGTTGCGGATCAGCCAGGCGATGCCGTCCGGCCGGTCGTTCCGCTTGGACACGGGCGTGTAGCGGGCGCCCTTGCCGCGGGCCTTCGGCGCCGGAAGGTTGGAGGACTGGATCTGCAGCCGGAGCGCCGGATCGGCCTCGCAGCGGGCGATCTCCTCCCGGGTGAGCTGGCCGTTCAGTACCGGGTCATAGCCGATGATGCCCTGGGCGACCTCACCATCGGCGATGGCCTGGACCTCGAGCGGGTGCATGCCCACGAAATCGGCGACCTGTTCGAAGGTCAGGGAGGTCTTGTCGATCAGCCACACGGCGGTGGCCTTCGGCATCAGCGGCTGGGTCATGGAGCGAACCTATCAGAGCAGTGCCATCGGGGCGGGGCCCTTCACTGCGGCTTGGCGTGGCATATAGAGGCGGCTTTGGGCGGGGTCAAAGCCCGCTGCCAACATGAGGTGCCGCATGATCGAGGAGGAAACCCCACGCCCGGCCGCCCGGCGCTTCACCCCGGCTGTGCTGGACCGCTGGGATGTGGCGGACCTGCAGCGCTATATCGCCGAGTTGCAGGCCGAGATTGCCAGGGCAGAGGCCGCCATCAATGCCCGGCAGGCGCATCGCAGCGCGGCGGATGCGTTCTTCAAGAAGCCTGGATAAGGAAAAAGCCGGCGGGGTCGCCCCCGCCGGCCGATTGGAGCCCGCTCGCCCGGGTCAGGCGGCCTGGGCCTGCGGCGCCTGGTCCTGGCTGCCCTCGTTGGCGATCGCCGGGCGGCCGGGCTGCACCGGGATGCGGCGGGGCTTCAGCGCCTCGGGCACCACGCGCTTCAGCGAGAGCTGCAGCAGCCCGTGCTCGAGATTCGCACCGTCAACCACGATATGGTCGGCCAGCGCGAAGCGGCGCTCGAAGGCGCGGCCGGCAATGCCGCGATGCAGGTAGCTGCGGCCTTCCTCCGTCTGCGGCGCACGGCCAGCGACGGTCAGCACATTGTCCCGTGCCACGATCTCGAGGTCGTCCGGGCCGAAGCCGGCGACGGCCATGGTCAGGACGTAGCTGTCCTCGCCAAGCTTCTCGATGTTGTACGGGGGATAGCCCTGCGTGTCCTGCGAGGCGCGCGCGGTCTCGAGCGTGCGGGCCAGCCGGTCGAAGCCGATGGCGGTGCGGAGCAGCGGGGAGAAGTCAAAGCTGTTCATACGCGGAACCTCCTCAATGGAAGCAAGGTCCTGGTTGTGCCGGCGGCTCTGGCCCCCAGCGACCCCATTCGGGCGCCGCGGATGGCGGTGAACCGCGCCAGGAGCCCCGTTCGGGCGCCCCTGACAGCGCTGAAATTAGCAAACGCCGCCCCCCGTTCAAGGGGGGCGGCGTTGCCGGAAAGCGCAGGCCCTGGAGGGGGCGGCTTACTTCTTGCGGGCGCCGATGCCGGCGAATTTCTTGTTGAACTTGGCGACCTGGCCGCCGGTGTCCATCACGCGCTGCACGCCGGTCCAGGCCGGGTGCGACTTCGGGTCGATGTCGAGGCGGATGGTATCGCCTTCCTTCCCGTAGCAGGACCGCGTCGTGTAGGTGGTCCCGTCGGTCATGACGATGGTGATGTCGTGGTAGTCGGGATGGATGTCGGGCTTCATGGCGCGCTCGCGGAGTAGGGCGCAGCCGATACCGACCGGCCGCGGGAAGCGGGGCGTATAGGGGAAGCCGAGGGCCGACGCAACCTCATCGCCGCCCGTGCCGCCCGCCGCCGAAATGCCTGCCGCCATGGAAGCCGCCACGGAACCCTCCAGGAAAACCCCTGTGGAAGCCACCCCGGCCGATCAACCCGCCGCGGTAATGGCCCCGATGCCCGCCCCACCAGTGGCCGCGGCGGATGCCGATCCCGAGCCCCACCGCAGGCCCCGACCAGTACCAGGGGGAGGGGCGGTAATAGGCATAGGTTTCGGGCGGCGGCACCCAGGGCAGCTCCTCCGGGCCCCAGGGCGGGCCGTGCTCCCATTCATGCGCGGCGAGGACTGCCGGGTTGGGCAAGGTGGCGGTGGTCCGGCCAGCGCATCCCGCCAGGCCGGCCAGCAGCAGCGCCAGGGCCGCGTGTCTAAGGACCATGGCCCACTATAGGAGGTAATGCCTCAGGCCAGCGCCATTTCTCCGCGCTCGATGACATAGGTCGCCTGGACGAGGGGCCGCAGCAATTCCGGATTGCTCTCGGTGATGAGGATGGCGACATCCGGCAGGGCCTGACGCAGCCGGGCCAGCGCCTCGGCGTAGCGGAGGGCGAGCGCCGGGGCGAGGCCCTGGAAGGGCTCGTCCAGCAGGACCGCCCTCGTGCCGACCATCAGCGCCCGGCCGAGCGCCGCCATCTTCCCCTGACCGCCCGAGAGCCCCGCGGCGCGGCGCGGGGCGAGGTCGCGCAGTTCCGGCAGCAGGGTGAAGACCGCCTCGAGCCGCCGTGCCACCTCCGCCGCAGGCAGCCTGAGCACCTGGACGGGCAGCAGCATGTTCTCCCGCACCGAGAAGCTGCCGAAGAGCCGCCGCTCCTCCGGCGCATAGCCGATGCCGAGCCGGGCGCGGTGATGCGCGGGCACCGAGGTCGCTTCCTGCCCATCAATGGCGATGCGGCCCTCCCGCGCCGGCACCAGGCCCATGAGGGTGCGGAGCGTGGTCGTCTTGCCGGCGCCGTTGCGGCCGATCAGCGCCACCCGCCCGCCGGGCGGCACCGTGAGCGAGACGCCGCGCAGGACGGGGATGCCGGCGATGTCGGCGGAGACGCCGGAAAGCTCAAGCATCGGCCGCGATCCCGATGACCTCGCGCCGCACCTTCGGATCCGTCAGCACCTCGCCGGGCGGGCCCAGGGCGGCGATGCGCCCCTGGCTCCAGACCGCGACGCGGTCGGCGAAGCGGGCGACCACATCCATGTCATGCTCGACGAAGACCGCGGTGACGCCGGTGCTGCGCAGCACCCGCACCAGCGTCTCGACGATCGCCATCTTCTCGGCCGCGGCGACGCCGCTGGTCGGCTCGTCCATCAGCAGCAGGCTCGGCTCGAGCGCCACGGCCATGGCGATGTCGGCCAGCTTGCGGGCGCCCTCGTTCAGCGCATCGGCCCGGGCCTCGGCGACGGGGCGGAGGCCGAAGCGGTCCAGCAGGTCCATCGCCTCGTCGCGCCAGCGCGGACGGAGCAGGGGGGCGAGGGGGGACCAGATTCCGCGCCGTGCGGCGATCGCCAGCGCCGCATTCTCCAGCACCGTATGCTCGCTGAAGAGCTGCGGGAGCTGGAAGCTGCGGCCGATGCCCCGCTTGACGATGGCCCTCGGCGAGAGGCCGAGGATCGGCCTGCCCTCGAACTCGATCCGCCCGGCCTGGGGCCGCAGGTAGCCGGTCGCCATGTTGATGAAGGTGGTCTTGCCGGCGCCGTTCGGCCCGATGATGGCCAGGAATTCGCCATGCCGGACATCGAGGTCGATGCCGTCCGCCGCCTTGACGCCGCCGAAGGCGAGGCGGAGGCCCTTGGCCGAGAGCAGCACCTCGCTCATGCCCGCCACCGCCGCGAGAGCAGGCCCCAGACGCCGCCAGGGGCGAAGAGGATGACGAGCAGCAGCACCGCGCCGAGGATCATCTGCCAGGCCTCGGCGACGGCCGCCGCGGCATAGACCCGGACCAGCTCGAAGGCCGTGGCGCCGAGGAAGGGGCCGAGCGCGCTGCCCGCCCCGCCCAGGATGCCGATGAAGATCAGCTCGCCCGAGGAGGTCCAGTAGGCGATCTGCGGCGTGACATGCCGCGTCGTCATGGCGATGAGCGCGCCGCCCACGCCGCCCATCAGCGCCGAGAGCACATAGGCGAAGAGCAGCACGCGCCGCGCCGGCACGCCCATGAACTCCAGCCGCGTCTCCCGCGTCTTGATGCCCGCGAGCGCCCGGCCCATCGGTGAGGCGAGGTAGGAGCGGACCAGCAGGCCGAAGAGGATGGCGAGGCCAAGCGCGATGCCGAAGACGATCCATTCCTGCGTGCCGCGCTCCGGCTCCGTGCCGGCGAAGCTGAGGGCGGCGACGCGGATGCCGTCCGTTCCCTTCGTCAGGGAATAGAGCTTCTCCAGCAGCGAGTAGAGCACCATGGCGAAGGCCAGGTTCAGCATGCCGAAGAAGATGTCGCGGTAGCGCACCAGGAAGAGGCCGAGGACAAGGCCGACGCCGGTGGCGATCAGCGCCGCCGCGGGCAGCAGCAGCAGCACCTCGTTCTCCGAGGGCGCGAGGAAGGCGACGGTATAGGCCCCGAGCGCGAGGAACATCGAATGGCCGAAGCTCACCTGCCCCGCCCGCAGCAGCAGCAGGATGCCGAGCACGGCGATGCCCTTGGCGAGCGCGATGGTGAGGACGAATTTCAGCCAGGGCACCGCCCAGGCGCAGGCGACGAGGCCGATGGCGCCAAGTGCGGCGAGCAGGCTCTCGCGCCTCATACCCGCCGGGTCTCGATCACGCCGAAAAGTCCCTGCGGCCGCACCAGCAGCACCGCCACCATGATCAGATAGGGCACCACCACCTCGAATTCCGGGGCGAAATAGACGGCGATGCTGCGCCCGAGGCCGATCAGCAGCGCGGTCAGCGCCGCCCCCTCGATCTGGCCGAGCCCCGCCGTCGCCACCACGGCGAAGGAGAGCACGATGGTCTGCGCCCCGATGCCCGGCACCAGCGCCAGGGTCGGCGAGGCGAGCGCGCCGCCGAGCGCGGCAAGCCCGGCGCCGAAGCTGAAGGTCAGCAGGGTGATCCGCGCGGCGTCGATGCCCATGGCCGTCGCCGCCTCCTTGTCCGTCGTCACCGCGACGATGACGCGGCCGGTCAGCGTCCGCCTGAGGAACCAGGCGAGGCCGATGAGCGTCGCCACCGCGATGCCGGGCAGGACGAAGAGCTGGTAGGCGGTGAAGGGGATGACATCCTCGCCGAAGGGGATGTCGACCGTGCCGAGGAGCCTCAGCGGTGCATCCTGCGAGATCGGCTGCACGCCCCAGACCAGCTTCTGCACATCCTCGAGGATCATGAAGAGGGCGAAGGTGACGAGGAGCTGCAGCACATCCTCATGCCCGTAGATGCGCCGCAGCAGCAGCCGCTCGATCAGCGGGCCGAGCACCGCGCCGACGGCGACCGCCGCCAGCACCAGCGCCGCATAGCCCATCCAGGAGGGCAGGCCCTGCGCGGCGAAGAACAGGCCGATCGAGGCCGCCGTATAGGCGCCGATGGCGAAGAGGCTGCCATGGGCGACGTTGACGATGCGCAGCACGCCGAAGACGAGGTTCAGCCCGACGGCCACCATGAAGACCAGCGCCGCATTGGCGAGGCCGTCCAGCAGCGCGAGGCCGAGGAGCAGGCTGTTCTCGGCGAGCCAGGTCCCCATCAGCCGGCGATCGGCGCCGGGATCCGGGTCAGGAAGTCGGGCGTCAGCGTCTTCAGCCAGTCGACGCTCTTCTGCCCGACCGGGGTCGAGACCAGGGCGGCGGGGAAGAGGATCATGTCCTTCGGCACGGCGAAGGGATAGGTCTCGTTGAAGCTGCTGAGGCCGACGATCTGGTCCTCGAGCCCCTGGCCGTCCTCGCGGAGGGTGATGCTGGAGGTCGGCGTGTCGAAGGTGAGGCCGCGGAAGGCGGCCGCCAGCTCCGCATCGTTCGGCCAGCCGCCGCCCTTGGCCGCGATGGCCTTGGCATAGGCCGCCTGCATCGCCGAGATGGCCTGCGCCATATGGTGGCAGGGATAGATCGGGTATTCGTTGTACCTCGCCCTATAGGCATCGACGAAGCGCTTCAGCCGCGCCGGGTCCTTGGGCGAGGGGTGGTTGTTCCAGTGGTCGCCGCGGGTGCCGATGATGTGCCCCGCCGCCATGGTGCGGCCGAGGGTCGGCAGCGAGGGCTCGCTGACCGGCAGCACGAAGGTCGAGCGGTCGAAGAGGCGCCGCTCGGACGATTGCCGGATGAGGGTGACGAGGTCGCCGCCCCAGCTCGTCGAGAGGATCACGTCGGGCCGCGCCGCCAGCAGCCGCGTCACCTCCGTGCTGTAGTCGGTGGCGCCGAAGCGGGGGAACATCTCGGCCACCACGCGGACGCCGGGCTTGAGGACGTCCATCGCCGTCTTCCACAACTCCCAGCTGTCGCGGCCCCAGGCGTAGTCCTGGTTGATCACCGCGATGCTGCGGAAATCCGGCTTGTGCTTCAGCAGGTAGAGCAGCGGCGCCAGCACTTCCGGCGTGCCATAGCCCTGGGTGCGGAAGGCATAGGGGTGCCGGCCCTCCTCGAAGATGCGCTGGGTGCCGCAATCCCAGAGGATCGTCGTCTTCTTCATCTCGTCCGAGAGCGGCGTGCAGGCGAGGCAGGAGCCGGAGGAGATCGAGGCGAAGATAAGCTGCACGCCCTCGTTCTGGACGAGGCGGCGGTATTCGCCGACGAGATGGTCGGTGCCCGGCGCCTCGTCGACGAAGATCGGCCGCACCGGCACGCCGCCGACGCCGCCTGCCTTGTTCAGCTCCTCGAAGAGCAGCTCCGCCGCCTGCCTGGCTGGCACGCCGAAGACGCTGGCCGAGCCGGAGAGGAAGGTGGTGATGCCGATCTTCAGCTCGGTCGGCTTGCCTTGGGCCCGGGCGCCGCCGCCGGCGAAGAGCAGGCTCCCGGCGGTGGCGCCGGCGCCGAGCAGGGTCGCGCGGCGGGTGACGGCTTCGGTCATGGCGGCGGGGTCCTCTCCCAGGGGCGCCCGGTGTGTCCCGGGATTGGTGCGGGAGCATGCCGGGCCGCGGCGGGCGAGGGAAGGGGCCGGCGGGCGGTTTCCGCCCTGCCGGGGATGGCCTAGCATCCTCGTGTGAACATCCTCTCGATCCAGTCCTGGGTGGCCTATGGCCATGTCGGCAATGCCAGCGCCGCCTTCCCGTTGCAGCGGTTGGGGGCAGAGGTCTGGGCGATCAACACCGTGCAGTTCTCCAACCACCCGGGGCATGGCGCCTTCCGCGGCGCGGTCTTTCCGGCCAGCCTGATCCGCGACTGCGTGCGGGGCATCGAGGAGCGCGGCGTGCTGCCCGGCTGCGATGCCGTGCTCTCCGGCTATATCGGCGATGCGGAGACGGGGGAGGCGGTGCTCGATGCCGTCGGCCGCGTGAAGTCCGCCAACCCGGCGGCGCTCTATTGCTGCGATCCGGTGATCGGCGACGATGGCCGCGTCTATGTGCGCCCGGGCATCGCCGAGTTGCTGCGCGACCGCGCCCTGCCTCTCGCCGACCTCGCCACGCCCAACCAGTTCGAGCTGGAATGGCTGACCGGCGGCGCGGTCGGCACGCTGGCGGCGGCGAAGGCGGCGGTCACCGCGCTGCAGGCGCGCGGGCCGCGCTGCGTGATGGTGACGAGCCTCCGCACCGAGGAGACGCCGGCGGATGCCATCGACCTGCTGGCGGGCGAGGCCGGGCGGTTCTGGCGGCTGCGGACGCCGCGGCTTGCCCAGGCCTTCAACGGAGCTGGGGATGCGATCGCGGCGCTTTTCCTCTTCCACCGGCTCCGCAGCGAGGCGGCGGGCGCGATGGCCGCCGCCGCATCCTCCATCCACGGGCTGCTGCGGCGGACGATGGAGGCCGGCTCGCGCGAGCTGCTGACCGTCGCGGCGCAGGAGGAATTCGTCAGCCCCACCACCTGGTTCGAGCCGGAGGGGGTGTAGCGCCCGGCCTTAGCCGATGCCGGCAAGGAGCTCGACGACCGTCTCGGGCATCGGAATCTCGACGTCATGCGGCACGGGCAGCTCACGGAAGGTCCAGCCCGGCTTGGCCCGCGCCCGCTGGCGGCTCGGCTCGATCGAGGCGAGGGCGGGGTTGGTATAGGATACGTAGGTGACCGGCAGGCCGGCGCCGGCGGGCTTGCCGAGCCGCACCGGGCTCTCATAGGTGCCGATCGGGTGCGGCCGCAGCCGGCGCAGGAACCAGTCCTTGGCCGGCCCGGCGGGGATCGGGAAGGCCTCCGGCCCCGGCACCGGGAGCGAGACGCCGCCGCCCTGCTCGCGCGCCACCTGCCGCCGCTGGTCGGCCATGCCCGCCGGCAGGATGGTGAAGGCGGTGTCGCCATTCTCCGGGATCAGAGCATCGAGATAGACGATGTGGCGGATGCGGTCGGTCATGCGGTCGGCGACGCCGGTCACCGCCATGCCGCCATAGGAATGGCCGACCAGGATGATGTCGCGCAGCTCCTCCGCCTCGATGGCGTTGGCGACGTCCTGGATGTGCGTCTCGACGGTGATCTGCCGCGCCATCAGGTGGCTGCGGTCGCCGAGGCCGGTCTGGGTCGGGGTGATGACGGCATGGCCCATGCGGCGCAGGCCGGCGGCCACGTCACGCCAGATCCATCCGCCGCCATAGGCGCCGTGGACCAGCACATAGGTCTTGCCGCCCTGCTGGGCGGCGGCGTCTTGCGTGGCGCCGATCGCCGTCGCGACGGCGATGCCGCCCAGGATGGCCCTGCGGTCCATGTGGCGTTTCCTCATGCTTGCGGTGAGGCGGCAGAGGCTAGGGCAAACCCGGACGGGATGGAATCCCCCGGGCCTCAGGCCCCGATGAAGGCGGTCGCCAGCCCCGCCGCATCGCCGCGGAGGGTGAAGATGCGCGTCCCCGGCTTCCGCCCCGTCCGCAACGGAGAGACGGGAAGGCCCGCCGCCTCGAGCCGGGCATGGCTCGCGGCGACATCCGGCACGCGCCAGGTGAGGCCCCAGAGGCTGTCCGGCCCCTCGCCGATCCCGCCCTCCAGCGCGTGCGAGACCTCGATCACCAGGCCGCCGCAGCGGAGGAAGAGCAGGCGCGTGCCCCAGTCGGGGTTGCTGCGGTCGAGCCGCAGCTCGAGCCCCAGCCTGCCGGCCAGCAGGGCGAGCGTCCGCTCCGGGTCGGTGCTGCGGATCACGGCGTGGTCCAGCCGGATGGCGGAGGCCGGGTTCGCGGCCGACCCCGTGGCGGTCAGCATGAGGTGCAGGCCGCGCGCGGCGGCGGGGTCGAGCGGCCTCGCCCTGGTTTCCCGCCCGGCCGGGCCAGCGGGAAGGCCGCGGCGCGCGAGCAGGCGGAGGGCGCCCTCCAGTTCCGCCACCGCGAAGGCGAGGCCCGTCTGCCCCCCGGCCAGCACCAGCGCCGTATTGGCCAGGTCGAAGCGCGCCCAGGCCTCGCCCCGCGCGGCGGGAGGCTGCTCGAACAGCGCCTCATAGGTGGCGACCGCGGCATCGAGCCGGGGCACGGCCACCGCCACATGATCGAGGCCGAGGATCGGGCCGGCGCCCTCCGCAGCCACCGGCCCCTAGCTCCGGACCAGCGGGCAGCCGCCCTCCGCGAGCGGCCGCATCGCCTGGTCCGCCTCGATGGTGCCGGCGAGGCGGTAGAGGTCCCATTCGGCCTTCACCTCGGCGGGCGGCTTCACCTCGAAGAGGTAGACCGGGTGGATCTTGCGGCCATCCTCCCGCACCCGGCCGGGGCCGAAGCAGTCGTCATCCGTCGGCAGCGCCTTCATCCGCTCGATGGCGGCGCGGCCGGAGGCCTTGGCCTGGGCCGGGCCCATGGCGGCGGCGGCCTTCAGGTAGTGGATCACGGCTGAATAGGCGCCGGCATGGTTGGTGCTCGGGTAGATGTTGGGCGGCATCCTCGGCAGCACCCGCCGGGTGAAGGCGCGGGTGCGGTTGTTGAGGTCCCAGTAGAAGGGCTCCGTCAGCAGCAGGCCCTGCGCCGCCTCGGCCCCCATCGCGCGGACATCGCCGAGCAGGCAGAGCAGGCCGACCAGCTTCATCCGCCGCGTCAGGCCGAATTCATGCGCCTGCTTCACGCAGTTGACCGTGTCCGTCCCGGCATTGGCGAGGCCGAGTACCTTGGCACGCGAGGCCTGCGCCTGGAGCAGGAAGGAGGAGTAGTCGGTCGTCTGCGGGAAGGGGTAGCGCGACTGGCCGAGGACCTTGCCCCCGGCCGCCTCCACCGCGCGGGCCGTGTCGCGCTGCAGCGCATGGCCGAAGGCATAGTCGGCGGTGAGGAAGAACCAGCTGTCGCCCCCGGCGCGGACCGCCGCGGTGCCGGCGCCATGGGCCAGCATCCAGGTGTCGTAGGTCCAGTGCACATGGTTCGGGCTGCAGCGCGGGCCGTGCAGGTCGGCGGTGGCAGGGCCGGTGGCGAGGAAGACCTTGTCCTTCTCCCGCGCCAGGTCGGCGACGGCGAGCGCGATGGCGGAGTTGTTCACCTCGAGGATCGCATCCACCCCGTCGCGGTCGTACCACTGCCGGGCGATGGCGGCGCCGACATCGGGCTTGTGCTGGTGGTCGGCATGCACGACCTCGACGGAGACCGACAGGCCGGCATCCGCGATCGCCTGCCGGACGCAGGCCATGGTGCCGAGGCCCGAGAGGTCGCGATAGGGCCCGGACAGGTCACCCAGGATGCCGAGCCGCAGAGCCGGGCCCGACTGGGCCCGGGCCGCGCCGGACCAGGCCAGCAGGCCGGAGGCCGCCAGGAATTCGCGCCTTGTGTTGAGCATCGCCGCGTGTCTCTCCCAATCCTCGGCCGGCAGCGTTGCGCCTGCCGGCCGGGGACGCAATGGGCGGCGCTGCTCAGCCGGGGCGGAAGCCCTCCATCACCCGCAGCACATCGGGCCGGAGCGAGGCCCATTCCGCCTCGGGCGCCGAGGCGATCAGCAGGAAGCTCCGCTCCCGCCCATAGAGGCAGACGGCGCGGACCATCACCGCCTGCCGGCTGCCGGTGCCCATGGCCCGCGTCTCGATCGCGGCGCCGGGGAGGCCGGCGAGCTCGACCCTCTCCTCCGCCGGCAGGCCAGCGAAGCGGAAGGGGCGGAAGGCGCGGAGCATCGCCGCCAGATGGCCGGGGCGGCTTGCCGGCGGCACCGGGCGCTGGACGCGGATGAGCACCATCCCCGTCTCCGGCGCGGCGCGGCTCGGCGCGCGGTCGCGCAGGATGGTCCAGCCGAGCACGTGGCCGGCGAGGTGCAGATGCTCGCCCTCCATCACGCCGAAGGGCAGGGCGGCAGCGGCGAGGAGGAGGTGGCGTCGATGCATGGCGTCCAGGCCGAGCCTAGCCTTGGGCCCGGCAGTTGCCCATCATGCCCGCAATCAACGGGAGATGACCGATGAAAGCCCTCCTGCGCGCCGCCGCCCTGCTGGCCGGCCTCGCCCCGCTCCTCGCCGAGGCCCAGCCGCAGAGTGCCGGGCCGACGCTCGCGGCGGTGCGGCAGCGGGACCTGCTGGTCTGCGGCACCTCCACCGGCGCGGCCGGCTTCTCCCTGCCCGACAGCCGCGGCGAGTACCGCGGCCTCGACAACGATCTCTGCCGCGCGCTGGCCGGCGCCGTGCTCGGCGATGCGACGAAGATCCGCTGGGTGCCGCTGACCACCACCGCGCGGCTGCCGGCGCTGCAATCCGGCCAGATCGACGTGCTGATCCGCACCGTCACCTGGACCCAGTCGCGCGACACGGCGAATGGGCTGAACTTCACCGCGATCAGCTTCTTTGACGGGCAGGGCTTCATGCTGCGCACCTCGCTCGGGCTGAAATCGGCGATGGAGCTGGGCGGCGCCTCCATCTGCGTCGTCGCCGGCAGCACCAACGAGCTGAACCTCACCGATTGGGCGCGGGCCAACAGGATCGACTATCGCCCCGTCGTCTTCGAGCAGAATGACGAGGCGCGGCGCAGCTACCTCGCCGGGCGGTGCGATGCCTACAGCACGGATGCAAGCCAGCTTGCCGGGCTGCGCGCCTCCTTTCCCCATCCGGAGGAGCATGTGATCCTCCCCGAGATCATCAGCAAGGAGCCGCATACGCCAGTGGTGCGGCATGGCGACGACCAGTGGTTCGATATCGTCCGCTGGACCTTCTTCGCCCTGCTGACGGCGGAGGAGCTCGGCATCACCCAGGCGAATGTCGACAGCTTCCTCACCAGCCAGAATCCGGAGGTGCGGCGGCTGCTCGGCCTCACCGGCGACCACGGGCCGTTGATGGGGCTCGACCGGCGCTGGGCCTATTGGACGATCAAGGCGGCGGGGAATTATGGCGAGATCTTCGAGCGCAATCTCGGCATGGGCAGCCCGATCGGGCTGCGGCGGGGGCTGAACGACCTCTGGACCCGGGGCGGGCTGATGTATGCGCCGCCGATCCGGTGACGGCCGCGCCGCCGATTTACCATCCGGCGGTGCAACCGGATCGCCTTTGATCGCTTCTGTACCGGTCACGCAAGGGTGCCGGGGTCGACGGCTGCGACCCGGCGCCCGAACGAGAAGGAAGGCATGGAATGAACACCGACAAGATCGAAGGCATGGCCCGCAACGTGACCGGCAAGGCGCAGGAAGGCATCGGCGACATCGCCGGGGACTCGCGCTCCCAGGCGGAGGGCATGGGCCGTCAGGTGGCCGGCCGGGCCCAGGAAGCCTATGGCGACGTGAAGGATGGCGCGCAGGACGCGGTGCGGCAGGTCAGCTCGATGGTCGAGCAGCAGCCGGTCCTGGCCCTGCTTGCGGCCGGCGCCATCGGCTTCGTGCTGGGCAGCCTGATGACCTCCGGATCGTCGCGCCGCTGGTAGGCGGTACCCGCCTGGCTATGGCACCGCCACCGGCGGCGCCATCAGCCAGGCCGTCGCCGGGAAGGCGAGGGTTGCGATCAGCGTGGAGAACAGCACCACGGCGGAGACCTCCTCGGTTGCCGCCTGGTTCCGCTGGGCGAGGACGAAGGCGTTGGTCGCGGTCGGCATCGCCGCCAGCAGTACGCCGGACTGCACCCAGATGGGGGCGAGGCCCAGGAGCTGCCCCAGCACCAGCCAGACCAGAAGCGGATAGACCAGCAGCTTGGCCGCGACTGCTCCGCTCGCCGCGGCGAGCAGCCGCCGGTCGATCCTCAGCCGCGCCAGGGTGCCGCCGAGGGCGAAGAGCGCCGTCGGTCCCGCCGCTCCGCCGAGGAAGCCGAGGAAGCGCTCCACCGGCCCCGGCAGCGGGATCGCCATCGCCCCGAGCAGCGCCCCGCCCGCGATGGAGAGCAGCACCGGGTTGCGGATGAGGATGCGCGCGACGCGCCCCATGGTGCGGAAGCCCGCCCCCGGCGCCATCAGCACCGAGCCGAGCGCCAGCACCACCGCCACCTCAGACATGATCGACATGGCGATGGGCCCCGCCCCGCGCTCGCCGAGCAGCGGCAGCAGCAGGGGCGGGCCGAGATAGCCGACATTGCCCATGGCCGCCGCCGCGCCGATCGCCGCCGCCGGGGCGCGCCTGCGGAAGGGCAGGGCGGCCGCCATCACCAGGGCGAAGACCGCGAGGCAGGCGCCGAGATAGCCGAGGAAGAAGCCGGGATCGAAGCTGCTGCCGAGCGGCTGGGAGGCCATCAACCGCAGCAGCAGCGCGGGCAGGGCGAAGTGGAAGGAGAATTGGCCGACCGCATCCACCATGGCGGGGGTGATCGTGCCGCGCCACGCTGCCGCCCATCCCACCCCGATGACGGCGAAGATCGGCAGGCAGAGGGCGAGGAAGGCGATCACGCCGCCACCATAGCGGCAGCGGCAGGCCTGGGAAGCTTGCCCCGGCCTGGCCGCTGCGCTTCCCTGGCCGAAACAGCGGGGGGCGGGCGCATGGAATTCGGCATCGCCATGGCGACGGACGCCGAGAGCTGGCGGCTGGCGCAGCGGGCGGAGGAGCTCGGCTTCCGCTCCGCCTGGTTCTACGACACCCAGATGCTGAGCGCCGATCCCTTCGTCGCCATGGGCGCGGCGGCGGTGAAGACGAGCCGCATCCGCCTCGGCACCGGCGTGCTGATCCCGTCCAACCGCATCGCGCCGGTCACGGCCAATGCCTTCGCCTCGCTGAACAAGCTGGCGCCGGGGCGGGTCGACATGGGGCTGGGCACCGGCTTCACCGGGCGGCGGGCGATGGGGCTCGGCGCGATGAAGCTGAAAGAGTTCGAGGAGTATGTCCGGGTGATGCTCGCCCTCCTCGCCGAGGAGACGGTGGAGGCGGAGATCGAGGGGCAGCGGCGGAAGATCCGCCTGCTCAACCCTGATCTCGGCCTGATCGACACCCGGGCGCCGATGCGCCTGCACCTGGCCGCCGCCGGGCCGCGGGCCCGGGCGCTGACGGCGCGGCTCGGGGCGGGGTGGATCAACTTCTTCTCCGATGTCCCGGCCGCCGTCGCCATGCTGGGCGAGATGCAGCAGGCCTGGGCGGCGGCCGGACAGCCGCAGGGCGAGTTGCAGGCGACGGCCTTCGTCCTCGGCTGCGTGCTGGCGGAGGGCGAGCCGGCCGACAGCGACCGCGCCATGGCCCAGGCCGGGCCACGCGCCGCCGTGCTGCTGCACCGGGCGGCGGATGAGGTGCTCTCCGGCCTGCCGAACATCTCCCCGGTGCCGGAGAACTGCCGGGCCGCCGTCGAGGGCTATGTGGCGCTCGCCCGGAGCTTCGAGCCGAAGGATGCGCCCTGGCTGCAGAACCATCGCGGCCACCTGATGATGGTGAAGCCGGAGGAGCGGCCCTTCGTCACCGCGGAGATGATCCGCATCAGCAGCTTCACCGCGACCGAGCCGGTGCTGAAGCGCCGCGTCGGCGACCTCAGGGATGCCGGCTATACCGAGTTCACCGTCCAGATCGTCCCCGGGCAGGAGGCGGCGATCGAGGATTGGGCGCGGATCATGCGGGCGTTTCGGTAAGCGCTGCCTCGACGGCGGCGGCGGTGCGGAAGAGGGCCGCATCCGCCATGGCCTCGCCGGTCAGCATCAGCCCGACCGGCGCCTCTCCGGGGCGGTGGATCGGCAGGCTGATGCTGCAGCGGTCGAGGAAATTGCCGACAGCCGTGTTCCGCAGCAGCAGCAGGTTGATGCGGTTGTACGCCGCCTCCTGCTCCACCTCGGCCAGCGCCGGGGGGATGATGGGGCAGGTCGGCGTCACCATCGCGTCGAACTCGGCGGTACGGCGGGCGATGGCGGCCGAGAGCCGGGCGCGGGCGGCGACCAGGTCGATGTAGTCGGCGGCGCCCATCCGCTCGCCGCGGCGGATGCGGGCCAGGATGCGCGGGTCGTACTGGCTGGCCTTCTCGGCGATGAGGGCGCGGTGCCAGGCCCAGGCCTCCGAGGCCGCGAAGCCGCCCGTCGCATTCACCGCCGGCAGCTCGGCGAGTTCCGGGATGTCGACCATCTCGATCCGGGCGCCGGCCGCCGAGAGGCGGGAGAGGGCGCGCTGGAAGGCGTTGCCCACCGCGGTGTCGATGTCGTCGGTGAGGAAGGTCCCGCGCGGCAGGCCGAGCCGGAGGCCGGCGAGCGGCCGCGCATGGAGCGGCTGCGGGTTCTCCCCGCCGGCGATGACGGCATCGAGCAGGTGGCAGCAGGCGACGCTCCGCGCCAGCGGCCCGACCGAGTCGAGCGAAGGGGCCAGCGGCAGCACGCCCGCGAGCGGCACCCGCCGCGCCGTCGGCTTGTAGCCGACCACGCCGCAGAGCGCCGCCGGCACGCGGCAGGACCCGCCGGTATCCGTGCCCAGCCCGCCGAAGCCCATATGGTCCGCCGCCGCCACTGCCGCGCCGGAGGAGGAGCCGCCGGGAAGCCGCCCCGTCGCCCGGTCCCAGGGCGAGCGCGGCGTGCCGTGATGCGGGTTCACCCCGAGGCCGGAGAAGGCGAACTCCACCATGTTCGTCCGGCCGATGACGACGAAGCCCATCCGCCTGAGCCGCGCCACGACCGGGGCGTCCTGCCGCGCGGCGGGCGCGTCCTTCAGCACGACGGAGCCGGCCGGGTTCGGGTGGCCGCGCTCGTCGAAGAGGTCCTTCACCGTGACGGGAATGCCGGCCCAGGGGCTCGGCGCTCGGCCGGCATGGCGCAGCGCGTCGATGGCGCGGGCCTCGGCGCGGGCGGCCTTGGCATGGACGGCGGTGAAGGTCCGGCGGCCCTCGCCCTCGGGGGCGGCGATGCGGTCGAGCGCGGCCTCGACGAGGGCCTCGGCGGAGATGCGGCCGCTGGCGAGGGCGGCCGCGGCATCGGCGATGTGCTGCATGGGCAGGATGCTGGCCAGGATCGCCGGCCGCGGCAAGCCCGCCTATGGCTCAGTCCCGGTCGTTGGCGGCCGGGATCCGTTCGACCTCTTCCATCGCCAGGGGGAAGAGCAGGACGCCCAGCATCCAGCCCTCCAGCAGGTGGAACTCGGTTTCGGTTTCGTTCTCGTCGTCGGCCACGGGTATCGCCTTTTGCTCGCGAGAGCCTACCGACCACTCGTTAAAACATCGATACACGCTTCAGTGAATTTCCGGCTCCGGCGTCGGCGCCCCGTGCTTGAGGAAGTCGAAGTCGCAGCCCTCATCCGCCTGGCCGACATGGTCCAGGTACAGCGAGGTCCAGCCGCGGGTGTAGCGGCGGGGCGGCGGCGTCCAGGCCGCGCGGCGCCGCTCCAGCTCCGCCGGCTCCACCAGCAGGTCGAGGCTGCGGCCCGGCACGTCCAGCCGGATGAGGTCGCCGCTGCGGACCAGCGCCAGCGGCCCGCCCACATGGGATTCGGGGGCGACATGCAGGATGCAGGTGCCGTAGCTGGTGCCGGACATGCGGGCATCGGAGAGCCGCACCATGTCGCGCACGCCCTGCTGGAGCAGCCGCTTCGGGATGGGCATCATCCCCCATTCCGGCATGCCGGGCCCGCCCTGGGGGCCGGCCTGGCGCAGCACCAGCACGCTGTCCGGCGTGACCTCGAGCGCCGGGTCGTCGATCCGGGCATTCATGTCGTTGTAGTCCTCGAAGACCACGGCCGGGCCGGTATGGCTCAGCAGCCGGGGATCGGCCGCGCTGGTCTTGATGACGGCGCCGCGCGGGGCAAGCGACCCGCGCAGGATGGCCACGCCCCCTTCCGGCTGCAGCGGCCGGTCGACGGGGCGGATGATGTCCTCGTTGTAGCACTCGGCGCCCTCGAGGTCCTCGCCGAGCGTCGCGCCGGTGACCGTCCGCGCCGAGAGGTCGAGCCAGGGCGCGAGCCGGGCCAGGAAGGCCCGCGCCCCGCCGGCATAGTAGAAGTCCTCCATCAGCCAGGTGTCGCCATTCGGCCGGAGGTTGGCGATGAGCGGAGTGCGCCGGCTGATGGCGTCGAACCGGTCGAGGTCGAGCTGGAAGCCGCCGCGCCGCGCCATGGCGATGAGATGCGGGATGGCATTGGTCGAGCCGCCGAAGCCCATCGTCGCCGTCACCGCATTGTCGATGCTCGCCTGGGTGAGGAGGCTGGAGGGCGTCGCATCCTCCCATACCATCTCGACGATCCGGCGCCCGGCCGCCGTCGCCATGCGCGGATGGGCGGAATCCGCCGCGGGGATGGAGGAGGCGCCGGGGAGCGCAAGGCCCATCGCCTCAACCGCCAGCATCATCGTCGCCGCGGTGCCCGCGGTCATGCAGGTGCCGAAGCTGCGGGCGATGCCGCTCTCCATG
Source organism: uncultured Craurococcus sp. (assembly GCA_902805545.1). Lineage (GTDB taxonomy): Bacteria > Pseudomonadota > Alphaproteobacteria > Acetobacterales > Acetobacteraceae > Belnapia. The sequence goes on along the minus strand of CADCTD010000065.1, from coordinate 31,171 downwards.
TCCTTCCACTGCGCCTGGGTGATGTTCCCGGCGCGGAGCTCGGCATTGTACTTCCACACATCGCTGCCGCTGCCGAGCTTCTTGCCCTGCCAGTTGCCGGAAAGCATCGGCCCGGCGGGGACGAAGATGCAGGGCAGGCCCGCGGAGAGCGCGCCCATGACGAGGGCGGGCGGCGTCTTGTCGCAGCCGCCCATCAGCACCAGCCCGTCGCAGGGATGGCTGCGCGCCAGCTCCTCGGTCTCCATCGCCAGGAAGTTGCGATACAGCATGCTCGTCGGCTTCTGGTACTGTTCCGTCACCGGATGCGCCGGCAGCTCCACCGGGAAGCCGCCGGCCTGCCAGACGCCGCGCTTCACCTCCTCCGCCCGCGTGCGGAAATGCGCATGGCAGACGCTGAGGTCGGACCAGGTGTTGATGATGCCGATCACCGGCTTGCCGCGGAAATCCCCCTCGGCAAGCCCGGTCTGCAGCAGGCGGGAGCGGTGGCCGAAGGCGCGGAGGTCGTCCACCCCGAACCAGCGGTGGCTGCGCAACTCCTCGGGCCTCTTGCGGGGCATGGCATTTCCCTGATGGCAATGACTTCCGGCGCACCCTGCCAGCTGCTATAGCAGTTGTCCATGTCCGCCAGCCCCATCCCGGTCGCCCCGCTTGCCGAGGAGGAGACGCTCTCGCTCGGCGAGCGCGCCTACCGGCGCCTGCGCGACGGCATCGTCCAGGGCACGCTGCGGCCTGGCAGCCGCATCTCCGAGCGCAGCATGGCCCATGCCCTCGGCATCTCCGCCCAGCCGGTGCGGGAGGCGCTGCGGCGGCTGGAGCAGGACGGCATGGTCGTCACCCTGCCGCGGCGCGGCACGGTGGTGGCCGAGATCGGGCCGGAGCGCTTGGCCGAGCTCGGCCGCATCCGCGCCGCGCTCGAGGGGGTAGCGGCGGCGCTCGCGGCCGAGCGCATGTCGGGCGAGGACTTGGCGGAACTCGCCAAGGTCGTGCGCGGGATGCGCAGCGCCACGGCGGCCGCCGATGCCGAGGCGCTGGCCGAGCTGAACGAGCGCTTCCACGCCATCCTGCAGGGCGCGACCGGCAACCTCTTCCTGGTGAAATCGCTCGAGGCACTGCGGGCCTACGACGATCTCGGCCGGCTCCGCGCCCTCGGCAGCACGCCGAAGGACATGCCGAAGGCGCTGCGCGAGCATGCCGGCATCCTCGCCGCCCTTCGCGCCCGGGACCCGGCCCTGGCCGAGGCGCGGATGCGCCATCACGTCCTCCGGTCGCTGACCACCAACGGCGTGCTGGCGCCGGCCCGCCAGGGCCGTTGACTCCCCGCGCCGGCGGGGCGCAGACTGCTATCTGCTATTGCAGTTGACCGGGCGGCGAAGATCGCCCCGCTGGAGGAAAGATCCATGGAGAGCGTCACCATCCGCCGCCGCCTCATGCTCGGCGCTGCCCTCGCCGCCCCCTGGATCGGCGGCCGTGCCAGCGCCCAGGGCGTCACCCTCCGTGCCGCCGATGTCCATCCCGATGGCTACCCGACCATCGAGGGCGTGAAGCACATGGGCAAGCTGATCGAGGAGCGGACCGGCGGGCGCATCCGCATCCAGATGTTCCATTCCCGCCAGCTCGGCGACGAGAAGGACACGCTGGAGCAAACCCGCTTCGGCGTCATCGACATCACCCGCGTCAACACCGCGCCGCTGAACAACCTGGTGCCCGAGACGCTGGTGGCGGGCCTGCCCTTCCTGTTCCGCGACACCGCGCACATGCAGCAGGTGATGGACGGGCCGATTGGCGAGGATATCGGCAAGGCGACCTTGCCGCACGGTCTGGTCACCCTGGCCTACTACGATGCGGGAGCGCGCAGCTTCTACACCCGCGGCCGGCCGGCGCGGAACCCGGAGGAGATGAAGGGCCTCAAGATCCGCGTCCAGCAATCCGACATGTGGGTGGCGATGATGCGGGCCTTCGGCGCCAACGCCACGCCGCTGCCCTATGGCGAGGTCTATTCCGCACTGCAGACCGGCGTCGTCGACGGCGCCGAGAACAACTTTCCCTCCTACCTCACCGCGCGGCATTTCGAGGTGGCGAAGCAGTATGCGCTCACCGAGCACAGCCTCACGCCGGAGATCGTGGCGATGAGCAAGCGCAGCTTCGACCGCATCGCCAGGCCCGACCAGGAGGTGATCCGGCAGGCGGCGAAGGAGAGCGTGCCGCATATGCGCGCGCTCTGGGTGAAGATGGAGGAGGAGTCCCGCAAGCAGGTCGAGGCCGGCGGCGCGACGGTGGTGCAGGCCGACAAGCCCGCCTTCGCCAAGCTCATCCAGCCCGTCTACGACCAGTTCGTGCGCGACGCCAAGCTGAAGGCACTCGTCGACCGCATCCGCGCGGCGTGAGCGGCATGCAGGCGCTGCATCGCGGCCTCGCCTCCGTCTTCGAGTTCCTGGCGCGAGCGGCAATCCTCATCGCCGGCCTCGCCATGGTGGCGATGACGGCGATCGTCGCCTGGGGCGTCTTCGGCCGCTTCGTTCTCAACGACACGCCGGCCTGGGCCGAGGCCTCGGCGCTGCTGCTGATGGCCTGGGTCATCCTCGGCGCCGCGGCGGCGGGCGTGCGCGAAGGCTTCCACATGGGGTTCGATACGCTGCGCGACACGCTGCCGCCGGGTCTCGCGCTGGCCTTCCACGTCATCTCCGACCTGACGATCACCGCCTTCGGCGCTGCCATGGCCTGGTATGGCAGCGACCTCGCGCTCACCGTCTGGGATGCGACGCTGCCGACGCTCGGCCTGCCGGGCACGGTGGAGTACCTGCCGATCACCATCGGCGGCGCGCTGATGGCGCTGTTCGGGCTGGAGCGGCTGGTGGCGCGGCTGGCGACGGGCCAGGCGCCGGTCGGCCTGCCCGCCGATACCGTGCTGACCGACAGCTAGGGGCAAGCGCCGTGGAACTCACCCTGCTGCTCGGCAGCTTCACCCTGCTGCTGCTGATCGGCGTGCCGGTCGCCTTCTGCCTTGGCGCCGCCGCCTTCGCCACCGTGCTCTACATGGACTTGCCGCCCATCGTGGTGTTCCAGCAGCTCGCCTCCGGCATGAACGTCTTTTCCATGCTGGCGATCCCCTTCTTCATCTTCGCCGGCGACCTGATGATGCGCGGCCAGATCGCCGACCGGCTGGTGGCGCTGGCGGCCGCCATGGTCGGGCATCTGCGCGGCGGGCTAGGGCAGGTGAACATCGTCGCCGCGACCTTGTTCGGCGGGGTCTCCGGCTCGGCGGTCGCCGATGCCAGCGCGGTCGGCGGGGTGATGATCCCGCAGATGAAGGCGCGGGGCTATGCGCCGGACTATGCCGTCAACATCACCGCCAATGCCGCGCTGATCGACCTGCTGATCCCGCCCAGCCACAACATGATCCTCTACGTCATCGCGGCCGGCGGGGCGATCAGCGTGGCGGATCTCTTCACCGCCGGCATCGTCCCCGGGCTCGTGATGATGCTCTCGCTCATGGTCGTCGCCTGGCTCGTGGCGGTGAAGCGCGGCTACCCGCGGGAGACCTTTCCGGGCTGGGCGATCCTGGCGCGGCTGATCTTCAACGCCATCCCCGGGCTGATGCTGATCGTCATCATCTTCGCCGGCGTCCGCAGCGGCGTCTTCACCGCGACGGAGAGCGCCTGCGTCGCGGTGATCTATGCGCTGCTGGTGGTGCTGCTGGTCTATCGCAGCCTGAGCTGGGAGGGCTTCGTCCACGCTGTCGGCGGGGCGGTGCGGACGACGGGCATGGTGATGCTCATCATCGGCACGGCCTCCGCCTTCGGCTGGCTGATGGCGCTGCTGCAGGTGCCGGCGCAGACGGTGGCGCTGATGAAGGGCATCACCGACGACCCGCTGATGACGCTGCTGATCATCAACATCGTGCTGCTGCTGCTTGGCACCTTCATGGACATGGCGCCGCTGATCATGATCGGCACGCCGATCTTCCTGCCGGTCGTGAAGGCGATCGGTATGGACCCGGTGCAGTTCGGCATCGTGCTCATCGTCAATCTCGGCATCGGCACCATCACGCCACCGGTCGGGCCGGTGCTCTTCGTCGCCTGCGCGGTCGGCAAGGTCTCGATGTGGGATGCGACGAAGACCTCGGCGCCCTTCTATGCGGCGATGGTCGTGGTGCTGATGCTGGTCACCTATGTGCCGGCGCTGAGCCTCTGGCTGCCGGCGCTGTTCAGGTAGGGAGCGCGCCCGGCACGGCATCGCCGTGCCACAGCGCCTCCAGCAGGGCGGAGGCCGGGCCGGCGCCGAGGACGGGCGCCACCAGCTCCTCGAATTTTGCTGAGAGGTCCGCATCCGAGAGCGGGGCGTCCGGGTCGCCCTTGCGGGTCGGCTGGAAGCGCTCCAGCACTCGCCCGTCGCGCAGGGTCAGCCGCACCCTGGCGGCCCGTCGGGCGGGGTAGGCATCGGCCAGCTCTGGGTCCAGCTCGACCGTCACCCGCGGCATGATGGCGCGGATGGTGGGACTCTCGAGGTTCTCCGGCGCGAAGGCGGCGAGGCGGACGCCGCCGAGCACCAGCAGCGCGCCCATGCAGTATTGGGTGGAGAAGCGGCATTCCTGCTCGGTCCTCGCCTCGGGCCGATCGCAGACGGTCTTGGTCGGGCCGTAGCCGCCGACATGGATGGCGGCGACGTCATCGGGACCGAAGCCATGCTCCTGCCTCAGGTCATCCACCGCGTCCAGACTCGCAAAAATATGGCCGCAGCAGCCATGGTTCTTGAAGGTCATCTCGGTGATGCAGATGCGCTGTCCAAGGTCGGCGAAGGCCGCCTCCCACTTGCCGGTATCCTCGCTGGTCGCGGCGGCGAAGCCCTTCGGCCCGTGCAGCACGTCGAGCGCGCCGGTCACGCCCGCCGCGGCGCCGATGGCGGCCAGCGCTCCCGCATCGGCGGCATGGCCGGGATGCAGCGGCTTCGACATCCCATCGGAGAGGAAGGCCTGCTGCAGCCCGCCGGCGAAGGTGGCCGCCGTGGCGATGGCATGGGCCATCCGCTGCGCGTCGCAGCCGAGCACCAGCGCGGTTGCCGCCGCGGCGCCGAAGGTGCCGACGGTGCCGGTGGTGTGCCAGTACCGGTAATGGCTCGGCTGCACCGCCATGCCGATGCGGCAGGACACCTCGTAGCCCGCGGTGATGGCGCGGAGCAGCATCTCCATCCCGCCGCCCTGCTGCTGCATGGCGGCAAGCGCTGGGGGGATGGTCGGGCAGGCCGGGTGGTAGCCCGCATCGCGGAAGATGTCGTCGAACTCGACCGTGTGGCTCGCCGTCGCGTTCAGCAGCGCGGCATGGCGGAGCGGCCCTGCCTTGCCGTCGACATAGCAGATCGAGCGCCCGGGCCCGCGCTCTGCCGCCAGCGCGGCGGCGAGCAGCGTGGCGGGCGGGCGGGAGCAGCCGGGCAGGAGGGCCGCGAACCAGTCGACCAGCGCCCGCCGCGCGTGATGCGCGACCTCGGGCGGCAGCGGCCGGTCACGCCAGGAGACAGCGTGACCGGCGAGGACCAGCAGCGGATTCTCCATGCGCAGCCGCTGCTACGCGTTGCCGCGCAGCACCTCCTGATTGATGACGACATCCGGGTCCAGCTTGCCGTCGAAGCATTGCAGGATGCTCTCGGCGCAGGAGAGGGCCATGCGGCGCAACCCCTGCTCCGTCGCCGCCGCCGAATGCGGCGTGAGCACTACATTCGGCAGCTTGAGCAGCGGGTTGTCGGCGCGCGCCGGTTCCTCCCAGAAGACGTCGAGGCCGGCGGCGGCGAGATGGCCGCTGGTCAAGGCACCGGCCAGCGCCGCCTCGTCCACCAGGGTGCCGCGCGCAGTGTTCACCAGCACCGCGCCCTGCTTCATGCCGGCGAAGAATTCGCCGTTGACGGTGCCGCGGGTTTTCTCGTTGCTGGGGAGGTGGATGGTGACGACATCCGCCTCGGCAAGGCCGGCGGCAAGGTCCTTCACCGGCCGGAAGCCCGCGCCCTTGATGGTGTTCTGCGGGATGAAGGGGTCCCGCACCAGGACGGTCATCCCGAAGGCCGCTGCCAGCCGCGCCACCCGCCCGCCGATGCGGCCGAAGCCCATCACCAGGATGGTGCGGCCCGCGAGGTCGAAGGTCGCCGGCACCGGCGGGTTGCTCCAGCGGAGCTCCCGCGTCGCCGCATCGTAGAAGCGGGTCTGCCGGGCGATGTTGAGCAGCAGCATCATGGCATGCTCGGCGACGCTCTGCGCATTGGCGTCCGGCGTCACGGTGAGCGGGATGCCGCGCTCGGTCAGCGCCGGCACGTCCACCGCGTCGTAGCCGACGCCATGGCGGGCGACGATGCGGAGGTTCGTCGCATGGGCGAGGAAGGCGCGGTTGATCGGCGTGGCGCGGACGATCACCGCCTCCGCCTTCGGGATGGAGGCGGCGATGGTCTCGTCATTCACCGGGTCGAGCACTTCGACCGTCACGCCCTCCCGGGCGCGGAGCAGGGCGAGGGCTTCCGGATGGACCGGGCGGAGGCAGACGACATGCGGCATCGGGGCGGCCTTACTGGAGGTGAGCGGCGGGGCCGAGCACGGCCTCGCGCATCCGCGCCTGGAGGATGGAGGCCTCGCGCGGCGGCAGGACCAGCGGCACCGGCGCCTCGTCGATCTTCACCTGGGCGAAGAGCGGGCCGGCGCCGGCATGCATCGCCTCGCGCAGCGCCGTCACCTCCTCGGCGGTCCGGACCAGGCGGCAATCGCCGATGCCGGCGCCGCGCGCCATGGCGGCGAGGTCGACGCCATGGCGCGTCGCCGTCTCCTGCATGCCCGTCTCGCCGTAATGCTCGTTGTCGAGCACGATGATGGCGAGGTTGCGCGGCCGCTGCACGGCAATGGTGGCGAGGCTGCCGATGCCCATCAGCATCTCGCCATCGCCGGTGACGACGGCGACGGGGCGGGAGGGTTGGGCCAGCGCCAGGCCGAGGCCCATCATCGCCGCCGCGCCCATGCCGCCCCACAGCGGCAGGTTCTCCGGCACGTCGCCGGCGGCGGTGATGTCCCAGGCCGGGGCGCCGAGGCCGCCGATCGCCAGCAGCCCGCCGCGATCCCGCAGCAGTTCCGCGACCACGTCGCGGCGGAGGAGCTTGCCCGTGGGTCCGGTGCGCATGGCGGTCACTTCCCAAACGTCTTGGCGCCGATGATCCGCTGGCCGATCAGGGTCGCGGTCGGGCGATAGGTGTTGAAGGCCATCCTGAGGGTGGCGTTGACGGTGGGCGCCACATCCTCCGGCGTGTCGGCGCGCTTCACCAGCGTGCCCATGGCTTCCAGCACCTGCTGCGTCGCATTGCCCATCGGCACCTGGAAGGGGTTGAACTCGCCATAGTCGCCGCGCATCGTCACGATCATCGGCAGCGGCGTGCGGTGGGCGATCGGCACCGAGAGCATGTTGATGCAGTTGCCGACGCCCGAGCTCTGCATCAGCAGCACGCCCTTCTCGCCGCCCAGCCAGGCGCCGAAGAGCATGCCGATGCCCTCCTCCTCGGTGGTCAGCGTCACCACCCGCATGTCGTTGTCGGCGAGGCAGCGCTTGATGAGGCGGGAATGCCCGGCATCCGGCACCAGCGCCACCTGGCGGATGCTGTGCTCCTTCAACAGGCCATAGATCTGGTCGGGCCAGTCCTCCGCGGCGTCCGGCATGCGTTTCCCCCTGGGTGTTGGATGCATCCTCCCGCCGCCGGGCCGTGCTGGCAAGACCGGCCCCGGGCTTGCTACACGGGGGCATGGGCTTCGCGCATGCCGTGGGTGGCACACGCTACCTCTTCCCGGACCTCAGGACCCTGCTGGCGCGGGCGACGCCGCTGCGCTCGGGCGATGTGCTGGCCGGGGTGGCGGCTGAGACGGCGCAGGAGCGGGTGGCGGCGCAGCGGGCGCTGGCCGACCTGCCGCTGCGGCATTTCCTCGACGAGGCCGTGATCCCCTACGAGGCGGACGAGGTGACGCGGCTGATCCTCGACCGGCACGACGCTGCGGCCTTCGCCCCCGTCGTGCACCTGACCGTGGGCGGCTTCCGCGACTGGCTGCTGGCCGCCGGGCCGGAGGCGCTGGCCGCGCTCGGCCCCGGGCTGACGCCGGAGATGGCGGCGGGCGTCTCCAAGATCATGCGGCTGCAGGACCTGGTGGCGGTCGCGGCCAAGTGCCGGGTGGTGACGCGCTTCCGCAACACCCTCGGCCTGCCGGAGCGGCTCTCCCTCCGCCTGCAGCCGAACGACCCGGTGGACGACCCGCGCGGCGTCGCCGCCGCCATCCTCGACGGCCTCCTGCTCGGCTCGGGGGATGCCGTGATCGGCGTGAACCCGGCAACGGACAATCTGGAAACCACGATCCGCCTGCTCGACCTGCTGGATGCGGTGCGGGACCGCTACGCCATCCCGACCCAGAGCTGCGTCCTCGCCCATGTCACCACCAGCCTGCTGGCGATGGAGCGCGGGGCGCCGGTCGACCTCGTCTTCCAGTCCATCGGCGGGACGGAGGGGGTGAACCGCAGCTTCGGCGTCTCCCTCGCCCTGCTGCGGGAGGCGCATGAGGCGGCGCTTGCCCTGGGCCGCGGCACGGCCGGGACGGATTGCATGTATTTCGAGACCGGCCAGGGCAGCGCCCTCTCGGCCGAGGCGCATCACGGCTGCGACCAGCAGACCATTGAGGCGCGGGCCTATGCGGTGGCACGGGAATTCTCGCCTCTGCTGGTCAACTCCGTCGTGGGCTTCATCGGCCCGGAATACCTCTTCGACGGCAAGCAGATCACCCGCGCCGGGCTCGAGGACCACTTCTGCGGCAAGCTGCTCGGCCTGCCGATGGGGGTGGATGTCTGCTACACCAACCATGCCGAGGCCGACCAGGACGACATGGATGCGCTGCTGACCCTGCTCGGCGTCGCCGGCGTTACCTATGTGATGGGCGTGCCAGGGGCGGATGACGTGATGCTGGCCTACCAGTCGACCTCCTTCCATGACGGGCTCTACCTGCGGGCGGCGCTCGGCCGGAAGCCGGCGCCGGAATTCGAGGCCTGGATGGAGCGCATGGGAATCGAGGCGGCGAGCGGGGCAGGGCGGCTGCCGCTGCCGCCGGCGCTGATCGGCCTGTTGTGACGGCGCAAGCTGGTCCGGCCGATCCGCGTCCCCAGGCTATGGCGGCAGGCGAGCGGACGGAAACCCCTTGGGTGGAGTTGCGCCGCTTCACCTCGGCCCGCGTGGCGCTCGGCCGGGCAGGGCATGGCCTGCCGACGGCCGCGCATCTCGACTTCCAGGAGGCGCATGCCCGGGCGCGGGATGCGGTGCATTCGGCGCTCGACCTCGATGCGCTGGAGGCGGCGCTCGGCCTGCCTGCCATCCGCGTCGCCAGCCAGGCCGCGGACCGGCGGAGCTACCTCCTCCGCCCCGATCTCGGCCGCCGCCTGCGCGAGGCCGACCGGGCCCGCCTGCCGCCGGCGCCGGGCGCCTTCCTCTTCGTCGTGGCGGATGGGCTTTGCGCCATCGGCGTGCAGCGGCAGGCCCCGGCGCTCATCACCGCCGCGCTGCCGATGCTGCGCCGCGCCGGCCTCGGCGTCTCGCCGGTCGTCCTCGCCAGCCAGGCCCGCGTCGCCCTCGGCGACGAGATCGGCGAGGCCATGGGCGCCGCGATGGTCGCCGTGCTGATCGGCGAGCGGCCCGGCCTCTCCGCCACCGACAGCCTTGGCCTCTACCTCACCCTCGGCCCCCGCCGCGGGCGGACCGATGCCGAGCGCAACTGCATCTCCAACATCCGCCCCGGCGGGATGACGCCGGCGGCGGCGGCGGAGAAGCTGCTCTGGCTCGCCGGCGCGGCGCTGCGGCTCGGCGCCACCGGCGTCGCGCTGAAGGACGAGCAGCCGGGCAGGGCGCTGCTGCCGTGATCCAGGTCACCCACCGCATCGCCATCGCCGAGGATGAGCTGACCGAGGACTTCATCCGCTCCTCCGGCCCCGGCGGGCAGAATGTGAACAAGGTGGAGACGGCGGTGCAGCTCCGCTTCAATGCCCGCCTCTCGCCCAACCTGCCCGATGCGGTGCGGGCGCGGCTGGAGCGGCTGGCCGGGCACCGGCTGACGCAGGACGGCGTCATCATCATCACCGCCCAGCGCTTCCGCACGCGGGAGCGGAATCGGGAGGATGCGCTGGAGCGGCTGCTCGAGCTGATCCGCGAGGCGGCGGTGCCACCCCCGCCGCCGCGCCGGCCGACGCGGCCGACCCTCGCCTCGAAGAAGCGGCGGCTGGAGGGGAAGGCGAAGCGGGCGGACGTCAAGAAGGGACGGGGCAGGCAGCCAACAGACTGAGCCTGGGGAAGGCCTTGCCTTCCCCAGACCCCATCCACCAGGCCGGAACCCGGCCTGGACCGGTCCGGGTTCGCTACTCCTCCAAGGCGGAGGCGGGGTCGATCCAGTTTCCGAGGGCGAGGCCGCCATCGACGGGCAGCACGGCGCCGGTGACATAGGGCATGCAGCGGTCGGAGAGCAGCGGCACCACGGCGCGGGCAATGTCCTCCGCGCTGCCGACCCGGCCCATCGGCACCTTCCGCGCCAGCGCCGTGAAATCGCCCTGGAAGCCCCCGCCCGGGATCGCCCCCGGCGCCACCCCATTCACCCGGATGCCGGCCGGGCCGAAATACCGCGCCAGCTCCCGCACCAGCATCACCTGCCCGGCCTTGGCGGCGCTGTAGTGGGGCAGGTTCCGCGGCGTCCCGGCATGCAGCGAGGTGATGAAGACCATCCGCCCGCGCAGCCCCGCCTGCACCATCCGCTGCCCGACCGCGCGGGCGAGGAAGAAGCCGGAGCGGAGATTGGTGTTCGCCATCGCATCCCACTCCTCGGGCGTGACGGCGCCGACCGTCTGCCGCTCCGGCCGCGGCGGCGAGGCGCTGTGCACCAGCATCGCCAGCGGCCCATGTGCCGCGGCGGCCTCCGCCAGGGCGGCATGGCCCTCGGCGCCCGAGAGGTCAGCCTGCAGGAACTCGGCCGAAGCTCCCGCCGAGCGCAGCGCCGCGACCACCGCCTCGCCACGCTCCGGGTGGAGGTCGCTGGCCAGCACCATCGCCCCGCATCGCCCAAGCCATTCCGCGATGCCCCGCCCGATGCCGGACCCCGCCCCGGTCACCAGCGCGACTTCCCCGGCGAAAAGATCGGCCGGATAGGGATTCGTCTCGGTCATGCGCGTCTCCTCCTCTGTCGCTCCGGCCGCGCCCCATGCTAGGCCTGTACGGACCAGCGAGTACAAACCATGCCGGACGATCAGGCCCCGCGCCGCAGCCGCGACCCAGAGCATACCCGCCGCGCCATCCTCGACGCCGCCATCGCCGAATTCGCCGAGAAGGGCTTCGCCGCCGCCCGCGTGGATGACATCGCCGCCCGCACCAGCACCACCAAGCGGATGATCTACTACTACTTCCAGAGCAAGGAGCGGCTCTTCGCCGCCGTGCTCGAGGAGATCTATGGCGGCATGCGCGATGCCGAGCGCGCCCTTGCGCCGGACGTCCTGCCGCCGGCGGAGGCGATGCGCCGCCTGGTGGAGGCCACCTTCGACCACCACGCCGCCCACCCCGAATTCGTCCGCCTAGTGAGCGTCGAGAACATCCTCGAGGCGAAGAATGTCGCCGCATCGCCCGCCATCCGCGGGCGCAACGCGGCGGTGATCGGCACGCTGAGCGCCGTCCTGGCGCGAGGCGAGCGGGAGGGCGTCTTCCGCCCGGGGATCGACCCGCTGGACCTGCACATGCTGATCAGCGGCTTCTGCTTCTACCGCGTCTCCAACCGCCACACCCTCGGCGCCATCTTCGGGCGCGACCTGCGCGAGGCGGAGGTGGCGGCCGCCCATCGCCGCATGGCGGTGGAGATGGTGCTGCGCTACCTGGCGCCGGTCAGCTCGGCGAAGTGACGCTGCATCCGCCCGGCATCGGGCTCGATGCCGGTGAACAGGCGGAAGGCGCCGACTGCCTGGAAGACCGCCATCCCGCCGCCGTCCAGCGTCCGGCAGCCAAGCGCCCGCGCCTGGCGCAGCAGCGCCGTCTCGAGCGGGAAGTAGATGATCTCCGCGACCCAGAGCGCCGGCCGCAGCAGCCCCGCCGGCAGCGGCAGGCCGGGATAGGTCGCCATGCCGACCGGGGTGCAGTTCACCAGCCCATCCGCCGCCGCCATCGCCGCGGCCAAGTCCTCGCCGGCCAGCGCCCGCCCGGCACCGAACCGGGCCGAGAGCGACGCGGCCAGCTCCGCCGCGCGGCCTGCATCGGTATCGAAGACGGAAAGCCGCTCCGCGCCGAGCATCAGCAACGCATGCGCCACCGCCGCCCCGGCCCCGCCGGCGCCGAGCTGCACCACCCGCCGCCGCGCCGCATCCGGCAGGCCGCGGCGGAAGCCCTCGGCGAAGCCCGACCAGTCGGTATTGTGCCCGACGCGCCGGCCCTCCCGCAGCACCACCGTATTCACCGCGCCGAGCGCCCGCGCATCCTCCGACAGCTCGTCGAGCAGGGGGATCACCGCCTGCTTGCAGGGATGGGTGACGTTCACCCCGGCAAAGCCCAGGCGCTGGGCCGCGACCAGCAGTTCCTCCAGCGCCCCGGCATCCAGCCCGAGCGCCGCGAGATCGAGCCGCCGGTAGACCGCCCGCAGCCTCTGTTCGGCGCCCTCCCGCTCATGCATCGCCGGGGTGAAGGAGGCGCCGATGCCGCTGCCGATCAGCCCGGCGAGATAGGCGGGCTTGCTGTCCCAGGTTCCGGTCATGGCAAGCTCCCGCGCTTTCCCGCTTGCTCGTCTATGTACTCACTGGTACGTACAGGTCAAGAGACAAGGGCCTTGGAGAGACATCCATGCAAAGACGCGCATTGTTCGCCGGCCTTGCCTTGCTCGGCGCCCGCCCCGCCTTGGCACAAGGCGAAGCCTGGCCCGTGCCGGGCCGCCCCGTGACCATCGTCGTCTCCTGGGCCCCGGGTGGCTCCACGGATTTCGTCGGCCGCGTGGTGGCGCAGCAGCTCTCCAGGGAACTCAACGGCAACGTCGTGGTGGACAACCGCCCCGGCGCTTCCGGCACCATCGGCCATGCAAGCGTCGCCCGCGCCCGGCCGGATGGCTACACGCTGCTGCTCGGGGTGAACTCCACCTATGCCATGTCGCGCCACCTCTTCCCGCAGCGCGGCTATGATGACGACCGCGCCTTCGCCCCGATCGGGCGCATCGCCATCTCGCCCATCTTCCTCTGCGTGACGCCGAAGCTCGGCACGCCGACCATCGCCGCCTTCGTCGCGCGGGCGAGGTCGATGCCGGGCAAGCTGAGCTACGCCTCCTCCGGCGCCGGCTCCTCCGCCCATCTGGCGACGGAGCTCTTCCTCCGCTCCGCCGGGATCGCGGTGCAGAACGTCACCTATCGCGGCGGTGCGCCGGCGGTGCAGGCGCTGGTCCAGGGCGAGGTGGAGATGGCCTTCGTCGATGCGGTCACCGCCCTGCCGCTGATGGCGAGCGGGCAGATCACCGCCATCGGCGTCAGCACGCGGGAGCGCAACCCGCTGGCGCCGGATGTGCCGACCATCGCCGAGAGCGGCTTCCCCGGCTTCGAGGCAACCAGCGACTTCGCCCTGCTTGCCCCCGCCGGCACGCCGGAGCCGGTCATCCGCCAGCTCTCGGCCGGCCTCGCCGCGACGATGAAGAACCCGGAGGTGCTGGAGCGGCTGCGCCAGGCCTCCATCTTCCCGACCTTCGGGACGCCGGAGGAATTCCCGCCCTACCTCGCCGCGGAAAGCGCCAAATGGGGCGAGGTGATCCGCAGCCGCGGGATCACGCTGGACTAGAGCTTGATCCACGATCACGGGATCGCGGATCATGCTCTGGCTGATTGTTTTATCACATGATTCACGCCTGCGGCCGTTCCGGCCTCCAGCGATCATGCACTAGGCGGGTTCCGCTCGACCTGGCTTTCGGACCCCGCCCTCACCTGCTGCCTCGTCGAGCGAGTTACTCAGGCCAGGCGCCTCCACTTGGTCGGCGTTGGGCCCGGCCGGCTGCGCTGCCATGTGGCGTGCCGCGATGTAGCCGAAGGTGAGCGCCGGCCCGAGGGTGATCCCGCCGCCCGGGTAGTTGCCGCCCATGATGCTCGCCATGTCGTTGCCCGCGGCGTAGAGGCCGGGGATCGGCCGCCCCTCGCCGTCCAGGACCTGGGCCCGGCCGTTGGCGCGCATCCCGGCGAAGGTGCCGAGATCGCCCACCCCCACCTCCACCGCGTAGAAGGGGCCCTGCTCGATCGGGGCGAGGCAGGGGTTGGGCGTGAAGGCCGGGTCCCCGTTGAAGCGGTTGTAGGCGGTCGAGCCCTTGCCGAAGGCGGTATCCGTGCCGGCGCGCGCATCGCGGTTGAAGGCGGCGACGGTCGCCTCGAGGCCCGCGGGGTCGATGCCGGCCGCCGCGGCCAGCTCGGCCAGGCTGCCGCTGCGCCTCAGGTAGCCGGACCGGACCTGGCCGCCGACCGGCACCGGGAAAGGCTTGACGAAGCCGAGGCCGAAGCGGCGCAGGAAGGCATGATCCACCACCAGGAAGGCCCGCACCGGCCCGCCCGCCGGGCTGGCGGCGAAGAGCGCCTGGACGAAGTCGTGGTAGGAATTCGCCTCGTTCACGAAGCGCCGCCCATCGGGCAGCACGGCGATCAGCCCCGGCTTGGCCCGGTCGATGAAATGCGGGAAGACGCCCCAGCCGCCATCCTTCCGCGGCACGCGGGAGACCGGCACCCAGGCCGCCGCATTGGGATAGCCGAACTCCAGCGCGGCGCCGGCCGCCTCGGCAAGGCGCAGCCCGTCGCCGGTATTGCCGGGCGGGGCCGGGGAGAGGTGGCTCGTGCCATCCGCGTCATGCGGGAAGACGCTGCGGCGCCGCTCCCTGTCCTGCGGGAAGCCGCCGGCCGCCAGCACCACCCCGCGCGCCGCGCGCACCTCGCGCGGGCCATCGGCCGTCGCCAGCCGCGCCCCGACCACGCGCCCCTGCTCCACCAGCAGCCGCTCCGCCCCCGCCTCGGTCCAGACCCGGACGCCGAGGTCGAGGGCGCTGCGGAACAGCCGCGCGGCGAGCGCATTGCCGTTGGTCAGCATCATGCCGCGGCCATGCAGTGCGAGGTCGCGCAGATGCGCCGTCATCCGCCGCGCCACATAGGCCACGGAGCGCGCCGAGCGGGTGACGTTGAAGAAATGCTTCAGCTCCGGCCCGGAGCCGATCATCAGCCCGGCGAAGGTCAGCTCCGGCAGGGGCGGCCGCAGCCGTGCGAGCTCCTTGCCGAGCGCCTTGGCGTCATAGGGCGCGGCGACGATGGAGCGCCCGCCGGCGACGCCGCCCGGCGCGGTCGGATGGTAGTCGGAGAAGGCGGAGGCGGCATCGAAGCGCAGCGCGGTGCGGCTCTCGAAGAACTCCACCGCCTCCGGCCCATGGGCGAGGAAGGCATCGACGCAATCCGCGTTGAAGTGGTTGCCCGCCTCGTGCCGCAGATAGGTGCGGGCGGCCTCGACGCTGTCCTCCACCCCGTCGCGGCGGGAGACGGGGTTGTTCGGGACCCAGAGGAAGCCGCCGGAGAGGGCGGTGGTGCCGCCGACATACCGCTCCTTCTCCGCGACGATGACCGCGAGCCCCTCCGCCGCCGCGGCCGTCGCCGCCGCGAGCCCGCCCGCGCCGGAGCCGATCACCAGGACGTCGCAGGCTTCCGTCATCTTCGTCTCCGCGTCAGTCGAGGGTGATGCCGAGTTCCCTGATCAGCGGCACCCAGACAGCGCGCTCCGCCTCGATCAGCTGGCGGAACTCCGCCGGCCCGCCGCTCAGCGGCTCGAGGCCGATGCCGCGCATCCGCCCGGTGACCGCCTCCTCGCGCAGCGCGGCGGCGAGCTCCGCCGTCAGCCGGCCGGCGACGGGCGCCGGCGTGTTCGCCGGCACGACCATCCCCTGCCAGGCATAGGCCTCGAAGCGGGAGAGGCCGAGCGCCTCGCCGATGGTCGGCACATCCGGCAGGTCCGGGTGGCGCTGCGCCGAGCAGAGGGCGAGCGGCTTCACCCGCCGGGCGCGCAGGGTCTCGAGGCCGGAGGGAAGGTCGAGGATCATCGACCCGATCGTCCCCGCCAGCAGGTCGTTCAGGGCCGGTGCCGCGCCGCGATAGGGGATGTGGGTGAAGCGGACGCCCGCCTCCTTCGCCAGCCGCTCCATCGCCAGGTGATGCGGCGAGCCGATGCCGGGCGAGCCGTAGTCGACCGCGCCGGGCCTGGCCTTCGCCGCGTCGAACATCGCCCGGGCGCTGGCGAAGGGCGAGTCCTGCTTCACCGTCAGCACCAGCGGGAAGCGGGCCATCAGCCCGACCGGCTGGAAGTCGCGCGCCGGGTCATAGGGCAGGCGGCGGAACAGCGCCGGGTTGAAGACCAGCGTGCCGTTGTCGGCGGAGAAGACGGTGTAGCCATCCGGCGGTGACTTGGCCGTGGCCTCTGCGCCGATATTGGTCGCGGCACCCGGGCGGTTGTCGATCACCATCGGCTGGCCGAGCCGGGCCGCGATGGCGGCGCCGAGCATGCGGGCCAGCGTATCCGTGCCGCCGCCCGCGGCATAGGCGACGATCCATTTGACCGGCCGGTCCGGGTAGGCCTCGGCGCGCAGTCCGCGCAGCGGCAGGGCGGCGCCGAGCCCCGCTGCGAGGGCGGTGCGGCGCGCGAGGTGGAGGCTGCCCATCACGCGGCCTCCGCCGCGGGCGCCGGCAGGATGCTGCCGCGGCACTCGCCGAAGCCGATGGAGGCGAAGCCCTCGCGCCGGGCGCGGGCGCGAAGCACCAGCGAATCGCCATCCTCGAGATAGCGCCGCTCTTCGCCCGAGCCAAGTTGCAGCGGCTGCTTCCCGCCCTGGGTGATCTCCAGCAGACTGCCGAGCGAGGCCGCGTCGGGGCCGGAGATGGTGCCGGAGCCGAGCAGGTCGCCCGGCTGCAGGTTGCAGCCATTGCTGGCGTGATGCGCCACCATCTGCGCCACCGTCCAGTACATGTGCCGGGTGTTGCTGAGGCCGAGGCGCTGCGGCGGCAGCCCCTTCTCGCGCAGGCCCGGCGTCTCCAGCAGCACCTCGAGCTCGAGGTCGAAGGCGCCCTCGCGCTGGTCCGCCTCGTCCAGCAGGTAGGGCAGGGGGGCCGGGTCGCCCTCCGGCCGCGGCGGCTGGGCCTGGCGGAAGGGCGCCAGCGCCTCCGGCGTGATCACCCAGGGGCTGATCGTCGTGCCGAAATTCTTGCCGAGGAAGGGGCCGAGCGGCTGGTATTCCCAGGCCTGGATGTCGCGTGCCGACCAGTCGTTCAGCAGGCAGTAGCCGGCGACGTGCCGCGCTGCCTCGCCCACCGGCACCGGCGTGCCGAGCGCATTGCCGGGGCCGACCCAGATGCCGAGCTCCAGCTCGTAGTCGAGGTTGCGGCAGGGGCCGAAGCTCGGAGCGTTCTCCTCCGGCCGCTTGCGCTGGCCCTGCGGCCGGCGGATCGGCGTGCCCGAGGGCACGACGGAGGAGGCGCGGCCGTGATAGCCGATGGGGACATATTTGTAGTTCGGCAGCAGCGGGTTGTCGGGGCGGAAGACCTTGCCGACATTCGTCGCGTGATGGATGCCGACATAGAAGTCGGTGTAGTCGCCGATCCGTGCCGGCAGGTGCAGCGTGCAGCCTTGGGCCGGATGGAGGCAGGGCTCGAGCCTCGCCCGCTCCGCGCTGCCCTCGGCCAGCAGGGCCGAGAGCCGGGCGCGGAGCGCCACGCGCGGCCCGGCGCTGAGGGCGAAGAAGGCGTTCAGCGTGCCGCCCGCCATCGCCTCGGCGGCCTGCGCCGCCTCGCCCCCGAACAGCCCCGCCGCCTGTGCCGCGCCGAGGTCGAGGATCATCGCGCCGATGGCGACACCGGCCCGCTTCCCGCCGCCGGCCGGGGAGAAGATGCCGAGCGGCAGGTTCTGGATCGGGAAGTCCGGATGGCCATTGGCCGAGTCCACCCAGCTGCGCAGCCCGGCGTCATGCGTCGCGTCGATCATGGGCATGCCGCTCACCACTCGCGCCGGCTGGGGTCGAAATGGCGCTGCAGCGCCTGGCCGTACGCGCCATAGTCCCGCTGCAGCTCCGGCAGGCCGGCGGCATAGGCGGTGACGCGCTGCATGAAGCGCGTCTCGAACATGAAGGCGAGCGTCCCTTCAAGCTTGTGCGGCTTCAGCTCCGCCTTGCTCGCCCCCTCGAAGGCTGACATGTCCGGCCCGTGCGGCAGCATGGTGTTGTGCAGCGAGAAGCCGCCCGGGGCGAAGCCGCCGCCCGTCTTCGCGTCATAGACGCCGTAGATCAGCCCCATGAACTCCGACATGACGTTCATGTGGTACCAGGGCGGGCGGAAGGTGTTCTCCGCCACCATCCAGCGCTCGGGGAAGATGACGAAGTCGATATTCGCCGTGCCCGGCGTGTCGCTCGGCGAGGTGAGGACGGTGAAGATCGACGGGTCCGCATGGTCGAAAAGCACCGGCCCGACCGGCGAGTAGCGCCGGAGGTCGTACTTGTAGGGCGCGTAATTGCCGTGCCAGGCCACCACGTCGAGCGGCGAGGCCGGGATCTCCGCCTGCCAGAGCGTGCCGCCCCACTTGACGGTCAGCAGGCTCTTCGCCTCCCGGTCCTCATAGGCGGCGACGGGGGTGAGGAAGTCGCGCGGATTGGCGAGGCAATTGGCACCGATCGGCCCGCGCTCCGGCAGGGAGAGGGCGCCGCCGTAATTCTCGCAGACATAGCCGCGGGCAGGGCCGCCGCGGAGCTCGGCGCGGAATTTGACGCCGCGCGGGATCACCGCGATCTCGCCCGGCGCGATGTCGATCACGCCGAACTCGGTGGCCAGCCGCAGCGCGCCCTGCTGCGGGACCAGCAGCATCTCGGCATCGGCGTTGAAGAAATACTCGTCCTCCATGGAGCGTGTGGCGAAGTAGAGATGTGCCGCCATGCCGGCCTGGCTGCCGGCATCGCCCGCCGTGGTGACGGTGCGCATGCCCTCGACGAAGGACAGCCCACCCTCCGGGATCGGCACCGGGCTCCAGCGCATCGGCGCGGGCGGGACCTCGATCTCGGCGCAGGGCGCGGTGCGCCAGAGCCCGGGCTCGGCCCGGCGGAATTGCCCCCAGTTCGCGACGGTCGGGCGGATGCGGTAGAGCCAGCTCCGCTCATTCGCCGCCCTCGGTGCGGTGAAGGGGGAGCCGCTGAGCTGCTCGGCATAGAGCCCATAGGCGCAGCGCTGCGGCGAGTTGCGGCCGACCGGCAGGGCGCCCGGCAGCGCCTCCGTCTCGAACTGGTTGCCGAAGCCGGAGAGGTAGGCGGGCTCCGCCGTGCCCGCGCCGGCAGCGGTGAAGGGCTGGACGAGGTTCATGCTGGCCGGTCTCCCTCAGGAATGCGCTTCGGCGGATTTCATGGTGCTGCCCTGCTCGAGCGCCTGCCACATCTCGATGTCGCGCTCGGCGGTCCAGATGCGCGGGTGGTCGAGGCCCTGCGCCTCGTCATAGGCGCGGCTGACATCGAAGGGCATGCAGTGCTCGAAGATCACCCAATGCCCGTATTTGGGGCGCATCGCCGCCATGGCCTCGTCATAGACCTGCGTCAGCGTGGCGCCCTTGGCGACGCCCGCCTTGGCGATGGCGAAGAGGTCCGAGGTGAAGGCGATGGTGCCGGCGATGCCCTCCTCGACCTCGGCCCGGTTCATCAGGCTGCGGCCGCGGCCCGGCACCAGCTTCTCGGCGCCGAGCGCCCGCACCGCGGCCAGCGTCGCCGGCCAGTCGGTGAAATGCGCGTCGCCGCAATAGGGCGTCGCGCCGAACTCGACCGTGTCGCCGGCGAAGAGCACCCGCTCCTTCGGCAGCCAGACCACCGTGTCGCCGGCGGTGTGGCTGCGACCGATATGGATGATCTGCACCTCGCGCTGCCCCATCCACAGCGTCATCCGCTTGTGGAAGACGACATGCGGCCAGGTGAGGCCGGGGATGCTCTCCTTGCCGCGGAACAGGCGGGGGAAGCGGCCGATCTCGCTGTCCATGTCCTGCTGGCCGCGCTCGACGATCAGGTCCCGCGTCGCGTCGGAGGCGATGATCTCCGCCCCCTCATAGCCCGAGGCGCCGAGCACGCGGACCGCATGGTAGTGGCTCAGCACCACATGGCGGACTGGCTTGTCCGTCACCTGGCGGATGCGGGCGATGACGTCCCGCGCCATGGCCGGCGTCGCCTGGGCATCGACGACGAGCACGCTGTCATCGCCGATGACGACGCCGGAGTTTGGGTCGCCCTCCGCCGTCCAGCCATAGAGGCCGGGGCCGAGCTCCTCGAAGGAGACGTTCTTGTCGGCGAGGTCCTTGGTGCTGGCGAAGCCTGACATGGGGTCTCGTCCTCTCGATCGGGTTCAGGCGGTGGTCCGCAAGGTGCTGTCCTGCCCGGCCGGGGTGATGCCCTCGCGGGCCTTCGCCATGGCCTCGCGCAGAACGGCGGCATCGCCGACATGGTTCGCCAGCAGCAGGATCAGCTTGGCATTGACGAGGCGGCTCTGCTCCGGCGTCAGGTCGCGGTGGAGCGCGACCAGCGCCTCATAGACATCGTCCGGCGCGGCGAGGTTGAGCTCGGTGTTCAGCATGGCGCCCTCCTCAGCCCTGGCCCGTGGCGCGGGCCAGGGCCGCCTGCACCAGCGCGGGCTCGAAGCGGCGCCAGCGGGCGGCGACATGCTGGTCCGGCCGCAGCAGGTAGAAGGTGCCGGGCCGCGCATCGTAGCGCCGGGCGAGCATCCCCTCCGCATCCTCGATCACGGCCGCACCGGCCGGGGCGCCGCCGGCCGGGACGACCTGCAGCAGCCGCAGCGGGAGGCCGCCGGTAGCGGGCAGCGGTGGCGCCTCGCCCTCGCCGAACCAGAGGCCGGTGAAGCCGCCATGCTCGAGCTGGGCCAGGAACCAGGCCGGCTCGCCCGCGACCCGCACCGGCGCATCGGCGGCCGGGGCGCCGGGCTGCATCGGCCCGTCGAAGGCCTCGGCATCGGGCGTGTTCAGCGGCGAGTCGCGGTAGGTGCTGGGCAGGGAGAGGCGCCCGCTGTTCACCAGCCGCCGGGCGAAGGCGCAGTCGCGCGCCAGCTCCAGCGTGGCGTCGCGGAAGGCGCGGCTCGCCTCGTTCTTCGGGGTGATGAAGTCGGTGCTGCGGGTGGAGTTGAGGATGTTCTCGTCCGCCGCATGGACCCGCTCGGCATCGTAGCTGTCGAGCAGGCTCTCCGGCGCCCGGCCCGCCGCGACCAGCCCGAGCTTCCAGGCCAGGTTCTCCGCATCCTGCACGCCGCTATTGGCGCCGCGCGCGCCGAAGGGCGAGACGCCATGCGCGCTGTCGCCGGCGAAGAGCACGCGGCCGTGGCGGAAGCGCTCCATCCTGAGGCAGGAGAAGGTATAGACGCTGACCCATTCCAGCTCGAACCGCGCCTCCGGCCCGAGCAGCGCCTGCACGCGGGGGATCACCCGCTCCGGCTGGCGCTCCGCCACCGGGTCCGCATCCCAGCCGAGCTGGAAGTCGATGCGCCAGACGCCGTCCGGCTGCTGGTGCAGCAGCACGGACTGGTTGGGGTGGAAGGGCGGGTCGAACCAGAACCAGCGTTCGGCGGGGAAGGGGGCGTCCATCCGCACATCGGCGATGAGGAAGCGGTCGCGGAAGGTCTGGCCCCGGCTCTCCAGCCCCATCGCGCGGCGGATCGGGCTCCGCGCGCCGTCGGCGGCGACCAGCCAGTCGGCCTGCAGCCGGTAGCCGCCATCCGGCGTCTCGATGTCGAGCAGCACGCCATCGGCCTGCGGCTCCAGCCCCGCCACCCGGTTCTTCCAGCGCAGGTCGATCAGCGGCAGCGCCCGCGCCCGCTCCAGCAGGAAGCCTTCGACATAGTATTGCTGCAGGTTGATGAAGGCCGGGCGCCGGTGGCCCGCCTCCGGCAGCAGGTTGAAGCTGTAGACCGGCTCCTCGCGAAAGAAGACCTTGCCGGTGTTCCAGGTGACGCCCTGCCCGACCATGCGCTCGCCGCAGCCGAGCCGGTCGAAGATCTCGAGCGTCCGCTTGGCGAAGCAGATGGCGCGGGAGCCGTTCGAGAGCCTGTCGTCGTCATCGAGCAGCACGGTGCGGATGCCCTGCTGCGCCAGGTCGATGGCCGCGGCGAGGCCCACCGGCCCGGCGCCGACGATGACGACCGGGTGGCGCACCGGCTGCGGCGCGTCCTGGTCGGGCGAGCGCGCATAGGGAAAGACGAGGGACTGGTAATCCACCCGCCCGGCCGTGCT
Source organism: uncultured Craurococcus sp. (assembly GCA_902805545.1). Classification (GTDB taxonomy): domain Bacteria; phylum Pseudomonadota; class Alphaproteobacteria; order Acetobacterales; family Acetobacteraceae; genus Belnapia. The sequence continues at coordinate 8,869 of CADCTD010000065.1, read as the reverse complement.
GCCGTCCATCCTTGCCCTCCCCGACCTGGCCTCGCCGATGATCTTGCTACGCATTGTGTAATGCGCTATGGATGTTGTAGCAAGGCGGGGGAGGCGGTCGTCAAGTGGCCTTTGTTCAACGGGTAGCGACCGTCGAGCCGGAGGACCTGCGCGGTGGGGTGAATTCGGTCGAGGTCGCGGGGCAGCTGCTGCGCATCCTGGCCGAGGCGGGCGGGCCGATGCGCCTCGCCGACCTCGCCCGCGCCGCCGGCATGCCCTCGGCCAAGGCGCATCGCTACCTGGTCAGCCTGGCCCGGGCCGGCCTCGCCGAGCAGGATGCAACGAGCTCGCGCTACGACCTCGGCCCGCTGATGCTGCGCGCCGGGCTGGCCGCGCTCGGCCGCTCCGATGTGCTGAAGCGGGCGGAGCGGATGCTCGAGGCCATCGCTGCCCGCACCGGCGAGACCGCCGCCGCCGCCGTCTGGGGCACGCATGGGCCAACCCATGTGCGCCTGGTCGAGGCCCGGCACGCGCTGGCCGCGACGGTCCCGCCCGGCCATGTCTGCCCGATGACCTACTCGGCCTCCGGCCTCGTCTTCTGCGCCTTCGGCGAGCCCGACGTGACCCGGCCGCTCGCCGAGCGGGAGGTGGCGCAGAACCGCGCCATCGCCCGGCCCTCCGCCCCGGCCTCGGCGGCGGAGCTGGACCGCGTGGTGGCTGCGGTGCGCGCCCAGGGCTTCGCCACGGTGGAGAACGAGGGCAATGGCGGGCTTGCCGCCGTCTCCGCCCCGGTCTTCGAGGCCGATGGACGGCGCATCCGGCTGGCGCTCACGGTCTTCGGCCGGGTCGGGCGGCTCAACGTCGCGGCGGATGGGCCGGTGGTCGCGCTGGTGGTGGAGGCGGCCCGGGCGCTGGCGGCGGAGCTTTAGGCGCTCAGCAGGCCCTTGGCCCGCAGCCGCTCGGGCGTCATCGCCCGGGCGATGGCGTCCAGCAGCCCGCGCGCCTCGGCCGTGAACAGCCCGCCAGAGAATATGGCCCGCGTGTTGAGCGCCTCCGGCAGCGGCCCGACGATATCAATCCCCGGCACCGCCATCAGCTCGCTCACCTGCTGGATGGCGATCTCCGCCTCGCCCCGCGCCGCCAGCTCGCCCGTCAGGCCCTGCGGGATGACGATCGACTTGACCCGCACCGCCTCGGCGATGCCCAGCCGCTCGACCAGCCCGGCGAAGAAGATGCCGCTCGCCCCTGCGCGCGACCAGGCGATGGAGCGGGCGCCGAGCAGCGCCGCCCGGCAGGCCTCGGGCGTTGCGATGTCGGGCCGCTCCGCCCCGGTGCGCACCGCCATGCCGATGAGCGAGATGCAGAGGTCCCGCCGGCTGCCGGGGAGGAGGCGTCCCTCCGCCGTCAACGCCTCCACCGCCTCCGCCGTCAGGATGGCGAGGTCGGCCGCCTCGCCCGCCGCGATGCGGCGCAACAGGGCGGCGGTCGGGGCGAATTCCGCGGCGACCGGCCGCCCGAGCTCCGCCTCCAGCCCCGGCAGCACCTCCTGCAGCAGCCCCATCACGGCGAGGGTGGAGAAAAGCCGGAGCGGCGCACGGGGTTGTTCCTGCATCGGTGCTCTCTCCCGCCGGCGGGCATTGACGTCCGGGGCCAGAGTGTGGCGGGCTTGCGCCAGGGATCAAGCAGAGCGCCGAGGCAGGCCCGGAGGAAGGAAGCATGTCCGAGACCAGGATCGATGCGGTGATCGTCGGCGCCGGCTTCGCCGGCATGTACATGCTGCATCGGCTGCGCGGCCTCGGCATCCGGGCCGTGGTGCTCGAGCAGGGCGCCGATGTCGGCGGCACCTGGTACTGGAACCGCTATCCCGGCGCGCGCTGCGACGTGGAGAGCATGCAATACTCCTTCTCCTTCCTGCCGGAGCTGCAGCAGGATTGGCGCTGGTCGGAGCGCTTCGCCTCCCAGCCGGAGATCCTGCGCTATGCCGCCCATGTGGCCGAGCGGCTCGACCTGCGGCGGGACATCCGCTTCGGGACGCGGGTGACGCGCGCCGCCCATGACGAGGCGACGGGCCTTTGGACCATCGAGACCGATGGCGGCGACCGCTACCGCGCCCAGTACTGCGTCATGGCGACGGGATGCCTCTCGACCGCCAAGCTGCCCGAGATCGCGGGGCTCGGGAGCTTCGCCGGCGCCACCTACCATACCGGCCACTGGCCGCATGAGGGCGTCGACTTCAGCGGCAAGCGCGTCGCCGTCATCGGCACCGGGTCGTCGGCCATCCAGGCCATTCCGGTGATCGCGCGGCAGGCGGCGCATGTCACCGTCTTCCAGCGAACGCCGAATTTCAGCATCCCGTCGCGCAACGCGCCGATGGATGACGAGTACGAGTCCTGGTGGAAGTCGGACTACGAGGCGCACCGGGCCAAGGCGCGGATGATGCGCACCGGCATCCTCTACGGCCTCAACGACAAGTCGGCGCTGGAGGTGCCCCCGGAGGAGCGCGAGGCGGAGTACGAGGCGCGCTGGGCCCGCGGCGGCACCGCCTTCATGGGCGCCTTCTCCGACCTCATCACCAACCGCGAGGCCAACGAGACGGCATCGGAATTCGTCCGCCGGAAGATCCGCGGCATCGTCAAGGACCCGAAGGTGGCGGAGCTGCTGGCACCGAAGGGCTACCCGATCGGCACCAAGCGCATCTGCGTCGACACCGAGTATTTCGAGACTTTCAACCGGCCGAATGTCACGCTCGTGGATGTGCGAACGGCGCCGATCGAGGCCATCACCCCGCGCGGCGTCCGCGCCGGCGCGGCCGAGTACGACTGCGACGCGCTGGTCTTCGCCACCGGCTTCGACGCGATGACGGGCGCGCTCACCCGCATCGACATCCGCGGCCGCGGCGCGCTGAGCCTCGCCGAGAAATGGGCGGATGGCCCGCGCACCTATCTCGGGTTGATGACGGCTGGCTTCCCCAACCTCTTCATGATCACCGGCCCGGGCAGCCCCTCGGTGCTGTCGAACATGATCGTCTCGATCGAGCAGCATGTGGATTGGCTGAGCGACTGCCTCGCCCATCTGCGCAGCCGCGGCCTCACCACCATCGAGGCGATGCCGGAGGCCGAGGAGGCCTGGGTCGCGCATGTGAACGAGGTTGCCGACCGCACGCTCTACCCGCAGGCGGCGTCCTGGTACATGGGCGCCAACGTGCCGGGCAAGCCGCGGGTCTTCATGCCCTATATCGGCGGCGTCGGGACCTACCGGGAGAAATGCGCGGAGATCGCGGCGAAGGGCTATGAGGGCTTCCGTCTTTCCGCCGGCGCGATGCCGGCGGCGGCAGCCGAGTAGCGCCTACTTCTTGCGGGCCTTGCGGGCGGCGTAGCGGGCATCGCGCGCCGCCTTCTGCTCGGCGGCAAGCGCCAGGGCGCGCTCGCGCTTCTCGTTGTCGAGAATCTGGGCGCGCGTCTCGCGGTCCGCATTCTCAAGGGCAAGGGCGCGGGCCTCTTCGGCGCGGCGGGCCGCTTCCTCGATCGCGCGCTGGCGGGCCTCGGCGGCGAGCCGGTCCTGCTCGGCCTTGCGGGCGGCTGCCTCGGCGGCCAGGCGGGCGAGTTCGGCTTCCTTCGCGGCCTTGCGCTCGGCGATGCGGGCCTCGCGGGCCTCGGCGATTGCCTTCTGCTCCGCCAGTCGCTGCTGCACCACGGGGTCATCGGGCTTCGGCTGGTTGCGGAAGCGGTCCATCAGTGCCTGGCGGGCTTTGGCAGCGGCACTCAGACGGTCATTGAAATTATCGGTTTTAAAGGCGGGCATGGCGCGCTTTTACTCAAAGGAAGCCCAGATGTACAGGCGGTAACCGCGGCGGAGGCATGACGTCTCGGCATGGCACCGAACCATCAGGGCAGGTCGAGCCGCACGGCGATGGCGGCGCTGGCGATCACCGCGGCGTCGGCGCCTGCATCGTCCGGCACGTCGAGCCCGCCCTTCACCACCCGCACGCTGACGATGCCATGCGGCAGCGAGGCCCGCACCTGCTCGGCATCGACGCGCTCCGGCTGCTGCACGCCGATGGTGACATCGACCAGCATGGTCTCGGGGTCGACCTTCAGCGAGCGCAGCATGGCCAGGGAGGAGTGGTGCAACGCATCCTGCACCGCCCGCAGCGCCGCCTTGGTGTAGTCGCGGCCATGCAGGTCGTTGCCGGCACCCATCTCCAGGATCACGCGCCGCGCCGTCACGCCGGCCGCTCCGGCAGGTCGAGCCGGACGATGGCGGCGGCATGGGCCATGACGGTGCTGCCGGTGCCCGCCTCGTCCGGGATCTCGAGCCCGCCCTCCACCACCGTCACCCGCCCCGTGCCATGCGGCAGCACGGCGAGCACCGCCTCCTTGTCCACCTGGTCGGGCTTCGGCACGCCGATCCGCACCTCCACCTCCATGGCGTCGGCATGCAGGCCGAGCGCATGGGTGATGGTGAGCGAGTTGCGCCAGAGCGCGTCGCGCAGCGCCCTGACCGCGGCCTTGGTGTAGTCGGCGCCGCGGATATCGGTGCCCATGCCGAGCTCCAGCACCATGCGTTTCATGGCCATGACGTTCCCCATGATCTTGTTGGCCTGGACTGTCCTCCCGCAGGCGCCCGACCGCAATGGCTGCCGGGAAGCCCCGCGCCCGGCGCTTGCGCGGCCTGCCCCATGGCGCATCATGCCCGCCGGCAGCGAGGCAGGACCCGCATGAGCACCCGCAAGCCCATCAAGCTCGGCCTCTCGATGCGCTATCTCGGCTACCACGCCGCCGCCTGGCGCCACCCGGAGGCCGATCCCGGCGCCGCCTCGAAGCTGGGCCACTTCCTCCGCATCGCCCGCACGGCGGAGGCGGCGAAGCTCGACATGCTCTTCCTCGCCGACGGCATCGGCCTCCGCACCCGGGACGACCCGCCCGGCGCGCTCTGCCGCTCGCACCAGACGGCGGAGCTGGAGCCGTTGACCCTGCTCTCGGCGCTGGCCGGGCTGACCAGCCGCATCGGCCTCGTCGCCACCGCCTCCACCACCTACAACGAGCCCTTCCACATCGCCCGCAAATGGGCCTCGCTCGACCATCTGAGCGGCGGCCGCGCCGGCTGGAACATCGTCACCTCCTGGTCGGAGGCGGAGGCGTGGAATTTCAACCGCGACCAGCATATGGCGTACGACCTGCGCTATGAGCGCGCCGCCGAATTCGTCGAGGTGGTGAAGGGGCTCTGGGACAGCTGGGAAGGCGATGCCCTGCTGCACGACAAGGCCAGCGGCATCTTCTTCGACCAGTCGAAGCTCCATGTCCTGAACCACAAGGGCAGGCACTTCCAGGTGCGCGGCCCGCTGACCGTCGCCCGCACGCCGCAGGGAAGGCCGATCCTGGTGCAGGCCGGCGCCTCGGAGCAGGGGCTCGAGATCGCCGCGCGCAGCGCCGATGTCGTCTACTCCGCCTCGCATACGCTGGAGGCGGCGCGGGACTACTACGCCAACCTCAAGGGGCGCCTCGCCAAGCATGGCCGCGGCTGGGACGACCTCAAGGTCATGCCCGGCGTCACCTATTTCATCGGCCGCACCCAGGCCGAGGCGCAGGCCAAGCTCGACCAGCTGAACGAGCTCGTCGCGCCGGAGCTCGGCCTCTCCTACCTCTACGGCCAGATGGGCGACCTCAGCGGCCATGACCTGGACGGGCCGGTGCCGGAGCCACAGGACCCGCGCATCCGCAGCATGGCGCGCATGGCGCTCGAGCTGGCGAGGCGCGAGAACCTGACCATCCGCCAGCTCTACAGCCGCATCGCCGCCGGCCTCGGCGGCCGCGTGCTGGTCGGCACGCCGGAGCGCATCGTCGACGACATGGAGGAATGGGTCGCAGCCGGCGCGGCGGACGGGTTCAACATATGCCCGCCGGTGCTGCCGGTCGGCCTCGACGATTTCGTCGAGCTGGTGCTGCCGGAGCTGCGCCGGCGCGGGATGTTCCGTACCGAGTACGAGGGGGCGACCCTGCGGGAGAATCTCGGCGTGCCGATGCCGGCCAACCGCTACGCGGCCGGGTAGGGGGGCCGCGCGCCGCCATCGGCCTCGCCGCCACCCTGCCGGCCTCTCTGGCCACACCCCGCTGCCCGCCATCGGCTTCGACGGGCTGGACGCCAGAAGCGCGGACGCCCCGGCCCGGGGCTAAACCCGCCGCAGGCCCTTCAGGTCGCGCACCGCGCCGCGCGCCGCGCTGGTCACCATCGCCGCATAGGCCTGCAGCGCGGTCGAGACCTGGCGCTTGCGCGGCCGTGCCGGCTGCCAGGCTGCGGCACCCTTGGCCTCCATCGCCGCGCGGCGCCCGGCCAGCACCGCATCCGGGACGGCGAGATGGATGCGCCGGTTCGGGATGTCGATCTCGATCCGGTCGCCATCCTCGACCAGGCCGACCAGCCCGCCCTCCGCCGCCTCGGGCGAGAGATGGCCGATGGACAGGCCCGAGGAGCCGCCGGAGAAGCGCCCATCCGTCACCAGGGCGCAGACCTTTCCGAGCCCCTTCGACTTCAGGTAGCTCGTCGGGTAGAGCATCTCCTGCATGCCCGGGCCCCCGCGAGGCCCCTCGTAGCGCACCAGCACCACGTCGCCCGCCTGCACCGTGCCGCCGAGGATGCCCTCGACGGCCGCATCCTGGCTCTCGAAGACCCGCGCCGGGCCGGCGAAGGTGAGGATGGCGGCATCGACGCCGGCGGTCTTCACGATGCAGCCCTCCTCGGCGAGGTTGCCGTAGAGCACGGCGAGACCGCCATCCTGCGAGAAGGCATGCGCCTTGTCGCGGATGACGCCGCCGGCGCGGTCGGTGTCGAGGCTTTCCCAGCGCTCGCCCTGGCTGAAGGCGACCGTGGTCGGAACGCCGCCCGGCGCCGCCTGGTAGAAATGCCGGACCTTCTCATCGGCGGTGCGCTGCACGTCCCAGCGGGCCAGCGCCTCGGCGAGGCTCGGCGCATCGACCCGGCTGACCGAGGTGTCGAGCAGACCCGCCCTGTCCAGCTCGCCGAGGATGCCCATGATGCCGCCCGCCCGGTGGACATCCTCCACATGCACATTGGCGACCGAGGGCGCCACCTTGCAGAGCACCGGCACCCGGCGGGAGAGCCGGTCGATCTCGCGCATGGTGAAGCCGACGCCGCCCTCATGCGCCGCCGCCAGCAGGTGCAGCACGGTGTTGGTGGAGCCGCCCATGGCGATGTCGAGCGTCATCGCATTCTCGAAGGCGGCGAAGCCGGCGATGCTGCGTGGCAGAACGGAGAAATCCTCCGTCTCGTAATGCGCCCGGGTGATCTCGACGATCTTCCGCCCCGCCTCCAGGAAGAGCTGGCGGCGGTCGGCATGGGTTGCCACGATCGTGCCGTTGCCGGGCAGGGCGAGGCCCAACGCCTCGGTCAGGCAGTTCATCGAATTGGCGGTGAACATGCCGGAGCAGGAGCCGCAGGTCGGGCAGGCCGAGCGCTCGATGACCGCCACCTCCTCGTCCGTCACATCGGGGTCGGCGGCGACGATCATGGCGTCGATCAGGTCGACCGAGCGCTTCTGCCCCCGGTGCACCACCTTGCCCGCCTCCATCGGCCCGCCGGAGACGAAGATGGTCGGGATGTTGAGGCGCATGGTCGCCATCAGCATGCCCGGCGTGATCTTGTCGCAGTTGGAGATGCAGACCATGGCATCGGCGCAATGCGCGTTGACCATGTACTCGACGCTGTCAGCGATCAGGTCGCGCGAGGGCAGGCTGTAGAGCATGCCGTCATGCCCCATGGCGATACCGTCATCCACCGCGATGGTGTTGAATTCCTTGGCGACGCCGCCCGCCGCCTCGATCTCCCGCGCGACCATCTGGCCGAGGTCCTTCAGGTGGACGTGGCCGGGGACGAACTGGGTGAAGCTGTTGACCACCGCAATGATGGGCTTGCCGAAATCCCCGTCCTTCATGCCGGTGGCGCGCCAGAGGCCCCGGGCGCCGGCCATGTTGCGACCATGGGTGGTGGTGCGGGAGCGGTATTGCGGCATCGAAGCTTTCCTCCGGGGAGCCGCTTCCATATTACGGCAGCGCGAGCCTGGCCAAGCCCCGTCGCGGGGGGGGAGGAGCCTGATGACCTATGCCTGGGTGGCCCTCGGCAGCGCGCTCGGCGGCCTGGCCCGCTACTGGCTCGTCTTGGCGACCTTCCCGCTCTTCGGCCCGGTCTTCCCCTGGGCGACGGCGCTGGTCAACATCCTCGGCTCCTTCGTCATCGGCTGGTTCGGGGCGCTGACGATGGAGGGGCGCTGGGCGGTGCCGGCCGAGATCCGGGCCTTCGTCATGGTCGGGCTCTGCGGCGGCTTCACCACCTTCTCCTCCTTCAGCCTGCAGACGCTGGAGCTGCTCCAGAAGGGGCGGGTGGAGCTGGCGCTGGCCAATATCGGGGTTTCGGTCCTGCTCTGCCTCGGCGCGGTGGCGCTGGGGTACTGGCTGGGGCGGCCGGGCCTCTAGCTGGAGCGGACGACGAGGTTCGAACTCGCGACATTCAGATTGGAAATCTGACGCTCTACCAGCTGAGCTACGTCCGCATGCGGAACAAGGCCGGAACGCCGCCCGGCGTTGACCCCGCTCACGCTTCCTGATAGGGCCAGCCGCGCCGACCGGCAAGGGTGCTGGCTGGTATTGCCGAGAATTATGCCCATATCCCGCGCAGTTGTGCGGGGGTGATCAGGCGGCGGCCCCCTTGTCCGCCGGACGGGCCTCGGGCAAGCGACATGACCAGTACGGGATAGCGGAGCCGGGCAATGGCGAAGGCGAAGTTTGAGCGGAACAAGCCGCACTGCAACATTGGGACGATCGGGCATGTGGATCATGGCAAGACGTCGCTGACGGCGGCGATCACCAAGGTCCTGGCG
>CADCTD010000064.1 GCA_902805545.1 uncultured Craurococcus sp. | reverse complement strand
TCGAGAGGTAGACGTAGAGCGCGGTGAAGCCGATCGCGTAAATGATGAAGACGTGCAGCCAGCCGTTGTACCAGCCCGCCACGCGCTCCCGGTAGTTGGCCCGGTAGCGCCGCTGGCGGTCCGTCATGCCGGTTGCGGCGAGTTCCATGGCGACCTCCCTGGTGTTCGATTTTGCCGTTCTGATATATCAGTTGTCCGGTCAGTGAGGCAAGGGTGAAAGGCGTCGATTTCCGCCGCCGGGCGAGCGCGCGCGAGACGCGGCCCCGAGGCCGGGTTTCTTCAGGCCCCGGCGCTCACGGTCGCGCGCGTGAACGCCTCGATGTAATCGAGCAGCCGGTCGGAGGCGGCGGCGGCCGGCTCCGGCTGACCTTCCGCGACGGCGCGCGCCAAGGCGGCGTGCGCCCGCGCCGCCTCGGGCAGGTCCGCGCTCTCGCGCCAGTGGATAAACCAGAAGCGCCGGGACAGGCCGTGCATCAAGGCCATGGCCGCGGCGGCGAACTCATTGCGCGCCGCCTCGACCACCAGCAGGTTCAACTCGCGGTCGAGGCGCAGGAAGGCGGTTTCGTCGCCGTCGGTGGCGGCGCGGCCCATTCTGTCGGCGACCGCGCGCAAGCGGTCGCGCTGGCCGGGGTCGGCGCGCCGCGCGGCGGCGCGCGCCAAAAGGCGCTCGATCTCCCGCCGCACCTCCAGCAGGCGCAACTGCTCGCGCACGTCCACGGCGGCCACCACGATACCGCGGCGCGGCAGGATGCGGACCAGGCGCTCGCGGGCGAGGCGCTGCAGCGCCTCGCGGATCGGGGTGCGGCCGATGCGGAGCCGGCCCGAAAGCAGTGCTTCGCTCACCACCTCGCCCGGCGAGAGCGCGAGCGTGACGATCTCTTCCTCCAGCACGCGGTAGGCCCGCTCGGTCAGCGTCTCGCCGGCAACGGGGGGCGGCGAGCGGCGACGGGCGGCGACGCCGCGCCGCGCGGCGGAGGGAGGCGGGCGACGGCTCGAAACGGTGTCGGGCATAAGACCGATGTGGCGCCGGGCGCGGCCGCGCGCAACGTCGCGGCCGCGGAAGGAGGCCGTTGACAGCGGGCGCAACCTGCAGCGACAGTGGTGTCTCAATAGCATATCAATCCCGCGGCAGCACAGCGGGGACGGGAGGAACGGCATGCCCAAGCTGCTGTCGGACGCCGAAATAACCGCGTTCTGGCGGGACGGCTTCCACTTCCCCGTGCGGGTCCTGACGGACGCCGAGGTCCGGCGCTTCCGCGGCGCGCTGGAGGCTTACGAGGCCGAGGCCGGTGGCCCGATCAGCAGCAACATGCGCCACAAGGTGCACCTGCTCTTCACCTGGGCCGCTGACCTGGTCCGGCACCCGCGCGTCCTCGACGCGGTCGAAGATCTGCTCGGACCCGACATCCTCTGCTGGACCACGAACTTCTTCATCAAGGAGCCGCGCACCCCCGACTACGTTTCCTGGCACCAGGACGCGACCTATTGGGGGCTGGACCCGGACGACGTGGTGACGGCCTGGGTGGCGCTCTCCGACGCGCCGGTGGAAAGCGGGGCCATGGAGTTCATCCCGGGCAGCCACCGCATGGGCCAGTTGCCGCACGCCGACACCTTCCACGAGCACAACCTGCTCTCGCGCGGCCAGGAGATCGCGGTGGAGGTGGACGCCGGCAAGGCGGTGCGGGTGCCGCTCAAGGCCGGCGAGATGTCGCTGCACCACGTCAAGCTGGCGCACTACAGCGGGCCCAACACGACGGGCGGCCGCCGCATCGGCTTGGCCATCCGGTACATCCCGCCGCACGTCCACCAGCTCAAGGTGCGCGACTCCGCTACGCTGGTGCGCGGACGCGACACCGGCCGGCACTACGAGCTGGAGCCCGCGCCGCGGGCGGACAGGGACGAGGCGGCGTTGGCCGCTCACCGCGCCGCGATGGAGCGGCAGGTCGCGGCCCTTTACTCGGGCACGGACAAGATGGAGTTCCGCGCTTGAACGAACAGGGAGGAGGAGGACGGATGCGCGCCACGCGCCGCCAGTTGCTCGCCGGTGCCACCGCGGCTCCGCTCGCCGCCGCGGC